>JANOFY010000343.1:0-2545 GCA_031413895.1 Planctomycetota bacterium | reverse complement strand
TCCTCGCAGCACTCAACAACGAAGACGCGGCCTATGTAGTGATCGGGGGAATGGCGGTGCTGTCGCTGATTCCCTACCGGACGACGCGTGACATCGACGTCTTGATCGAGCCGACGCTCGACAATGCTCGAAAGGTTCGCGGTGCCCTGACGCGTTGGGCTGGCGCCGAGCCCGACTTCTCGGCCGAAGACTTCATTTCAGGGGACATCCTTTCGTTTGGCGGACTCTTGCGAGTCGAAGTTCATTCGCGAGTCCCAGGCGCGGAATGGGCGACGGTGTGGCGTCGCCGCGTCGACGGCCAGTTCATGGGCGTGAAGACGCACTTCGCAGCGATCGAAGACTTGATCTCGATGAAGGAAGCAACCAATCGGCCCGAGAAGGATCGCTCCGATCTGAAACGCCTCAGACGTCTGCTCGAGCAACGCCACGGCAAGAAGAAGAGCGATTGACGAACAAGAGCGGAGTCCTTTCGAACTCCGCTCTGCACATTGCTCCGCTGCTCGAGTTCAGCGCTACTCGAACGGACTGAACTGCACAGCGACTCCGTCGCTCAGGTTGAAACCAGTTCCGCCAGGGCCCGCGACGTCGCGGTACATGTACTGGAAGTGCCACGTGACCCCGATGTTCTGCGGATGCGTGAGCCACTGCAGATCTTCTTGCTCGCTGCCCCACCACACACGCATCAAGAGCGAGCCGGCCGCGTCAGTTCTACGGCGCGCAAGATTTAGCATCGGTGCACCGACGCAAGCGAACCCATCGCCGAACGGCGTTTGAGCTGGAGTCATGCTGTACAGGAAGACACCGAACGAATTCGACGGGCAACCTTGCACCGTGAGTCCGCCGAACTGCGGGTTGTGCGGCCCGACCCACGCTATGTCCGCACCCGGCCCGACGGAGTTCGGCGCTCCGGTGCAGTAGTTCGACACGCTGGCATGGGCGGTCACGGCGAAGAGAGCGAGCACTGCGGGGATCTGGAGCCTTTGGAAGATGGAGGGAGTCATCATCGATTCCTTTCAATGAGGGGAGCGAAGACCGTCTGCCAGCGCTGGGCGGATCGTCGGAAGCGCTGCGAGCGCGATTCCGAGCTGCCTCGGACGGGGCGTGTCGCGGGCAAGCAGCGTGCCGGGAGTCGAGAAGCGCAAGCGCGTCGAGAATTCCGGCGCTCATGCCAGACAAGTCGAACGCCACAGCGTTCGGAGGGCGCACACCTGTGTGCGACTTTCGAACGGCGCGCTGAGCCGCAGCGAGTCGATGTCGGCGCGATCGGATCGAGAGGTGATGGCGGAGGAGCGCTGAGTCGGCGCGCAGAACTCTGTCGGCAACGAGCACTCAGCTCCGCCCCGTCTCCACTTCGCGTTTCAAGTCCTTGCGCGCGACTTTGCCGCGGTCGTTCTTCGGCAATGACTCGCGCCACTCGAACCAGCGCGGGTACTTGTACGGCGCGAGGCGCTTCTTCACGTGCGCCTTGAGCGCGGCGGCGGTCTCGTCGGTCCCCGGCCACCCGGGCTTGAGCACGACGAACGCGAGCGGCTTGACGAGCTTCTCTTCGTCTTCGCGCCCGACGACGCACACTTCGGCGATCGCGGGATGCTCGAGCAGCACGTTCTCGATCTCGAGCGGCGACACCCAGATGCCGCTCACTTTGAGCAAGTCGTCGTCGCGGCCTTCGTAGTAGTAGTAGCCGTCCTTGTCGCGCCGAAAGATGTCGGCGGTCGTGCACCACTCGCCCTGGAACGTCTCGCGCGACTTCGCCTTGTCGGCCCAGTAGCACAGCGCCGTCGAGCCGCCGCGGATGCGCAGCTTCCCGGGTTCGCCATCGTCGACTGGCTTGCCCTCCGGATCGACGATCATCGCTTCATAGCCGGGAACGATCTTGCCGAGGCTGCCGAGCTTCACGTCACCGGGGTAGTTCGAGATGTAGATGTGGAACATCTCGGCCGAGCCGATGCCGTCGAGGATCTCGATCCCGAAGCGCTCGCGCCAGCGCCGGTCGAGCTCGGGTGGCAGGGCCTCGCCGGCGGAGAGCACGCAGCGCAGCGAGCCGAGGTTCCGCCGGCCGGCATCGGGGTGGTTCAGCATGGCCCCGATCATCGTCGGCACCGAGGTGAGGATCGTCGGCTTGTAGCGCTCGATGACGTCGAACAGCGTCCCGGCCTCGCTGCGCTCGCTGAACAGCGCCGTTGCGGCGCCCACCGCGAACGGGAACAGCAGGTTCGTACCCGTCGCGTAGCCGAAGAACAGCTTCGGCACCGACACCGTGAGGTCGTCCTCGCGGATGCCGAGGACCTGCTTCGCGTAGCGCTCCGTGTTCCACGGCAGGTCCTGCTGCAGGTGGACGGCCGCCTTGGGGGTTCCGGTGGAGCCGCTCGTGAACAGCCAGATGGCCGGGTCGTCGCGATGGGTGTCGGCATTCTGCAGGCGGTCCGAGGCTTGTGCGCTCACCTCCGCGAACGAGAGGTGCGGACCCGGATTCTGTCCCACCACCACGAGGTGGCGCAGGTGGGAGAACGAGGCACGCAGGGGGCCGATGCGGTCGAGCGTCGCC
>JANOFY010000342.1:0-2889 GCA_031413895.1 Planctomycetota bacterium | reverse complement strand
AACGCGCGGCCGCCACGTGCCCGGTGCACGAGAGCTTGAGCGCCGCGGTCGAACGCCCCGTCGTGTTCGAGTGGGGCCCGGCCCCTGTCGCCGAACGGCCGAGCTGAACGAGCGCGCGTCGTGCTCGAAGCCCGGCAGGTCGCGTTCGAGTATCCCGGGCCATTGCGTGCGCTCGACGGCATCGACGTGCGCCTCGCGCGCGGCGAACTGGCGGTCGTGATCGGGCCGAACGGCTCGGGGAAGAGCACGCTGCTCAAAGTCCTCGCGGGGCTGCTCGCGCCGTCCGCCGGCGACGTGTCGCTCGACGGACGCTCGATCGCGGCGTACAGCGCTCGCGAACGCGCACGTGCGATCGCCGTCGTTCCGCAGTACCTGCCGGCGCTTCCGGAAGTGCGCGTGGAGGACTTCGTCGCGACCGGACGCTACGCGCACGTCACGCGATTCGCGGCGATCGGCGCGACGGACACGTCGGTCGTGCGGCGCGCGCTCGAGCAGTGCGATGCCGCCGATCTCGCACAGCGCAGTCTGACGGAGCTCTCCGGCGGGCAGCGTCAGCGCGTGCTGATCGCGCGCGCGATCGCGCAGGAAACGCGCGTTCTTTTGGTGGACGAGCCGACGAGCGCGCTCGATCCCGAGCACCAGATTCGCGTGCTCGATCTCGTCGCGAGCCTCGTGGGCGCCGAGCGCACGGCGCTGCTCGTGATGCACGATCTCAACTTGGCCAGTCAGTACGCGACGCGCATCTTGCTCCTCGATCGCGGCCGCGTCGTCGCCGACGGCGACGTCGAACATGTCCTGGTGCGCGACGTGCTGGAGCCCGTCTACGGACGTCACCTGTACTACGGCCGCGCGACGGCGAGCGGCCGTCCGTTCGTCTTGCCGTGGTCGGAACGCGCCGCGCAACCGGAGCCCTGAGCATGTCCGAGTCCTCTTCACGCGTCACGGACGCTCACTTCGAGTACATCGCAGCGCGCACGGGCGCGGATGACGAGTTCTTGCTGCGCCTGAAACAGGCTGCGCTCGCCGAGGGCATTCCGGCGATCTGGGTCGCGCCCGAGCAAGCCAGCTTCATGCAGATCCTGCTGCAGCTTTCGCACGCGAAAGAGGTCGTCGAAGTCGGCACGCTCGCCGGCTACTGCGCGATCGCGATGGCGCGCGCGCTCCCTGTCGGAGGCCGCGTGCGCACGATCGAGGTCTCGAAGAAGCACGCCGAGTTCGCACGCACGTGGGTCGGGCGATCCGACGTGAAAGACCGAGTCGAAGTGCTCGAAGGCGACGCGCGTGCGGTGCTCGCGACGTTCGCCGATGCATCCGCCGACGCAGCGTTCCTCGACGCGGACAAGGCGAGCTACCCCGTCTACTTGAAGCACAGCCTGCGCATCGTGCGCCCCGGCGGGCTCGTGATGGTCGACAACGCGTTCGCGTTCGGGCAATTGCTCGATCCGCAACCAACGGACAGCGACGTGCCCGCGGTGCGCGCGTTCAACGACCTGATGGCCGCGACGCGCGAGCTGCACAGCGTGATCGTGCCGATCGGCCACGGGCTGTGGGTCGGGGTGAAGCGCTAAGGCCGACTAATGTCAGTCCGAGTCGCGGCGCGAGTCATGCCGGCGGAGAGGACGCCGTCACCAGCCGCGTGGCGAGCGGTTCTCGCGCCTACTCCGGCCGTCCCACGTAGACGAAGGGCGCCCAGAAGTACGGGTGCGCAGCCGGGGCGGGTGATGATGCGCCACCTTCGACTGCGACGCCGCGGATCGCGGTCGAGCGCCGTAACGCGAGCTTGGCTTCGCGCAATGCGTGACTGGGATGCAGACCTCGCTCCAGTGCGCCGCGATAGAAAGCGACCATCGTCTCGGCCGCAGCCCAATCGGAAACCTGCCAGAGGCTCGCGACCACACCGCGGGCGCCGGCGAACATGAAGGCACGCGCGAGAGACTCCACTCCCTCGCCCGGACGGCGGCGGCCGCCGGCGGTGTCGCAGGCCGAGAGCACGACGAGGTTCGCGTCGAGGTCCAGGTCCAGCGCATCGGCCACCGTGAAGTAACCGTGCTGCTCGTCCTGCTCGTCCCAGGCGAGCGCGATCCCCGAATGGTCCGACTGCTTGCGGTCGACGAAGCCGTGTGCGGCGAGATGCAACACGGAGTAGGGCTTCAAGTCGGCGCGCAGCCGCTTCGCGTGCGCCTCGCGGCCCAGATGCACGTCGAGGAGCCGCGCCGAAGCCGAGCCGCTGCGCGCGCCTCGCAAACGCGCCACGCTCGCGAACGCCTCGGTTTCGTCGGGCTTCACCAATAGATCGGCGAGCGCCAACGCTTCGTCGCGCGTCTTGGCCAGACGCTGGAACTCGCGCGCGTCGGGCTGGGCACGCACGCTGCCGCCGAGCAGCGCCGGATCTTCTGACCCAGGCTTCGGCTCCGGTACATCCGCGTCCGACGCGTACACCGGATCGGCGAGCACGAGCACCTTGCCGCCGCGCCGACGGGGACCGAGCGAACCAAGCTCCACCAGCACCGGCGCCGACGGCGCGTAGACGATCTCCCAGCGATCGATCGCGAACGGCGCGGTCGCGAAGCTCTCCGGCGCGCTATCAGGCGCCTCGCCGACGATCAGCGCTTCGAACGGCAGGCCAGAGAGCGCGCCCGTCGGCACCAGAATCAAGCGGCGAAGATCGGGACCTGCGCGCGCGACGACGGGAGCCAGCACAAGCGCGCCCGCGCGGCGAGACGCAGCGAGGACATCGGACTCGTTGCCGAGACTCGTCGGCGAACCGATGAGACGCAGCACCTCGGCCACCGCCGCCTCGATCGCCAAGCGTTCACCGAGGTCGACGAGCTCGAGGCGATCGCGCGTCAGCAGGTACGCGTAGAGCCGGCGCTCGCCTTCGGCGAACTC
>JANOFY010000341.1:0-4801 GCA_031413895.1 Planctomycetota bacterium | reverse complement strand
CGACCCAGTACGAGGGGCTGCAGGAGCTGCAGATGCGCTACGGCGCGCGCGGCTTCGACGTCCTGGCCTTCCCGAGCAATGACTTCGGCGGCCAGGAGCCGGGCACGAGCGCGGAGATCCAGCAGTTCTGCTCGACGCGCTTCGACGCCACGTTCCCGCTGTTCGCCAAGGTCGGCGTGAAGACCGGGGCCGGTCAGTCGCCGCTGTACGCGTGGCTGGGCGAGGCGACGGGCAAGCTGCCCGGCTGGAACTTCGGCAAGTACCTCGTCGGCAAGGACGGCAAGCCGATCGCGTTCTGGCCCAGCACGACGAAGCCGCTCGATGCGGAGGTCACGAGCGCGATCGAGAAGGCGCTCGCGGCGGGTTAGGCGCAAAGGCGCCGCGTCCGCTTTCATGCGCACGCGCGGGTGCATGCGCACGAGCGGGCGGCGAGCGTACCGCAAGGATCGCCGACGAAGTGGACGGACGTTATCGTCCGTGTTCTCGAACGACCGACCTCATCCTCGGAACGCGGAGACCACGAACTTGCGCACCACGCTGGCCGGCCTGATCGGAACGACGACCCTCACCTTACTCGCGGGCGGATGCCGCTCGATCACGGCGAACGACGCGCCGGAGTACTTCCTGTTCCGCGCCGAGGTCGAGAAGGCCTACGGCTACGCGCACGCCGTGCGCCTGGGCGACGACATCAAGATCTCGGGCGCCGTCAGCATGGACGACAAGGGGAACCTCGTCGCGCCGGGCGACCTCGAGCAGCAGATGAAGAACTGCTACGGCGACCTCGCGAAGATCCTCGCGCACTACGGGTGCACGTTCGACGACGTCACCGTCGAGAACGTCTACACGACGGACATGCAGGGCTTCATCCGCGCGTCGGGCTATCGCAACGATCTCTACAAGGGCCGGTTCCCGACGGGCACGTGGGTCGAGGTGAAGGGGCTCGCGCTGCAAGGGCAGTTGATCGAGATCGAAATGGAAGCGCGCGTTCGGCGCTGACCTCGTCGGCGCGTCCGGAGACTGCCGAAGCACGCACCGGCGACGTCGAGTCGGATCGTCGATCACGGAACGGTGTCGTCACTCGAATAAGGAGTTCTCATGTTGTTCGTTCGCCTGCTGAATCGCATGTCCGTTCCAGTGCTCGCCACGGCGCTCGTCGCATTCGCATGGCTGCTCGCCGCACCGGCGACGCATGCCGCGCCGCAAGATTCCAAGCCTGCCGCGGCGAAGAGCACGGTGCTCGTCACGGGCGCCAATCGCGGGCTCGGATTCGAATTCGCCAAGCAATATCACGCCGCCGGTTGGAACGTCGTCGGTACGGCGCGCGAGCCCAATGCGGCGGCTGAATTGAAGGCGCTCGGCGTGCGTGTCGAAGCGCTCGACGTCGCCAGCGACGAGAGCGTCGCTGCGCTCGCGGAGCGATTGAAGGGTCAGCCGATCGACCTCTTGATCAACAATGCGGGCGTGAGCGACGGCGGCGCGAAGTCGCTGCAGGACGTGAAGCTCGACGACTACGAACGCGTGATGCAAGTGAACGCGATCGGTCCGGTGCGCGTGACGCAGGCGCTGCTGCCGAATCTGCGCGCCGGCAAGGGCAAGCAGATCGTCAGCATCTCGAGCAGCCTTGGCAGCATCACCGACAACACGCGCGCCGGGTTCTGGGCGTATCGCGAGAGCAAGACGGCGCTCAATATGTTCATGCGCAGCTTGTCGGCGGAGCTGAAGTCCGACGGCTTCATCTGCATCCCGATGAGCCCCGGCTGGGTGAAGACCGACATGGGCGGCCCCGGTGCGGATCTCACACCGGAGCAGAGCATCGCGGGCATGCGCAAGGTGATCGACGGCTTGAAGCCGGAGGACACCGGCAAGTTCTTCAAGTACGACGGAACGATCGTCGCTTGGTAGTGACGCAGAGCAGCGAGTCGCCGGCCGCCCGCGGGCGGTAGGATCCCAGGCGCATGCCTCTCGCCGCCGGAACTTCTCTCTAGCACGACTCGACCCTCGGGCCGCTCGGTGCGGGCGCGATGGGCGAGGTCTATCGCGCGACGAACTCTCTGTCTCGCCCGTCGATCACGCCGACTTCGTCAAGCTCGGGTCCGAGACGAACGTCGATTCCTTCAGCGGGTCTGGCGCCAAGGCGAATGGCATTCGCGGACAAAGGCCGTTGCCGGGCAGCGGGCGCGTAGAGCTCGCCGAGTGCGTTGCCGGAGGGCGTGATCGGGGAGGGCCGTCACGCGATCCCGAAGAAAAGTCCGAATGGAGCGACAGATCAGCGACCGCGTTGCTCTTGGGACCTGAGCGGCGGACGAGGCCCTGCCTCCAATGCGGCGGATCACGCGCCGCTGGGCCCTCCGCACAACCAATTATCCCCAAAGGCCTCCGCGACCTCACTCCCGGAGAAACTGTCATGAAGATCCTGCGCTTCCGACCGATTCCCTGTTTGCTGGCGGCTGTGGCAACGATGCAAGTTGCGGCGGCAAATGATTCAAAGATCGATACGTGGAATCCAACGGGAGTTCTGCGGACCATTTCCAAGGACGGGAGTCCGCTCGTCGACACGGGGCCGTTCTTCCAGAGCTTCGGCACGAATGGCCGGACCTGCGTCTCGTGCCACATCCCCTCGGCTGCTTGGTCGATCGTCCCGCACGAACTGCGGTGGCGTTTCCTGCAGACGAATGGACTCGACCCGATTTTTAAACTCGTCGACGGAGCCAACTCCCCGTTGATGGATGTCTCGACAACTCTGGCACGGGCCCATACCTACAGCATGCTGCTCAATCGCGGCGTGATCCGAGTCGGACGACCGATGCCGGAAGGCGCGGACTTCGAATTGATCGAGGTCGACGATCCCTGGAACTACGCCAGCGCCTCCGAGCTGTCGCTGTTTCGTCGACCGTTGCCTTCGACCAACCTCGGGTTCCTGACTTCCGTGATGTGGGATGGCCGCGAATCGTCCGCCTCGACCGGGACGATTCCCCTGGCCGATCCGCCGCCGGCCAATGTCGCGTTGCAAGCCGCGAATCACGCCTCGAACCTCTTCGCGAACCTCGGGCACCAAGCGGTCGGTGCAACGTTCGGACATGCTCAGGCGATGGTTCCCGGCCTGACGGATGCCCAGCGGGATGCGATCGTCGAATTCGAGTTGAACCTGGCGACGGCACAGAAGACCAGTCACGGTGCGGGATCCCTTTCCGCCTCCGGCGCCTTGGGTGGGCCCGAGTTCCTTTCGACGGTTCCGTTCTATGTTTCGATAAATGACTCGAGTGGGCTCGACATCACGGGTGCTCCGTTCAACCAGGCCTCGATGAGTCTCTTTACGGAATGGGCGAACACACCCAATCCAGGTCGACGAGCGATCGCGCGCGGACAGGAGTTGTTCAACGGGGGTTTTCCGACGAACACGGGCGGCACGTTTCGGTGTGGCTTGTGCCACAGCGCCCCGGAGATTGGCAATCGATCGATGAGCAGGAATTTCGACGTCGGAGCTTCGGACGATACGCCGGCCAGTCGCTATCCGGGTCTGCCGCTCTACACCTTCCGCAATGTGGTGACGGGCGTGACGATCAAGTCCAGCGATCCGGGAGCCGCGCTGACGACCGGGAAGTTCGCGGACATCAACAAGTTCAAGACACCCGTGCTCCGCGGCCTCGCCGCACGCGCCCCGTATTTCCACAACGGGTCCGCTGCGACGCTCACCGATGTGCTCCGCCAATATCAGGCGAAGTTCAACTTCTCGATGACGCTCGCCGCCGAGCGGGACCTGGTCGCGTTCCTGTCCTCGCTCTGAATTTCCACGCGCTGGTCGATGGCTGGCGTCGCGCTCGAGGCCTCGGGTCGGGTCCTCGGCGCGACGATGCGCGACCGACCGACTTGGTTCGCGAGATCGACGACGCCCAGGCCGCCGCGCCCGATATCGCCGAGTCGAGGGCCGTCACGCGACCCCGAAGAAAAGTCCGAATGAGCGACAGATCCGCGCTCGCGTTGCTCTTGGGACCTGAGTGGGGGACGAGGCCCTGCCTCCGATGCGGCCGATCACGCGCCGCTGGGCCCTCCGCACAACCAATATCCCCAGAGGAGACACCATGCATTCAACTCAGAAGGTCTTGATCGCCATCGGTTTCATCGCCGCGGTGGTCGCGTTTCAATTCGTGCCGGAGTCCGTCGCGCAAGCGCAAGGGAACGGCAACGGGACGACCAAGGACGTCGTCGTCGTGAACAGTCCGCTCAACCCCGTGCCGGTCACCGGTCAACTCGCGGTCACCGGCACGACGACGATCGCCGGGAACGTTCAGGCGTCGCAGCAAGGTCCGTGGTCCGTCGGTCAAAGCGGTCCGTGGACGGTCAAGATCGATCCCGCGCAGAACGCCGTCGCGGTCGCGTCGACGCCCGCGTTCTTTCACGACACCGGCTTCGGCGTGATCAACGAAGGTGCCGCCCTCGAGCTCGGGCCGTACAACATGAGCGCGATCAGCGACCTGCGCGTGAGCGGACGAGCCGTCAATGGGAACGTCGTCGTGCAGCTCATGCTGATCGTGGAGCCGGCGTTCCCGATCCTGCTCGACCAGTTCACGATCACGGGCGAGAACGGCTCGACGACGCAGACCCGCGTCTACCCGGTCCCGGGTAAGAACGTGCTCGTGCGGGTGACGAGCGGTTCGGGCGGCTCGAACTATCACGTCGTGCTGTCGGGCCGGTGATCGTGCGCGTGCGGTAGCGGGTCGCGCTGGGAGGACGCGACCCACCCCGTTTGAATAAGCGTGGGGGGGGGGTGTTCGGTGTACCAACACCAACCCGTGAATTTTGG
>JANOFY010000340.1:0-3637 GCA_031413895.1 Planctomycetota bacterium | reverse complement strand
GGCGTGGGGCGGCCGACGAAGTGCTTCAGCAGCCTGTCGAGCTCCGCGTGAAAACTGGCGTCTTCGCGCGCGGTGAAGTATGCGCGCCGGAGCTCCTCGACCGGTCGCGCACGAAGATGTCACGGCGCCCGTTCGTGTCGCCCGCGACGAGATTCGAGGCGTCGCTGGGGAAGGCCACGAAGCGACCGTCGGCCGAGATCGAGGGATACTGGCTGGAGGAGTCTCCCTGCGCACCGCCCATGGCCACGCTCACGCGTTGCGTGACCTGGGCAGAGATTGGCGCGCAGAGCATGACTGCGAGGAAAGCGCCGGCAATCCGAGATGTTGAGCTGCACATGAGCAGAACGCCTCCTTCGTGCAGCGCGCTGCACCCGGTTCGTCAGCCATCGACCTGCCAATGCGCTCGAATCGCGCTCGCGAGCTGGACACCACGGTAACACGGAATCACCGGCATCCCGGATGAGATGAGTACTGACGCCAGAATCGTCGACTCAGAGCGCACACGGCGAGTCTCAGCGCTTCTCCCTTAGCCAAAACGAAGCTGACCGCGTGGCACTCCTCGCGGCCAGCTCGTCAAGACCTAGGCGTCCTCTAATCAATGCGAGCCGACAAGGCGATGCATGATCACGGCGGCCACACGAGCGAGTAGCGACGTCGACACGAGGATCCGCCCAGATGCCTATCGAAGTTGAGTGCCGGGGCGTTTCCGCGTCAGCCGCGATCGAGTGCGCCTGGGATCGGCCAGCCGAGCGCGCGGAGATGGCCGACGACTTGCTCGACCTGAGACCCGACCGGACGTTCGCTCGTGTCCAGCACCAGCCGCTCGATGTCGATCGGATCGGCGCTGCGCGCGATCTGTCGGTAGAGCTCCGCGGTGCGATTGTCGGCGGCGTGCGTCTTGGCTGCGCGATCGCTCTCGATTCGCGCGAGAGCGATCGACTCGAGGCACGTGCACTCGATCAGGCACCACGGCAGCGACCGCGACGCGACGAACTCTTCGAGCGCACGAACCTGTTCACGGCGCGAGTGCGTGCGGCCGTCGAAGATCACGAACCGTTCTTGGCCGTGCACGAGCAAGGCGTCGATCGTCTCGAAGATCTGCTGGACACAGAGGTCATCTTGCGCGCGCGAGTACTCGATCCGGTCCGGACCGAAGAGCGTCGCACGCACGACGTCCTTGTCGAGGACGTGCGCACCGATCGCGTTCGCGAGCGCCCGAGCGAGCGTGCTCTTGCCCGTGCCGGGCAGACCCGCCATCGCGATCAAGTGCATGGCCGAACGAGACCGAGCGCCGTACGTCAGACCGAAACGGTCTCCATCGCGCGCACGACGGCCTGGCCCATCTCGCGCGTGCCGACCGCCGTCGGATCGTTGCGGTCGGGCTTCATGTCGTACGTCACGTGCTTGCCTTCGCGGATCACCTTCGCGATCGCTGCCTCGAGCCGCTTGCTCGATTGCGTCTCGCCGAGGTGCTCGAGCATCAGGACGCCCGACAGCAGCATCGCCGTCGGATTGACCTTGTTCTGTCCCTTGTATTTCGGCGCCGAGCCGTGCGTCGCTTCGAAGATCGAGATGCCGCCGTCGCCGAGGTTCATCCCTGGCGCGACGCCGAGTCCGCCGATCAATCCCGCGCAGAGGTCACTCAAGATGTCGCCGTACAAGTTCGGCATCACGAGGATGTCGTAGTCCTCCGGCTTCTGCACGAGCTGCATGCACATGTTGTCGACGATGCGATCCTCGAACGTGATCTCGGGATAGCGCAGCGCGACTTCGCGCGCGGTCGACAAGAACAGGCCGTCCGTGAACTTCATGATGTTCGACTTGTGGACGGCCGTGACCTTCTTGCGCCCGTGTTTCCGCGCGTACTCGAACGCGGCCTTCGCGATGCGCTCGCTGCCGGAGACGCTGATCGGCTTGATCGTGATCGCCGTGTCGGGCTACAACGTCGGGCCGCCTAGGTCGGCGATGCGCGAGATCAGCTGCAACGTTTTCTGGTCGCCGAGCTCGAACTCGATCCCCGCGTACAGGTCCTCCGTGTTCTCGCGGAAGATCACGAGGTCGATCTTTTCGTAACGGCTGCGCACACCGGGGTAGCTCTTGCACGGCCGCACGCACGCGTAGAGATCGAACTCCTTGCGCAGCGCGACGTTCACCGAGCGGAAACCCTTGCCCACCGGCGTCGTGATCGGCGCCTTGATGCACGTCTTCGTGCGGCGGATCGACGCCAGCACGTAATCCGGCATCGGCGTGCCCGTCTTCTCCATCACGTCGACGCCGGCGTCGACCTCGAACCAGTCGAACGGGACGCCGGTCGCGTCGAGCACATCCCTCGTCACCTGCGCGAGCTCGGGGCCGGTGCCATCGCCGCGGATCAGGGTGACCGGATGACTCATAGGGGGCTCGTCTGCAAGGGCACTGGCGACTCGGGAATGGCGCGGGAGTCTAGGACACACCCTAGTTTCTCGCAATCCGCCCCCGAGCGCGAGTCCCTCTCGCGCTCGACACGTACCGGGAGAGCGCGAGCCCCGCCGTCCAGAGCATCAACCCGGAGCGCTGTCCGGCTCTTCCTGCAACTTATTCCACCACTCGCGCCAAGCTTTCACTTTCTTGGCCCGATCGGCTTCGTTGCCCAGCGGATCGAAGCGCAGATCCTTGCCCGTCACCGTGCGCAGTGCGATCGACGCGGCTTCGCGAACCGGTGCTTCGGCGTCCTCGAGCGCGTCGATCAGACCGGGAACCGCCGCGTTCTCACCCAAGTCGCCGAGCACGCGCGCGCACGCCATCCGAACGAACACGTCCTTGTCCGTGAGCATCGGCAATAGGCTCGGCACGACCTCGGGGTCCTTCGTGTCGCCAAGACCCACCACGGCCTGCCAACGGATGCCGGCGTTGGGGCTCGCGAGATCGACGAGGAGTCCGCTCCACGCGCGCGCGCCGGCGCCGCTCGATCCCGCGGCCGCGGCCGGATCGGACTCGAGCATCGGACCCGTCTCGATCGCGGCGAAACGTTCGGTCAGAAGCCGCAGCTCGTCGTCCGCGCGCCCAAGGTGCTCGTCGTGCGCTGCGATGCGCCGGTCGCTGTCCTCGCGCCACGCGACGAGCTCCGCACGCAGCTCCGCCAGCGCTTGCGAAAGCACAGCCGACTCGCGCCCACGTTGCGTGGCCTGCGCGGCCGCTTGGTCACGGTCCGCGTCGAGAACTTGGCGCACGCCGAACACCGTCGCTTCCACCTTCTCGAGCTGAGCCCCGCGGCGCTGATCCGCGGCTTCGATGCGATTCATCAACGCGCGCACCGTCCGGCTCGACTCCGAGAGCGCGGCTTCCTGACGCGCGTTCTCTGCCGTGAGATCCTCCACGTTGCGATGGAGCACCGCGATCGCGACGGCGGTGAAGAGCAGCGCCAGAATCGCGACCCACAGGCCCGCCGAGCTCCCACTGCGTGCGGCGGGCGCGCCGAAGCCTCGGGCCTGAGCTCGACGGCGGTCGGCGACTCGTCGCTGGCCACGGGCGACAGCTCGACGGCGGTAGGCGACCTTTCGGAAGCCTCGGGTCTCAGCTCCACGGCGGCCGGCGACTCGGCGTTGGCTTCTGGCGACAGCTCGACCGCGGTTGGTGCGCTCTCGGAAGCCTCGGGACT
>JANOFY010000339.1:0-3883 GCA_031413895.1 Planctomycetota bacterium | reverse complement strand
AGAAGATTCCGCCCGGCAACCCGTTCGGCTCGACGTTTACGCACACCGTCGAACCGTTCGAGAGATCGCGCACGAAGAAGTCGAGCGCTCCGTTCGTGTCGCCTGCGACGAGAGCCGCGGTACTTTCGAAGGCGACTTTGGTTCCGTCGGCGGAAAGGGAAGGTGAACCGCTCGATCCGATCGCCTCGGCGCCCGTCGAGGAGACGCTGGCGCGCGTCGTGATCCCGCTTGCACGGTCGTGCACGAACACGTCACGGCTCCCGTTCGTGTCGCCTGCGACGAGGTTTGTCGCGTCGCTTTCGAAGGCGATGAACCGACCGTTGGCCGAGAGCTTGGGTTGGTAGCACATGTCGTCCGCCTGCGTACCGTTGGAGTTGACACTGACGCGCGAAGTCGCTCCGGTCGTGCGGTCGTGCACGAAGACGTCCCGCCGAAAGTTCGTGTCCCCGGGCACCAGGTTCGTCGCATCGCTCACGTAGGCGACGAAGCGGCCATCCGCTGAGAGGGAGGGGGAGTAGCTGTCGAGATTGCCCTCCGCGCCCGATGAATCCACGCTGACGCGAGTGGTCGTGTGACTGACGCGATCGCGCACGAAGACGTCTGCAGAGAAAGTCGTGTCGCCCGGCACGAGGTTCGATGACTGGCTGTGGAACGCCACGTAGCGGCCGTTCGCGGAGATCGCGGCGTCGTAGCTCTCCAAGTTCCCTTGGGTTCCACCCGATGCGACGCTGACGCGCGACGTCACCTGACCGGACGCCGGCCCGGCGATCGAGCATGCGAACAGAACACACATGGACACACACGATGTGGTGGAATTCATGACGAGCTCTCCTTCCTTTTCGAACCATCCCGCTGCGGAATCTGCCGATGACCGCCCTCGTCCGATTCGCCGTTTGGATCCTCCTCGCACTCGCGCCTGCGCTCGCGCAGAAGTCGAAGACACCGGACGTCTGTCCGTGGTGCAAGAACGAGTCCGAGCTGATGACGAAGTCGGGTCTCGTCTCGCACGGCCCCATTCCTATTGGAACGGAGGACAGCAAGGCGCTCGCGGAGAAGTTCCCCGGCCCCGATTGGATCTTTGCGGAAACCGCACACCTGCGCTGGGCGTTCTCGCTCGGCTTCGAGAACGTCGACAACGAAGATCAAGAACGAGTTACTGCCGAGCTCACGCGCATGCGCGCGATCTTTCCGAAGATCCCCGAGAAGCTGAAGCGGCTCGATCCGTGGTTGCGGCTGCACATGCTCGCGCTGCGCGGCGAGGACTTCTATGCGCGCTTCCAGAAGCTCCTCGGCGTCACCGACGCGGACTTTCCCGCGGAGCGGTCCGCGACCGGACCCTTCATGGGCATCGGCCGCTACCTCGGCGAGAAAGACAAGTTCGAGATCGTCGTCCACGCGACGCGCACCGCGCACCGCAAGCACGCCGAGGAGATCACCGGCGCCGCGATCAACGACACCGTGCGCTGGCACTACCCCGAGATCCACAAACTCATCGTCGTGCTGCCCGCCGAGGACGGCGACATCCGCCGTGATCGATGGCTCTTCCCCTTCATCGCGCACAATCTCTCGCACACGTTCTTCTCGGCGTACAAGCACTTCTCGTATGACCCGCCGATCTGGATCGACGAAGGACTCGCGCTCGCACTCGAGAAGGAGATCGAGCCGCGCTCGACGACGAACGACGGCGACGAGGGCACGTACCGCGAGGCCAAAGGTCCCGCGGATTGGGCCGCCGCGGCGAAGAAGCTGATCGTGATGACGAAGGCTCCGCAGCTCGCGACGTTGATGCACGTCCATGGCTTCGGCGATCTCGATCGCGACGCGACGATTACGATCTGCTCGATGGCGCGCTTCCTCATCGCGGAAGAGCCGCAGCAGTTGGCGAAGTTCCTCGGCGGCGTCAAAGGCCAACTCGACGAGCGCGGTTCGCCGAGCGGACGCGACCTGCCGGGGCTCCAGCGGGGCCTCCTCAAGGAGATCTGGAGCTGGACGCCGCCGGGCTTCGACGAGGCGTGGAAGGTCTGGGCGGTGCGCTGAGCGCGCACTTCTGGAAGCAATTTCCGAGTGCGCGGCGGAGATCGCGAGCGGACCGGCTCAGTCCGCGCGACCGCGCTGGTCGACATGGGGACGAGGTCCGAGCTGTCTCCCCACGCCCGGTGCCCCCCCCGCCGCACTTGAAGCGCATTCTATTCGTCGACCCCGAGCCGCAGACGCTGCAAGGTCTCGAGGAGCTCCTCGATCCGAGTCACGCGGAGTGGGAGATCAGCGTCGTCGCGACGGTCGCACTCGCGCTCGAACGTCTCGATCGCTACCCCTACGACGTCGTCGTCGCGGACTCGCACATTCCGGGAACGGACGGTTCCACGTTCCTCTCGCGTGTCCGACAGGAACAGCCGAGCATCCTGCGCCTCCTGGCCGTCGATCCCGCTGATCGCGAGACGTTGAGCCGCATGTCGAGCGAAGCACACGGCACGCTGGCGAAACCGTGCTCGACGAACGTGCTGCGCACGATGCTCTCACGTGGATGCGCGCTGCAGGAGATCTTGACCTCGCCGAAGATCCGGCGACTCGTCGCCGGACTCGAGACGCTTCCGAGCGCTCCGGCGGTGTACTTCGACTTCTTGGACGCGCTGCGTCAGCCCGAGACGTCGGTCGAGGACCTCGGTGACGTGATCGCGCGCGACATCGGCCTGACGGCAAAGGTGTTGCAGATCGTCAACTCGGCCATGTTCGGCCTGAAGGAACGCATCGTCAGCCCAGGACACGCGGTCACGTTCCTCGGCATCGAGACCCTGAAGTCGCTGATTCTCTCGGTGCAGACGTACTCGCAGTTCGAGGAAGACAAGGTGCAGGGACTCTCCCTCACGCAGGTGTGGGAGCACAGCATGCGCGTCGCGAGCTTCGCGCGTGCGATCGCGCGTGCGGAGCGATCGGCGACGAAGGACCAAGACGCGGCCTTCCTAGCCGGCATGATGCACGACTGCGGCAAGCTCGTGATGGCGGTGAACCGGCCCGATCGATACAAGGCGGCGCTCGTCTTCGCGGAGCGCGAGAAGTCGGACTCGTTCGAGTACGAGCAGCGCTTGTTCGGGGCTTCGCACGCGGCGCTCGGCGCCTTCGTGCTGAATCACTGGAGTCTGCCGATGTCGGTGGTCGAGGCCGTCGCGCTGCACCATCGACCGTCGTCGTCGGTCGATCTCTCGTTCTCGCCGCTGTGCGCGGTGCACGTCGCGAACTGTCTCGTCGACATCGACCTCGATCGGGACGACCAGCCGGAGATCGCTGGGCTCGATCTCGAGTACTTGACTCGACTCGGCCTGGAGCGGCGGCTCCCGCGCTGGATGCAAGTGTGTCGCGAAGCGTCGCGCAGCGAGACGCGCTGACGCGACACCGCGTCAGTCGGTGTACGCCTTCAGCGCCTTCTCGATCGCCGCTTTGTCGAGTCGAATCTCGACCGTCTGCTCGCCGGGCAAGTCCGCGATGGTGACGGTCTGCGGCGGATCGATGTCGACCCAGAGCGTCCCGCGAAAGATCCGGCCGCGACCGACGCCGACGGCCACCGTGTACACGCCGGGTGCCGGCGCCAGCACGCGCGTCTCGCCGGCGATGTCGAACGGCCGGCTCCACGATCCGAACTCGAGGCTCTCGTCAGTCGATGACGTGAGCACCGGTTGCAGGAAGAACGGGAGCTCCGGCGGACGCCCCTCACCGCGCAACACGAGCCGCACGGGAAGACCGGCCTTCATGTGCACGTCGCGATGACCTTGGATGCGCTCGATGATCGCGCGCCGCAACCCCTCCACGTCGACGGTGGCGTCGAGCGTCTCGTGCATCGAGACGATCTTGACCGTTCCGGATTGCGACCAAGCGGCGCCGCGCACGC
>JANOFY010000338.1:0-4944 GCA_031413895.1 Planctomycetota bacterium | reverse complement strand
CTTTTTCTTTGGAAGGAACAGGTTGCTGACGTTCGCGGCCTCGGTCAGCAGGCCGCCGGTGTTGTTCCGCAGGTCGAGCACGAGGCCACGCACGCCCTGCGACTTCAGCTCGCGGATCGTCTCCGCGAGCTCGTCGCTCGCGACGCGGCTGAACGTCGTGAGCTCGATCAAGCCGATGTTGCCCGGCAGCAGCGCCGCCTTCACCGGCGGAATCGTGATCTCTTCGCGTTGGATGACGATGGCCATGTTTTCCGTCGGCCGGTCGATCAGCGCCGCGTCCATTCCGCGGCGCCAGATGTAGAGCTTCACATCGGTGCCCGGTTCGCCCTTGAGCCGCTTGATGATCTCGTCGACCGGCTTGCCGATCGTGGGCCACTCGCCGATGCGCAGGATCTTGTCATCGGAGTGCAGTCCGGCGCGGTACGCGGGGCCGGAGTAGATCGGCTGGCGGATCGTGAAGAGCTTGTCGTCGGGATCCTCGTGCACGTACGCGCCGATGCCTCCGTACTGCGGCTGGAGCAGATCCTGCGTGAACTCCTTGAACACCTTTGGCGTCATGTAGCTCGAGTGTTCGTCGAGGCTGCGCAACATCCCGTCGAGCGCCGACGAAATGAGGTCCTCGCGCTTGACCTTGTCGCCTTCGAGCGACGCGGTCTCGATCACGCGCATCACCTTTTCGACGAGCTTCAGGTCGTGGTCACCCTTGAGGTCCGTTTGGTCCAGCTTCTCGCGCGTGTAATCGAGCAGATTCTTTTGCCGGCGGTCGTAGAGACGGCGGATGTCCTCTTGCTTGAGGATCGCCGCGGCCAGGCGGCCCTCTTCGCTCGGCAACTCCGCCAGCCGTTGGAGCTCGACGCGTCCGGACTCGACGTCGTCGACGCGCGCCAGGGCGAGCGCCCCCTGGTTGCGGAGGTTGACATCCGATGAGCCGAGGAAATCCATCATCTCCTTGCGCGCGGCGCGCTTCTCGTTGCCGCGCCCCTGGACGTAAAGCGCGACGGCGCTCTCGAGGCGCAGTGCTGGAGCGCGACGGCCATCGCGCGCCGAATCGAGGAGCTTCTGGCACAGGCGATCGAGCTCATCGTCCTTCAGCTCGCGGAAGCGCGGGTCGCAGAGCAGTGAGGCGGCGGCTTGCGCGGTGCCTTCTTGCTGCGAGTCGAGCAGCGGCTCTAGACGGGCGGCGAGCAGCGTGCGATCGGACTCCGAACCGAGGAGCCGCGCGCTGATGAGCAGGAGCTGGGCCGACTCGGTGAGACTCTCCGGCTGTGCGAGCCGAGTGTCGATCGCTCGGTCGAGCGCGTTCGCGCCGGCCTCGCTCGTCGCCGCGACGAGGCTCGAGGCTGCGCTCCAGATCTCCCGCGGCTCGACCTTCGCCACGGCGGCGATGCGATCGGCGAGCACCTGGTCGATGTCGACGGTGTCTTGGGCCGTGGCCGACGTCGGAGTAAGGGAGAGGCAGAGAGCCAGGAGGAGTGTCGTCAGCATGGAAAGGAATTCTGGCGGCTAGCTGTGCCAACTATGGAAGGGACGTCCGGGTCCGCGCGCCGCACGACCCAGCGGGTAGACCACACTCTACGATTCGGAGAGGGTGGTGCTCGGGCATGAACCGAAATCATACTGGGGTCCGATTTGCCCCGATCGAACGGCCGGAAGCACGCGGCAACTCGTGTGATCGCGCCGGTCTTCGTGTCGACCGCGCTAGCCGCTAGAGTGTGCGCGCTCCGCGTGCCTGATGCGCGCATCCGCGCGGCGCGCCCCTCCATGTCACGCGTCACTGGGTCTCGCCGCACTGGCTCCGGTTCTCGTTCCGCCTGTTCCACGTGGCAGGCCGCATGAGCGCTCGATCGACTCGTCGCGCAGGCCATCTCGTGTTCGGCGCAGCGGGCGCGAGCTCGCGCATGATCGACGTGGGCGCGAAAGCCGTCACCGCTCGATCGGCGACCGCGCGCGCGCGCGTCGTCTTTCCAGCCGGTGTGCTGGCGCGAGTCCTCGCCGGGCACGGAGCGAAGGGGGCCCTCGCCGAGGTCGCCCGCTCGGCGGGGATCCTGGCCGCGAAACGTACGGGCGACTTGATCCCGATGTGTCATCCGGTGGGGCTCGACCATGTCGCGATCGACATCGAGTCCAGCGCGGACGACGTCCTCGACGTGCGTTGCACGGCCGCGTGCCGTGGCCGCACGGGGGTCGAGATGGAAGCGCTTACCGGCGCGGCGGTCGCGGCGCTGACGGTGTACGACATGACGAAAGGCCTCGATCACGGCATTCGCATCGAGCGGATCGAGCTCTTGGAGAAGCGCGGTGGCCGCTCGGGGGTGTGGCGCAGAACCGAGGACGAGCCACGTCCGTCGCCTGCGAAGCCGCGCCGCAGATCCGCCTCACGCTGAACTCAGTTCGTCCCATCGCAATCGAAAGCCAATCGAAAGTAAGGGGAGACCGATGCCGAGCACAGTGGACTCGCGTTCCGTGAGAGACCGGTGGGGATGGACCGCGGCGCACCGCGCGCAGCGCGTCGGCGTGATCGGCGCCACGGGCGCGGTCGGACGCGAGCTCCTGCGGCTCTTGCACGACGCCGGACACGCACACGACCGAATCGACTGCCTCGCGCGCACCCAGACCGTCCTCGACATCGCGCCGGGCGTGCGCCTGAACGTGCGCGCCTTCGACGCGACCCGCGACGCGAGCTTCGACGTCGCGTTCCTCTGCACGCCTTCCGGGGTATCGAGGACGCTCGCGGAAGCACTCGTCGCCCGCGGTGTGCGCGTGATCGATCTATCGAGCGCGCACCGGCGACACCCGGACGTGCCGCTCGTGATCCCCGAGATCAACGGCGACGAGCTCGTCGCGAGCACGCGGCTGGTCGCGAACCCGAACTGCACGACGGCCGTGGCCGCGCTGCCGCTGGCCGTGCTCGATCGCGCGGCGCGGCTCGAAGAGGTCGTGATCGTGAGCTTCCAAGCGGCGTCCGGGGTCGGCCTGTCCGGACTCACGACGCTCGCTCGCGAGATGAAGGCCGCGGCGAACGGCAGCACACCTCCGGCCGCGAGCGAGAGCCCGTTCCCGGCCCCACTCGCGCTCAACGTCATCCCCGGCGTCGCCGACGTCGACGCGACGGGGATCAGCGGGGAAGAGGAGAAAGTGATGTACGAGCTGAAGCGCATCCTGCGCCGCGGCGATCTCGCGGTCGAGGTGACGACGACCCGCGTTCCTGTCGAGCGGTGCCACAGCGTGGCCGTGCACGTGAAGCTTGCCCGCAGGCTCCCCGCCGGTGAAGCGATCGAGTGTTTGCGCTCGGCGCCGGGCGTGTCGGTCACAGACGACCCGCACGGACCGCGCCCGCGCGAGTGTGCCGGCGCCGACGACGTCTTCGTTGGACGGATTCGCGCGGGAACGCTCTCGACTCGGTCGCTATGCTTCTTCGCCGTCGGTGACCAGCTGCGCAAGGGCGCGGCGCTCAATGCCTTGCAAGTGGCGGCCGCGCTGCCGGCCGGACGTTGACGACCCCCTGAGATCCCCCTGAGATCCTTCGCGACCCGGAGACAACCACAGCACGCATGGACCTGAAACTGATCCAGAGGCTGATCCGCCTGATGAAGGGCGGGGGCGTGGGAGAGCTGGAGCTCGAAGACCGCGAGGCCGGACTCAAGGTACGCATCAAGCGCGGTGGCGACGCTCCGGCGCCCGCGCCACTCGTGCACGTGATGCAAACGGGGTCCCATTCCCCCGTCGCTCCGCTCCCGATGATGGCGCAGGCCGCCGCACCCGCGGCGATCGCGGTCCCCGCGCCGGTCGTCGGCACGCCGATCGTCAGTCCGATGGTCGGGACGTTCTATCGCTCCTCTTCGCCCGAGGCCGAGGCCTTCGTGCGCGTCGGTTCGCAGATCCAGGTCGACGCGCCGATCTGCATCATCGAGGCGATGAAGGTGATGAACGAGATCAAGGCGGAGATCGCGGGTGAAGTCCTCGAGGTCCTGGTCGAGAACGGCGAACCGGTCGAGTTCGGCCAGCCGCTTTTCATGGTGAAACCGACCTGATGTTTCGCCGTGTCCTGATCGCCAATCGCGGCGAGATCGCACAACGAATCATCCGGGCCTGCCGCGAGCTCGGCATCGAAACGGTCGCCGTGTACTCGACCGCCGACGCGGACGCGATCTATCTGCGTCAAGCCGACGACACGATCTGCATCGGCCCGGCGCAAAGTTCGAAGAGTTACCTCCACATCCCCGCGATCATCGCGGCCGCGGAAGTCGCGGACGTCGAAGCGATCCACCCGGGGTACGGATTTCTCGCGGAAAACGCTCACTTCGCCGAGGTGTGCCGCGCCTGCAAGATCCAGTTCATCGGGCCCGAGCCCGAAACGATCGCACAGCTCGGCAACAAAGTCGCGGCGCGTGAATTGGCTGCGCGCGCAGACGTGCCGGTCGTTCCCGGCTCGGACGGGCTCGTGCCGGACGAGAACACAGCGCTCTCGGTCGCGCAGTCGATCGGCTACCCCGTGATGATCAAGGCGTCGGCCGGCGGCGGCGGACGCGGCATGCGCATCGCACGCAATGATCCGAGCTTGATCGCCGGCTTTCACGCGGCGCAATCGGAAGCCGAAGCGGCGTTCGGCGACGGCACGCTCTACATCGAGAAGCTGATCGAGAACCCACGCCACATCGAAGTGCAGATCCTCGCCGATCGCCACGGCCACACGGTGCACCTCGGTGAGCGCGACTGCTCGATCCAACGACGTCACCAGAAGCTCGTCGAGGAATCGCCGTCGCCTTCGCTCACGCCCGAGCTGCGGCAGCGGATCTGCCAAGCGGCGGTGCGCGTGGCGAAAGCGGCCAACTACAGCAATGCGGGCACGGTGGAGTTCTTGCTCGCGCGCGACGGCCATTTCTACTTCATCGAGGTCAACGCGCGCATCCAGGTGGAGCACACGGTGACCGAGCTCGTCACCGG
>JANOFY010000337.1:0-3327 GCA_031413895.1 Planctomycetota bacterium | reverse complement strand
GCAGGCACTCGTGCGGATACTCGACCGTCTCTTCTTTGTTCCGACGCCGCAGAAACGGATGCACCATGCCGCCCGTGATCGGGCCGGGGCGCACGATGCTGATCTCGATCACGAGGTCGTAGTACTTCGCCGGCTTGAGCTGCGGCAGCATCGACATCTGCGCGCGGCTCTCGATCTGGAACACGCCGACGGTGTCGGCGCGCGAGATCTGCTCGAACGTCGCGCGATCGTCGGGCGGCACCGTCGCGATCGTGAGCTCGAGGCCGTGGTGCTCGCGCAAGAGATCGAACGCGCGGTGGAGATGCGTCAACGCACCCAGGCCGAGCAAGTCCACTTTGAAAAGGCCGAGCGCCTCGACGTCGTCCTTGTCCCATTGGATGACCGTGCGGTCCGGCATGGTCGCGTTCTCGATCGGCACGAGCGTCGACACGGGCTCGTGACCGAGCAGGAAACCGCCCGGATGGATCGAAAGATGGCGCGGGAAGCCTTCGATCTCGCTCGCGAGCTCGAGCAGCAATCGGCACGCGTGCGTCGACGTGTCGATGCCGGCTTGTGTGAAAACACCTTCCTCGATGCCGTCCCAGTGCGACAAGAGCTCCGCGACGCGCATCAATTGGCTCTCTTTCCAGCCGAGCGCCTTGCCGACGTCGCGCACCGCCGAGCGCGCGCGGTAGCACACGAGGTTCGCGACCATCGCGGCGTGCGCGCGACCGTACTTCGCGTACATGTACTGGATCACTTCCTCGCGCCGCTCGTGCTCGATGTCGAGGTCGATGTCGGGCGGTTCGGCGCGCTCCTTCGACAGGAAGCGCTCGAAGAGCAGATCCATCCGCAGCGGGTCGACCGCGGTGATGCGCAGGCAATAGCACACGGCGGAGTTGGCCGCCGAGCCGCGGCCCTGGCACAGGATCTTCTCGCGCTCGCAGAACAGGACGAGGTCGTGGATGGTGAGGAAGTAGCCGCCGTAGTCGAGCTCGTCGATCAATGCGAGCTCGCGGTCCAGTTGCACGACGACTGGCGCGGGAATGCACGCGCCGTAGCGCGCGCGGGCGCCTTCGAACGTCAGGTGGTGCAGCCACTGCGCGGCGCTTGTGCCGTCGGGCAGACGTTCGCCTGGATAGCGGTAACGCAGATCGCTCATCGAAAACGTGCAGCGTGTCCCGATGTCGCGCGCGTGCGCTTGTCCGACGAGATCGTCGTGGAAGAGCTCGGCGAGCGCGTGCGGGCTCTTCAGGTAGTGTTCGGCGTTGGGTTTCAAGAAACGCCCAGCCTGCGAGATCGTCGTGCCGTGCCGAATGCACGTGACGAGATCCTGCACGCGTCGCCGGTCTCGCCTGTGGTAGAGCACCTCGGTCGCGGCTGCGACCGGCAGCGAGAAGCGCCGCGCGCGCTCGCGCAGGCGGGCTTCGTGACGGACTTCCTCGGCGCGCCTGTGGCGCGCGGCGAGCGCGTACAGTCGATCGCCGAACGCATCGCGGAGCGACCCCACGACCTCGTCGCACTCGTCCGCGCGTCCGAGCCGGCTCTCGTCGCCGCCCCACAGTGCGAAGAGGCCGCTCGCGCGCTCGCACACCTCGCTCCACGAGACGACGCTCGCGCCTTTCTCCGATCGCAATCGTCCGGTGGAGAGGAGCTGGCACAAGTTCGCGTAGCCGGCGCGGTCTTGCGCCACGAGCACGATCGACGAACCGTCGTCGACGCTGACTTGCGCGCCGACGAGGAGCTTCAAACCCAGGTCGCGCGCCTTGACGTGCGCGCGCACGACGCCGTACACACCGTCGCGGTCGGTGAGCGCCAGCGCGTCGTAACCGAGGCGCGCCGCTTCCTCGCACAATTCATCGGGATGACTCGCGCCTTCGAGGAACGAGAAGTTGCTCTTGCACCAGAGTGCAACGGCGCTCACGACACGATCCCGTGCAAGAACCAGCGCCGGCGGCGCTTGTCGTAGAAGATCCAGTACAGCTCGCCGTTCTTGAGCTCGGCGAAGTGGTAGTCGCGCTCGACTTCGCTCCGCCACCAGCCGCCTGACAAGGAATGCGGACCGATCAAGCGCTGCACGCAGCCGTGCGTGACGCCGCGCAGGAGCCAACCGTCGGATGCGTGTGGCGCGAGCGGTGCGAGGGCGTGCGGTGCGTGGAAGATGCGCCGCACGAGCACCGGAGACGTCGTCGCGCGCGGCGCGGCTGTGCGCGGCAAAGTTCCGGGTGACCACGCGAAGCGCGCCTCGGGCAAGTGCGCGTCTTGCAAGCGGGCGTGCACGGCGCTGCCTGGGCCGAGCAGCACGGTGAGCGCATCGATCGCCTTCGCAGCGGCCGCGGGATCGCGGCGCGGCCGCTCGGCGAAAAGAGTCGTCTCGGCAACACGCGGCAGCGCCGCCGTGAGCGCGATCTCGACCCGGGCGACGCCCGGTTTCAAAGACAGCGACTCGAGCCGCAGCTCGAGGAGGCGCACGAGCCAAGCGCGATCGCGCGTCGGCACCGCCGGAGAAATGTGTTCTTCGACCGTGCGCGCGTCGTCGAGCGTGAGGTGAAACGCGAGCGTCAGGACGACCTCGCCGCGTTCCTCGAGCCGTGTGAGCAACGGCGCGAGGAGTTCTTGGCACAGCGCGAGCAAACGCACGCGATCGGTCTCGGGAAACTCGAGGCCGATACTTGCCCGCGGCCGGATGACCGGATGCTGCGGCGTGAGCGGCTCCTGCACATCACCGGAGGCGCGGCGATGCAGGGCGTGCACCTTGGGACCGAAGCGCCGCAGCAGACTGCCCGCGTGGAGCAGGACGAGATCGCCGACGCGTTCGACGCCGAGCTTTTCGAGTTCCGCTCGCGCAGCCGGCTCGAGGCCGATGTGCACGAGCGGCACGCGCAAGAGCGCTGCGTGCTCCTCCTCGGCGCACTCGAAGAGCACGATTCCCCGCGTCAGCGCGCGCGCGATCGCCGCGCTCGCAAAGCGCCGGAAGCCGACCGCGATCGTCGCCATGAAGCCGGCGGCGCCAAGATCGGCCTCGATCGCGCGTGCCCAATCCGCGAGCGAAGGGTAGAGCGGCGTGAGTCCGCGCGTGTCGAGCCAGAACGTGCCGCGCTGCTCCGTGGAAGCTTCCACGCGCGGTGAGAAACGCCGCAAGAGCTCGGCGACGCCGTCCACCTCGGTTGCGACGGCGTTGTTTTCGAACACGCCCGCGCACAGCTTCGCGCACAGTCCGAGCGCGACCGAATAGCGCATGCCGGGCGCGATTCCCAGGCGCCGCGCTTCTCGGTTGACGCACAGGATCGCGGCGTGCGGCGCTTCGCGCTCGATCAGCGCGACCGGTTCGTCACGCCATTGTGGATG
>JANOFY010000336.1:0-3791 GCA_031413895.1 Planctomycetota bacterium | reverse complement strand
CCGCCCACTCGCGCGTGTAGTAGCTCCAGCCGTGGCGGTCGAACGCCGCGCCTTGCTCGTCGCCGAACGTCTGCCACCACTTGCGCGACGCGGCGGGGAAGTACGGGTTGATCGGATCGGTCGCCGGATAGAAGAGGAACGAGTCGAGCGCTCCCATCTCGTGCGCGTCGACGAGCAGCTGCGGATGGAACGATTGGATCGCACTCCAGCGCGCGCGCGTTTCGGGCTGCGTTCCGAAGATCCAGTCGCGATTCATGTCGAACAGGTAGTGGTTGCCGCGTCCGTACGGCCACCGGCCCTTGTTCATGCTGTCCGCGTCGAGGTTCTGCACGTAGCCCGCGCCTTGCTCGAGCTGCGAGAGGATGCGCTCGCGTCCATCGGGATTGAGGCACGGATCGATGACGACGACGACGTCCTTCAAGAGATCGGTGACGTCGCTGCTCGTGCCGGCCGCGAAATGGTGCGCGACCGCCATCGACGCATCGGAACCGGACATCTCGTCGCCGTGGATGCTGTAGCCGAGCCACGCGACGGCAGGCGTGCTCTCGACGAGGCGATCGGCGTCGCCGCTCGAGGTTTGGCGCGGATCGGCGAGCTTCCCGAGGTTCGCGCGGATCGTATCGAGATCGCGGATCTTCTCGGGTAGCCCGATCGCGGCCCAGACGAGCTCGCGACCTTCGTGCGTGCGTCCGAACGTCGTGACGCGGACGCGCGGGCTGGCCTTCTCGAGCGCGCGCAGGTAGCTCACGATCTCCGCGTGATGCGCCGTGAACGTGCCCAGCGGTTGCCGGAGCTGCGAATCGGGCGTCGGCACCGCCGCGTCGTACGTCGTGCCGGGAAAGATCGGCGTGAGCGTGCGGCCGGCGGCCGCGTCACCGAAACGAATCGTGCGCGGTTCGTGTTTGGACGCGGCGTTCGCAGCGCGCGCCTGTTGGGCGTTCGTGGGCGCCGCGCTGGCCGGTGCACCCGCCGCGCAGCCCAAGACCATGAAGAACGGAATCAGCGCGATCCGGCGCGCGGGGCGAATGATGGTCATGTGTCGCAGCGAGCTCCGGGGGACCCCGGTGAATGATGGGCGGCCCAGTGTAGCGGCGGCCTCCAACCGGAGTGCTCGATCCATGCAAGTCGAACGTGGCGACTTGGTGCCTGCACCGAACCGAGCTACCATCGCTCGCGCGGGCCTCTAGCTCAGTTGGTTAGAGCAGGCGACTCATAATCGCTTGGTCGCAGGTTCGAGTCCTGCGGGGCCCACCCAACCCGTCGGGAGCGGTCTCTGCGCATCCCGATGTACGGCCAAGAACTCAGTCGCCCTCCGATCCCGGCATCGAGTGGCACATGTTGCAGCGCACCTGCGTGCCCTTGGTGATGTTGACGAGTTGATCGTCCTCGATCTGGAACGAGCGGTTGGCCGCCGCGCGCGAGAGCACCGTGCCCAGGAGGTTCGTCCCGGGCTCGCACGTGACGTCGACGGCCGAGCTGTCGAGCAGGACTGGCGACGAGCCGGCCACGCTCTTCACGACTTGCACGCCGACGACGTTGAACGGCGGCAAGATCGAGAACACCGAATACTCCTTGTCCATGCAGTGCATGCCCAAGTCGTTCGCTCCGAGGAGTCGGTACTGTTGTGAGCGAGCGAGTCCGCCGACGCCGTAGCACGCACATACCAAGAACGCCCAGCCGATTCTCGATTCCATATGTTCGTTACTCCGAGGTGGTCGCGCGAGCCCTGGCATCAGTTGCGCAGGCAGGCCGCTCCTTCGCCATGCCGCAGGGTGCGTACGGAGTGCGTGGTCGCGTCGCCCAAGACTCGCGGAGGGCTGGTGGGACGCGCGGCGAACCGGCCGGGAAGCACGGGCTGGGGGGGGCGGCCGATCGAGCGCTCGACCCATCGAAACCGCGCACCATGACGGGATGGGTTGGATTCGGTGCGAGGCGCCGTATCCTGTTCGCCCTCGATCGGCCCCCCGCCCGAGCTGGATGTTGAGCGCGACTACCCTCCGTCCGTTCCGCGCAACGTGTGGAACCCCGGCCCTCCCCGGGATCGCCTGAGAGACGCTGCGTTGGCTCACCCAGGTGACGAGATCGAGCATTCGCCGCAGGGCCCGGAGACGAACCTCCGTCAGCTGACGCCGCTCCTCGTGTGGGCGGTCGTGTTCTGCGACATCGGGACGTCGATCTATTACGTCCCCGGCATCCTCTACAAGCAGGTCGGCAACACCGCGCCCATCTACGTCGCCGCGGCGACGATCGGCTTCCTGTTCCTGGCCGCGAAGTACGTCGAGATCTGCTGGCGCAACCCCGACGGCGGCGGCGTGGTCAGCATCGCCACGCAGGCGTTCACGCCGATCGTCGGCTGCATCGGCGGTCTATTGATCACCGTGGACTACTTCCTGACGTCGGCGATCTCGTCGGTGTCGGGCATCCACTATCTCGCGAGCGTCTTCCCCTGGCTCGAGCACCACGTCGTCGCGATGGCCGTGTGCACGCTGCTCTTGCTCGCGATCGTCAACACGATCGGGATTCGCGAGAGCGCGTGGCTTTCGCTCGTGATGGCGTGCGGCGCCCTCATCGTCAACCTCATCGTGATCGGCTTCGTGTGCGTCAAGTTCGGACCGGACGAGTGGGCTGCGATCAAAGCGAACTTGTCGCAAGTGAACGACATCTCGCCGCGCACGTTCCTGATCGGTTTCGCGGGCGCTTGGCTGGCGTTCTCCGGCCTCGAGAGCATCAGCCAACTCAGCCCGGCCATGCGCTTGCCGATCAAGACGACCGCCAGCCGCGGCATGCGTTACGTCGTCTACTCGATGCTCGCGACGTCGCCCGTGCTGACCCTCTTCGCGATGGCGCTCCTGCCCGAGATCATCAAGAACGCGAACCACGAGCACTTCATCTCGGAGCTCGGCGGCGCGTACGGCGGTCTCGCGATCAAGCTCGCCGTTGTGATGACGGGTTCGTCGCTACTCCTCTTCGCGGCGAACACGGCGATCATCGGCGGGTACCACGTGTTCCTCGCGCTGGCGGAGCGCGGCTTCCTGCCGTCCGCGATCGCGAAGCGCAACCGCCGCTTCGAGACGCCGCAGATCGCGATCCTGGTCGCGACGATCGTGCCGGTGATCGTCATCTACTTCACCCACGGCGATCTCATCACGCTCGGCGACATGTACGCGTTCGGGCTCCTCGGCGCCTTCGTGCTGAGCTCGGCGGGCCTCGACGTGCTGCGCTGGCGGTCGAAGATCCGCGGCTGGAAGTATTGGATCGGGCTCGCGACCACGGCGGTGGTTCTCGTCGCCTGGGCGATCAACATCGTCGAGAAGCAGAGCGCGACGCTCTTCGGCTGCAGCCTGGTCGCAGTGGGCCTCGTGCTCGCCGTCGGAACGCGGCGCAAGTGGTTCGCGGATCTCTTCTACATGCTGCCGTTCGTCGCGCGCGCGACCCCGACACGCATCTTGGAGTCGGAGGCGCGGCTGGAGATCGATCAGAAGCTCGAGATCTTGAGCCTCAACCAGGCACACGCGATCACGCGTCTCTACCCGTCCAGCACATTGATCGCGATGCGTGCTCCGAACGCCGGGCTCGTGTCGGAAGCGATCGCGCGCGAGAAGGGTCGCGGGGGACGGACGCTATACGCGCTCTACGTAGAAGAAAGAACCGGACTCTTCGTACGCGCGGCCGAATGGAAACCCAAGTTCGAGGGCGTCGAAGCGCTGCAGACCGCCGCGCGCGCGGCGGAGAACGACGGAATGACTTTTATACCGATCTAAACGGTCTCGTAAAAAGCGGTCGAAGGCAGT
>JANOFY010000335.1:0-2147 GCA_031413895.1 Planctomycetota bacterium | reverse complement strand
GTCGACGAATCGCCGGAACCAGGCCTGCCGCCGTCGGAGGATCTCGGGGACATGCGACTCACCGGCGACGGGCCAGCTGACCTTCAGATCCAGACGGCACGGCTGGGCGCGGCTTGGAAGCTGGGCCAGCTCATCGACATCACGGACGACCAGGCCAAAGAGGATCTCCGTCGAATGTCGGCAGCGTTCATCTCGATCGCAGCGCGCTCGGCGCGCGCGGCCGACGGGCATGAGGGCGCCATTTCGGCTGACGTCGTCCTCCAGGGTGCGACCACCGCCGAGCGGTTCCTGCTCGAGTGGCGCGGCGAGATCAATCCGATCCATGCGCGCGCGCTCGACACTTACTGGATCTGCACCGCAGAACACGGATTGAACGCGTCCACGTTTACGGCGCGTATCGTCGCCTCGACTGGAGCCGATTGCGCCGCGACGCTCTCGGCTGCGGTTGGTGCGCTCTCGGGACCGCTTCACGGTGGCGCGCCGGCCCGCGTCCTGCCGATGCTCGACGCGGCTGCAGCAGCGAGTTCCGTCCACGACTACGTCGTTGGCCTGCTCGACCGGGGCGAGCGCATGATGGGCTTCGGGCACCGCATCTACCGTGCCGAGGACCCGCGCGCGCGGCTCTTGCGCGGAACATCCAAGGAGCTCGGATCGCCAAGATTCGAGGTCGCCGAGGAGCTTGAGCGGGTCGCACTCGAGGAGCTTCACCGTCGCAAACCCGATCGGGTTCTTGCGACCAACGTCGAGTTCTGGTCGGCAGTGGTGCTCGACATCGCTGAGATACCGCCGCCATTGGCGCCCGCGATGTTCGCCTGTTCCCGCACCGCGGGCTGGTCGGCTCACATTCTCGAGCAGAAGCGGCTCGACCGACTTGTGCGGCCGTCCGCAAGGTACATCGGGCCAGGCCCGCGTCCGTTGTCGGCGGTCTAGAGGACACCGTGACGCTCGACGAAGCGGCCAAGCACGCGGAGGAGTTGGCGAACGCCGGAGATGAGCGAGCCCTCGCGCAGCTACGTTCGCAGTGGGACGACGAGCTCGAAGCCTCGGCACGGCACACCGACTACCGCGTCCGCGGGGTGGCCTTTCGCTCGCTGGCACAGTTCAAGTTCAGAGCCAAGATTGAGCTGTTGCGGCGTGGCCTGGATGATGAGAGCCCCGTCGTTCGCGGCTCGGCGATCATGTCGCTCGAATCGCTCTCGCGTGGCCACCCTGGTGATGTCGCGAAGTTTCGACCACTCCTCCACAACCTCGCGTCGGGAGACACGAACGCCGCTGTCCGCAGGCTGGCGATCGTGTGCTTCCGAAACGGCGCTCCCGACCCGGCAACAATCTCGATTCTTGACAGCATCGCTGCCGACGACGAAGGCGATGCCGAGGTTCGCAAGACAGCGCGAGCTGTCTCGCTTCTCCTCGTCAAGAAGCGCAACACAAAGGGGAAGTAGTCATGGCTGGCGGTGAGTCCCGCGTTGGCGTGATCATGGGCTCCGAGTCGGACTGGGAGACGATGCGTCATGCGGCTGAGACGCTTGCGCAGCTCGGCGTGCCACATGAGACACGCGTGGTCTCGGCTCACCGAACAGGCACAGCACCTTGCCCAGGTCGTGAATGAACCCGGTCAGCACAAACCAGTCGGGGTGGCCGTCAGCGCGTATGGCTTCAGCGGTTTGCAGCAGATGGCTGATCTGCGGCAGATTAATGTCGGGGTCGGATTCATCGACCAGCGTGTTCAGGAAATCAAGGCCTTCCCACGGCGTCATTTCGCGCTGATCGAACTTCAGCCACTTCGCGCGCTTCTCCTGCACAAAAGCGTAGGTCTGGTGCGTGTGGTTGTTGCGATAAAACGTGCGTACGCGCTCGATGCCGGGCTGCTCGTAGTCACGATACCCGCCGCGGGTTTCAGCCGTGGCGAGCAGCTCGCCGGTGTGATCGGGATCGGTGGGCGGATGGGCAGACATTACTTAAAACTTATCTCAATCCATCCGGGTTGTAGGTGCAGGGTGAGGAGTTCAACCTTGCTTGAGTTCCTTGAACTGCTTCAAAGGCACGATGCGGCAAACTCTTTGAAGTCGGGTGTCAACATGAGCTTGTCCCTGGTTATGCTGTTTCCGCAAATCCTCCAGCGCATCGATCCGCGCTTGCAGGGGCTG
>JANOFY010000334.1:0-8684 GCA_031413895.1 Planctomycetota bacterium | reverse complement strand
CTCACATCGATCGTCTGCCGGCACCGATCGATCAACGCGTCACGACGTCGATCGGGTTCAATCAGGCCGCGCTTCAAGTCGGCACGAATCGGCCGCCCCCGGCGCCGGGCACGTCGGTGCTCGACGTGGATTTCGAGCTCGACCCGATCCTCGACGGCTACCCGGAGCGATTGCACGGCGACCTCGCGCGCGGCGCTGGGATCACGCTCCGGTTTCTCCTGGGCCAAACCGAGCCCGGGCTGCGCGCGCTGGAAGAGTCGCGCTCGGACGTCGCGCGTCGTTCGCCGCGCCTCGCGAGCCTGCTCGTCGAAGGCGTGGGCATGGGCACCATCGCGCCCGGCCTCGAGTCGAACACGCGCGCGATGCTGAGCTCGAGTGCCGCACTGCCCATGCGCGCCGCGCCAGAGCTGCGCGCGGACCTCGTGCGCGGAGCGGGAGCGCTCTGCGGCAAGCTGCTGGGGCGCGGGATCGCGAACGAGCGCGCGCCGATCGAGGAGTGCGCCGCGCTCCTTGGAAGCGAGCGCCCGTTCTGGATCGGAGTTGGATTCGGTTTCGCCGAGAGCTTCGACGATGCGCGTCCGACCGCTCACTTCGCGAAGTTCGTTCCGCGCGAGCACGCGGCCGATGCATGGCGCGGCTTTGGCGCCGCGCTGCACTTCGTACATCGCATGAGCGCCGACACGTCGCTCGTTCGCGAGCTCGCTCCGAAAGACGCGGAACTCGGGCGCGCGTTCGCCGCGGGAATCGCGTGGAGCGCTTACCCGCTCGACGACTGAGCGGCGGCCGTGCCGCGTCGCGCCAGCAGGCGCAAGCGCGCGCCCGGCAACAGGCCCCAGCGCATCAACGCGTCCATCGTGCGGAACGCGCTGCGTAGAAGTCGCGTGCGCAGATTCGGATGCGCGACCTTGAAGAGGTGGGCGGGGAGGGGCACGGAGCCCGCGACGCTTTCCACGGTGAAGCCCGCGCTCTCGACGAGGCGCACGAGCGCGCGCCGGTCGAACTCGAGGATGTGGTACGGCGGTCCGCCGTCGTGATCGGCGTCGAGCTTCAGGATGCGCAGCAGCTCGCGTCCGAGGAAACGCTTCGGCAGCCAGCGTCCCGCCGCGAGCATGAGCCGGAAGTAGATCGAGTTCACGTACGAGGGGACGATGATCACGAGGTGTCCGCCCGGCCGGAGCAAGCGCGCGAGCTGCGCGAGCACCTGATCGGGCGCCGTCGTGTGCTCGAGCACGTTGTCGGCGTAGGCGACGTCGAACATGCCCGGTGAATACGGCGCGTCCGCGAGATCGCCCTCGAACACGTCGAGGGCCAGCTTCTCGCGCGCGAACTTGGCCGCGGGCGGTGACAGCTCGACTCCGCGCACGCGAAATCCGGCCCGCCGCGCTCCTTCGAGGAAGAATCCGCCCGCGGCGCCGAGCTCGAAGAGCTCTCCCGTGCGACCGATCTCGCGCGCGAGCTCCCGCGCCGTGCCTTCATACTGGACGACGAGTTCGTCCTGCCGATCGAAGTAGTTCTCGGTTTCCACGCCGAGGTTGTAGCCGCCCGTGTAGTAGCTCTCGTCCGCGTACATCGACGAGAGCGTCGCTCCGTCGGGCCGCGGATCGACGTACGTCATGCCGCACGCGCAGCGCACGAGATGGAACCGCACGTCGCGGAGCCGGTACATGTTCGGCTTGTAGCTCCGCGCGTCGTGCTTCCCGCAGATCGGACACGGGACGCGTTCGGTGCGCACCGCGGGTGCCTTACTCGCCGAGCCGATCGTCATCGTTGGAATCGTATCACGCGTGCCGCGTGCGCCGCGCGCCTACGAACGGACGCGCGCGAGCGCTGGAATCCAACGCACGATCGTCCGCTCGAGCTCCGCCATCTCGATCGGCTTGGACAGGTAGTCGTCCATGCCGGCCTCGATGCAGCGCTGCCGGTCCCCGCCCATCGCGTTGGCGGTCAGCGCCACGACCGGGACGTGGCGCTCTGTTCCCGCCTCGATCCGGCGCAGTTCGCGCGTGGCCTCGAGTCCGTCGAGCTCGGGCATGTGGCAGTCCATCAGGATCAGCGCGTAGTCGCTGCGCCCGGCGGCACGGAGCGCGTCGCGGCCGTCGATCGCCACGTCGACCGCGCAGCCCAGATTCTCCAGCATGCGCGTCGCCACGCGGCGGTTGACGACATTGTCCTCGGCGAGCAGAACGCGCGGTCGCGCTCGCTCGCCGCGCTCGTCCCGCGCAGGAGCACGCGTTCCGCCCTTCGGCGCGGCGGGTGCGCCGTCGAACTCCGCGCGCTCGACCGGCAACCGGAACCAGAACGTGCTTCCGGCCCCGAATGTGCTCTCGACTCCGATCTCCCCGCCCATCAGCTCGACGAGCCGTTTCGAGATCGAGAGCCCCAGGCCCGTCCCGCCGAACTTCCGCGTCGTCGACCCGTCGGCTTGCGAGAACGGTTGGAACAGCCGATTGCGTGCCTCGTGCAGGATGCCGACGCCCGTGTCGGTCACGGAGAAGTACAGCTGCTCGCGTCCGTGCGCGTGCTCCAGCCTCACGGTAACTTTGACCTCGCCTCGAGCGGTGAACTTGATTGCGTTGCCGATCAAGTTCGTGAGGACTTGCCGCAGCCGCACGGGGTCGCCGAGGACGTACTCCGGCACGTCGCGCTCGACGATTCGCGTGATCTCGAGCGCCTTGTGACGCGCCGGCTCCGCGAGCAGGTCGAGGACTTCCTTTACCGGCGTGCGCGGGTCGAGCGGCACTCGTTCGACCTCCATCCGACCGGCCTCGATCTTCGAGAAGTCGAGGATGTCGTTCAGGATCGTGAGCAGCGTGTCGGCCGAGCTGCGGATCGTTTCGGTGAACTCGCGCTGCTCGGCGTCGAGCTCCGTGCGGAGCAGCAACTCCGTCATCCCGATCACGCCGTTCATCGGCGTGCGGATCTCGTGGCTCATGTTGGCCAGGAACTCGCTCTTGAGGCGTGCCGTCTCCAGGGCCGCGTCGCGCGCCTTGACCAAGTCGTCGACGCGATCGGTGACCATGACGAGGCCGCCGATCTCGCCCTCGATCGTGTACCAGGGATGCACCGCCCAGCGCAGGTAGATCTTCGAGCCGTCGGCGCGCTCGAACATGTCCTCGGGGTTGGTGAGCACCTCCCCTTTGAGACAACGCGCGTGAATCGCCTTCCAGCGCTCCGGGATATCCGGAAAGACATCGTAGTGCGAGCGGCCGAGGATGGTCTGTCCGCCCAGCTCGTAGTCCTGGATCCAGCGCTGGCTGTGCGCCAAGTAGCGCATCTGCGCGTCGAAGAGCGCCATCGGGATCGGCGCCTCGACGATGATCTGGTGGAGCCGGCGGTGCTCGCGCTCGAGCGTGTCCTGGACGCGCTTGCGCTCGCTCGTGTCGCGGAACACGAGCACCGCGCCCGAGACGTGCCCGTCGCGCACGATCGGATTGAGCACGAAAGATACGGGGAAGCGTGTGCCGTCCTTGCGCTCGAACACGCCGTCCTCGTCGCGGATGCGCGTGCCGCTCGTCATGTCCGCTGCGCAGAGCGACGTGCACATCTCGAGTAGCGGTTCGCGAATGGTCTCGTCGTCGTCCCAGCACAGGAGGCGCCGGCCTTCGGGATTGATGAACTGGCAACGTCCGTCGCGATCGAGCACGCACAGTCCGTCGCCGAGCGACGTGATCACGGCGTGGAGCTTGTCGCGTTCATCCGCCAGGCGCGCTTCGGATGCGCGCGAGAGCGCGGTGAGCGAGTGCTCCACCGTCAGGCGATCCTCGTCCGCCTTCCGATAGGCTTCGCTGATGTGCTCGAGCAGCGTCTGCCACGGAGCGGAATCCGTCGGCGGGTTCCGCTCGTCGATGCCGCAGCGTTGCAGCTGCTGCTGGATCTGGCGGTGGAGCATGCGCTCAGGAATCGGAAAGCGTTTCGATGTGCAGGCGAGGCCTCTGGCGCCTCGCGCCATGGGCCCAGGGAACTTTGGGAACGGCGCTTCTTCGGCGCAGCGGGGAGTTCAACTGAAGCGCGCGGCGGCCGCTCGCGGGGTGAGTTCGCTCAGCGCTTCGGCGCGTACACGCGCACCGTGCGCTCCAAGAGCGCCTCACGTTCTTCGACGGGTTCCCAGCCGAGAACCTGGCGCGCCGTTCGCGATGTGAACGGCACCGCGAGCGCGCGCGCCTTGACGTCGCGCCACGACGGGAACTCCACGCCGGGGCGGCGTCCGGCGATCTTGACCATCCATTTGCCGATCTCCATCAGCTGCGAGACGAGCAGCGCACGCGGATGGAAGTGCAGGTCACGGCCCGTCGCACGGCGCAGCTCGGCGACCATGTCGGCCGCGGTGAGCGACGGTCTCGCGCATAGGTTGAGTGCGCGTCCGTCGAGGTCGCGCTTGTCGTACGACGCAAGCAGGACCAGCGCGTCGGCGACGTCGTCGACCCACACGAGCGGCAGCGGCGTGTCACCGTTTCCCCAGCCGATGCAGTGATTGTCGCGCGCCCACAGTCCGAAGCCCGAGTGCTGGAGCGGCGTGCCCGCGCCGAGCACGACCCCGGGTCGAACGATGGTGAGCGGCAGACCGCGCTCCTTCCACAGTCGCATCAGCGCCGCTTCGGCCGCGATCTTCCCGCGCGAGTAGAGCGGACGCAGCTCAGGTCTGGGATCGAGCTCGACGTTGTCCTCGATCTCGCGCACGCCGCAGTCGTGCCCCGTGTAGAGCGCCGCGATCGACGACACGTATACGAAGCGTCGCACGCGGTGCTTCAACGCCGCTTCGGCGGCTGCGATCGTGCCTTGCACCATCGCGCGCTCGACCTTCTCCCACGTGTCGCCGCCACCCGTCGCCAGGTGCAGCACGATATCGGCACCCTGCAGCGCGTGCTCGAGCGACGCAGGATCTTCGAGACTCCCCGGGACGAGGCGCAGCTCGCCCGTGCGCGCCGTCGCTTGGATGCCCGGCGCGAGCGCGTGCATGCGGCGCACGAGCGCGGTCGACGGCAGTCCGCGCTCGTGGAGTTTCGCCAGCACGCGCGTGCCGAGGAATCCGGTGCCGCCGAGCACGACGACTTCACCGGGACGAGTGGCGCGCGGCGTCGGCGGAGTGAACTTCGGCGCGCTGAGATTCGGGACGCCGCGCAGCGTCGCCTCGCACCACTCGAGCACTTCTGCGGCAGCCGTCGCATCGGTTGGAAGCGGTGTGCCCTTCGACAGCGCGTCGTGGAACGAGCGGATCGATTCGCGCATGCCGACGTAGAACGCGTCCTCGCGCCGACTCAGTCCGAGGGTGAACTTCAAGTAATCGAGCAGCACGCGCCGTGCATCGGTGCGCAGCGCGCCGCCGCGTTTCCAACCGGCGAGGAAGCTGTTCCAGAAGTCGAGCCAGTACGTCTTCGTTTCGCCCGCGAGCTGGTTGTGAAAGAGATCCGCTTCGAGGGCACCGTCGCTGCCGAGCACTTGGAGCGTGCTGCGCGTGAAGCCCTGCCCAAACGCCAGATACACCTGCGCCGTGCCCCGCTCTGCTCGTGCCGCGATGGACCAGCGGTCGTGGAAGACTTGCCCGGGGTGCAGCTCGCGCGATCCGAGCAGCGTGGTGGTGGCCGATTGCACGCGCCCGATCAGGGCGTGCACTTGGCACAGCGGGTGGACTGCCTGCTCGAACACGATGTTGTGCGGCTCGCGGAACATCCAGTGACCGAAGTCGCCGGCGTCGAGCTGCATGAGCGGCACCGACAACGTGACCTGCACGTGCTCGACGCGGCCGATCTCTCCCGCCGCGACACGCTCGCGAAGTCTCACGAACGCCGGATGGTGCAGGTTGTTGTGATTGACGCCGATCGGGAGTGCGCGTTCGCGCGCGAGCTCGGCCAGCTGCCGTGCTTGCGAGCTCGCGAGCACGAACGGCTTCTCGACGAAGATCCCGATCCCGCTCTCGAGCAGCTCCTGCGCGAGCGACCTGTGCAAGTCCGGCGGGACGCACAGGTGCGCGACCGTGACGCCGAGGCGCGCGAGCTCGTCCACGCGCTCGACGGCGTGCGCGATTCCGTAGCGCTGCGCGAGGCTCTCCGCGCGCGAGCGGTCACGGTCGCAGACCGCGACGAGCGTGATCCCTTCGATGCCGGCCAGCACGCTCAGGTGGAAGTCGGCGATGAAACCCGCGCCGACGACGGCCACGCGCGCGGGGGAGGATGCCGATTGGGGCGTCACGCAGTGCTCGGGCGCGTCGACAGGAGCCGCCGGGCGCGCGGACATGGTAGGGCGGGTCTCGCTCGGCTCAACGCCGCGTGCAGTGGAGGGGGGCGGCATGGACGGCGGCGCGAGCGGGTGCGCGGGAGCCTTCTTTTCGGTCGCAGCGTGCCTCCGAATGGACCACGGTGGACCCCCCGGAAAGAAATCAGATAACCGCTTATGCAGCGCTTGGGCGTGGTCGAAAAGAGGGCATCTCCTCCTTCTTGGGGCCCGCCAGCGCCACCTCGTGTGTCGTTGTCGGGCCCTCTTTTTTCCCAGGTCCGAGGGCGCCCGCGCCGCGCCGCCGCGCTTGATGCCACGCCTCGGGGCGTTAGCATCAGGTCTTGGAACCCATCCCCAACCCAGTCCGCGGCCGATCGCCGTGGAGAGCGACCCGGAATTGTGTTCGCAGCTCCGGAAGGAGGGTCGCGCCGTGAGCGACCACGACCTGCGCGAGGGCCTGACGTTCGACGACGTGCTGCTCGTCCCACGCCACTCGGACGTGATCCCCAAGGATGCGCAGCTTGCGACACGCTTCTCGCGCGGCGTCCCGCTGAACATCCCGATCTCGTCGGCTGCGATGGACACCGTGACCGAGGAGAAGCTCGCGGTCGCACTGGCGCGCGAAGGCGGCATCGGCGTCATCCATCGCAACCTCTCGATCGAGGGTCAGATCCGCGAGGTCGACAAGGTCAAGCGCTCCGCGAACGGCGTGATCCTCGATCCGGTGACGCTCGCGCCGAGCGCGACGATCCGCGAAGCGCGCGAGATCATGACGCGGCACAACATCTCCGGTCTGCCGATCCTCGAAGGCAACACGGTCGTCGGGATCTTGACGCGGCGCGATTGCCGGTTCCAGACGAGCGACGACACGCCCGTCGGACGGCTGATGACGCGCGAGAACCTCGTGACCGCGCCGCCCGGGACGTCGCTCGAGGAAGCGCGACAGCTCCTCTACAAGCACAAGGTGGAGAAGCTGATCATCGTCGACAAGGCCATGAAGCTGCACGGCCTGATCACGATGAAGGACGTCGACATGCTGGCGAAGTATCCGAACTCCGCCACGGACCGGCGCGGTCGCTTGCGCGTCGCCGCCGCCGTCGGCGTGCTCGACTACGAGCGCTGCGAGGGCCTCGTCAACGCCGGTGTCGACGTCTTGGTCGTCGACACGGCGCACGGGCACAGCTCGAACGTGATGACGACGGTGAAGGAGCTGAAGCGCCGCTTCGACGTCGACGTCGTCGCCGGCAACGTGGCGACGGCCGAAGGCGCGCGCGATCTCATCGAGGCCGGCGTCGACGGCGTGAAAGTCGGCATCGGTCCGGGTTCGATCTGCACGACGCGCATCGTCGCCGGCGTCGGCGTGCCGCAGCTCACCGCGATCCGCGAGGTCGCGCAGGAACTCAGAGATAGTGGCGTGCCGCTGATCGCGGACGGCGGCATTCGATTCTCGGGCGACGTCGTCAAGGCGCTCGCCGCGGGTGCGTCGTGCGTGATGCTCGGCAGCCTGTTCGCGGGACTCGAAGAGAGTCCGGGCGAAGTGATCCTGTACAAGGGCCGCTCGTTCAAGGCCGTGCGCGGCATGGGTTCGATCGGCGCGATGCAGCAAGGCTCGAAGGAGCGCTATCGCCAGGCCGACGTGCGCGACACCGACAAGCTCGTCCCCGAGGGCATCGAAGGCATGGTGCCGTTTCGAGGCAAGCTGTCGAGCTACGTGTACCAGCTGATCGGCGGCGTGCGCGCCGGCATGGGCTACTGCGGAGCGGCGACGATCGCGGAATTGTGGGAGCGCGCGCGCTTCATCCGCATCACGGCCGCGGGCATGAAGGAGAGCCACCCGCACGACGTGACGATCACCAAGGAATCGCCCAACTACTACCACGCCGATTGACGCGATGAAGTCGGTGGATGCAACCAAGCCCGGGACGAATACGGCGGAGCCGCGCGGAGTCCTGATCGTCGATCTGGGCACGCAGTACGCGCAGCTCATTGCGCGGCGCGTGCGCGAGTCGTTCACCTGGTGCGAGATCGCGCCGCCCGCGCGCGCACTCGAAGTGGCACGGCGCATGAACTTGGCGGGCGTGATCTTGTCGGGCGGCCCCGCGTCGGTGTACGCGACCGATGCGCCAGCCGTTCCCCCGGAGCTCCTGAAGCTCGGCGTGCCCGTGCTCGGCATCTGCTACGGCATGCAGTGGATGTGCCGCGAGCTGGGCGGCGAAGTGCGTGGCTCCGACCAGCGCGAGTTCGGCCGCACGTCGCTCGCGATCGATGCGTCGGAAGCGATCTTCGAAGCGATCGACGGACGCACGGTGGTATGGATGAGCCACGGCGACCAAGTCACGCGCCTGCCTGCGGGCTTCCGCGTGTACGGCAGCTCCGACACGTGCCCATTCGCCGCAGTCAGGCGCGTGACTTGGTCGCCGTGGCTCATCCATACCACCGTGCGTCCGTCGATCGCTTCGAAGATCGCTTCCGAC
>JANOFY010000333.1:0-5745 GCA_031413895.1 Planctomycetota bacterium | reverse complement strand
AATCGGCCCTTCGAGCGTGCTCCTCCACGTGTCGTCGCTCGCGATCGTGATGTGACCGCCGCTCGCGAGGTCGACCGAGAGCTCCGCGAAGACGCACGGCCGACGGCCGTAGATGCCGCGCGTCGGAAACCCCGGCATGATCCCCGCGAGTCCCAATCGCCCTGCGTACCACCCGTCGCCCACGATGGCGCCGATCGCGTTGTCGCCGCGGCGCACGAGCTCCGTCACGTCGTACGTTTGATACGCAGCCCGGCGGTGGTAGTCCGTCCAGCCGGGCGCGAGCTCATCGGTCCCGACGCGCTGGCCGTTGATGCTCACTCGATAGACGCCGAGCGCGCTCGCGCGCAGCGTGGCGCGCGCGACCTCGCCCTCGACGCGAAACTCCTTGCGGAACATCGGCGCAGGTAACGCTTCCGGCGCCGTCCCGCGGTGCGAGTGCAGATCACCGTCGACGAGCTTCGCGCACGACCAGGCACCGTCCTCGATCGCTGCGCTCGAAGTCACCTGTACGCCGCGCGCGATGTTCTCGCCGCCGAGCAAGAGCTCCATCTCCGCGAGCGCGAACGCGTGCCCGCGCTCGACGGCCGCGAGCTTCGAGACGCCGAGTCGCACGTAGCGCGCACTCACACGCTTCAGCGGCAGCTCGACGGGCGCATCGCCCGGGTTCGGGAAGTCGTTCTCGATGTGATCGAAGAGCTTGAAGTAGAGACTCTGAAACGTCGGGTCGTCGCCCACCCACACTCGAAAGCGCACCGGGAACAAGAAACCCGGCGTGTCGGCAAAATCGAATGGACGCGCTGGCCAGAGGCGCAGCGTGTCGAACACCATCGTCCTGCCGAAATCGATTTGCACCCACTGGAACTCGTCCTCTCGCGCGCTGAACTGGCTGTGAAAGCCGTCGTGCGGCAATGCGAAGGGCGGCGGAGGCGTCGCATCGCGGATCCAGTCCGCTCTCCATTGCATGTCGGCGACTGGCCCGAGCGCGAAGCTCGCGGTGGCACTCCACGGCGACTCGTGTCCATCGGCGTCGAACGTGCGCACGCGCCAGTACGCGAGCTGTCCAGTTCGCAGCGGCGATCCGGCGTACTTCACGAACGGCGTCGGCGGAGGTAAGAGCACGCCGCTGTCCCACAGCGAGCCCTCCTCGCGGTCGAGCTTGGCGGGATCCTCCGACACGAGCACGCGGAACGCCTGCTGCACGGCGCCGCGGCGCCGGTCGACGATCTCCCAGGAAAGGCGCGGCTCCGTCGCATCGATGCTTCCGGGATCGACGAGGAGCTCGCAGCGCAAGTGCGTCGGCGCCGCCGGACGATCCTGCGTGCCGGGCAGAGCGAAAACGCTGAGCGCCGCACACGCGAGCAGTCGATCGTTCATGTAGCAATGGGTGGGGCGATGGATGAGGAAGTGGTCGCGCGACGATAACATGCGTCGCGCTCCGGAGGCCTCGTGCAAGCACCTCACACCGCGTGGATCGAGGTTTCGCGTTCTGCCGCGCGCAAGACCGTTCAAGAGCACGGTCTCGTGCTGCAGGCCGTCGGCGTCGTGAGCGGCATGGCGTACGCGGACGGCGAGCACGTGCTCATCGTCCGCGCCGAGGACTTCGAGCGCGCGCGCGCCGAGATCGACAAGTACGTCCGCGAGAACCGCGGCTGGCCGCCGCGTGAGGAAGCGCCGCCCGTCATCTCGCACGGCGTCAACGCGGCGATCGTGTACGGGGGGCTGCTCGCGCTCTGCTACATCGCGCAGCGACGCGGGAGCTTCGGCATCGATTGGTGGAGCGCGGGTCGTGCGAGCGCGGCGCTCATTCGCGAAGGTGAATGGTGGCGCAGCTTGACCGCGCTGTGCCTGCACGCGGATCTCTTGCACCTGGCCGGCAATCTCGTGTTCGGTGCGCTGTTCGGCGTGATCCTCGCGCAAAGCCTCGGCTCGGGCCTGGCGTGGCTCGCCTTCGTGGTCACCGGCGGGATCGGCAACTGGCTCAACGCGTGGTTACAGGATCCGGCGCACACTTCGATCGGCGCGTCGACGGCTGTGTTCGGCATGCTCGGCGTGCAGGTGACGTTCGAGTGGATGCGTCGCAGCCAGCTCCGCTACAACCGGCTGAGACGCTTCGCTCCGCTCGTGATGGGAGCGGCCCTCTTGGCCTGGCTCGGCGGCGGCGGACAGCACATCGATCCGAATAACGTCCCGGACAAGCTCGAGGACCTGAACGTGGCGATCCAGCGGATCGATGTGTGGGCGCACATCCTGGGGTTCGCGGCCGGGCTCGTGATCGGCGGGGTCCTGGGAGTCGCGAAGTTGCGCCTGGGACAGAGTCCGCGGGCGCAGGTGGCCGCCGCGGGCGTCGCCGTCGGCGTGGTCGCGCTGGCGTGGTTCCTGGCCGTCTGACCTCGCGCTCCACGCCCGCGCGCGACGTCGATTCCGGCGCGGCTCGGAGCGACGGCGGAACGCGCCTGTGCAACGCGGCTCCCGGTCCTAGCCCCCGGGAGCCGCGCGCATCATGCGCGTTCCGTCACCACTTCCCGCGGGTCGTCAAGAGCGGCGACCGCGGGCCCACCCACACTTTCTGTCCACAGTTGCGCGATCCGCGAGCGAATCTTCGCGGAGACCGTGCGGCGGCGACCGTCGCGCACGAACTCGACTCGAATCGTGTCGCCGACTTGGCGCAGGCCGATCTTGTTGCGCACGTCGGCGCTGCCCTTGACCGGCGCGCCGTCGATCGAGATCAAGAGGTCGCCCACTTCGAGGCCGGCATCCTCGGCCGCCGAACCCGGCTGCACTTCCTGGATGATCGCGCCCTGATCGACTTCCGCTTTGGCCTCGCGAACGAGGTTCGGGTCGAGGTCGCGCAACACGACGCCGAGCTGACCACGTTGAACGGCGCCGTGATCGACGAGCTGTTGCACGATCTGCTGCGCCATGGTGATGGGAATCGCGAAGCCGATGCCGACGCTGCCACCGGTCGGACCGACGATCGCCGTATTGATGCCGACGAGCTCGCCGCGCAGGTTCACGAGCGCGCCGCCGGAGTTGCCCGGGTTGATCGATGCGTCCGTCTGGATGAAGTCCTCGTACCCGTCGCGGCCGGCGATGCCGAGACCGCTGCGGCCGAGCGCGCTCACGATGCCGTGCGTGGCCGTCTGAGTCAGCCCAAAGGGATTGCCGATCGCGACGACGTAGTCTCCGACGCGCAATTCGTCCGAGTTGCCGAGCGGCAGGCTCGTCAGCCCGGCAGCTGAAACATGGATCACCGCCACGTCCGAGCCCGGGTCCGCGCCGACGAGCTCGGCATCGACGCTGCGGCCGTCGTGCAAGGTGACCTGGATCTTGTCCGCATTCCGCACCAAGTGGTTGTTGGTGAGGATGTAGCCCTTGTCCGCATCGACGATCACGCCCGAGCCGGCGGCTTGAACTTCGCGCACCGCCGTCCGATTGCCACGCCTGAACAGGCGGCCGAAGACCGGATCGTCGGCCACGCCGCCGGACACGTGACCGCTGACGCCGATGCTGACGACCGCGGGCATCGCTTTGGCGAGGAGCGGCGCGAGCGTCGGCTCGCCTACGGCTCCGACAATCTGGCGCGTGGACGCGCCGCGCTCCTGTACGGCAGGAGACGCCACGACGATCGCGGCGGACGTGACGAGCGGGAGAATCCAAGGGAAGAGATCGTTTCGCATGGTGTGTTCCTTAGTTGCGGAGATACGGCAGCGGATTCAGAAGTGTTAGTAGTGCAAGCCACGCCGCTCATGAAGATCGACGACCCGCTGCTTTTTCGGGGACCTCACACGCGCCGCCCCCGTGCAAGGCATGATGCCCGCTGCCGGTCGGCCGCCGTCGAATGATCAAGCGAACCCTCCAGCGGCTCGTCGACGTGCGGGACAGCGAGCTACGCGTACTCCTCTGGGCGTGCGCGTATTTTTTCTGCGTCCTGACGTGCTACTCGATCCTGCGGCCGCTGCGTGACGAGATCAGCGCCGGCGCGGGGCGGGAAGAGCTGCCTTGGCTGTTCACGTACACGCTGATCGGCACCCTCCTCGCCAATCCGGTGTACGCGGCGCTCGTGACGCGCTACCCGCGCAAGAAGTTCATCCCGATCGCGTACCACTTCGGCGCGCTCAACTTGCTCGCGTTCTATCTCTTGCTGCGGTTCCTGCCGTCGGAGTCGGCGGCGTCCGTGGCGCGCGTGTTCTTCGTGTGGCTCAGCGTCGTCAACATGTTCGCGATCTCCATCTTCTGGAGCTTCATGGCGGACGTGTTCCTGTGGGAGCAGAGCAAGCGGCTCTTCGGTCTCATCGCCGTCGGAGGAAGCCTGGGAGCGATCGCGGGCTCCGGGATCACGGCGCTGCTCGCGAAACCGCTCGGGCCCGTGAACCTTTTCCTCGTCGCGATCGCGTTCCTCGAGCTGGCTCTCGTCGCGGTCAGCGCCCTCGTGAAGCTGCGCGGCTTTCACGACGACCGCGCTCCCGAGAGGCCTGAAGCGAACGTGAATGTCGAAGCGGCGGAGCAGGGGGGAGTGCTGAACGGGCTGCGGCTGGTCTTCCGCTCGCCGTACTTGCAGGGGATCTGCCTGTACTTGCTCTTCTACACGGTGAGCTCGACGTTCCTCTATTTCGGGCAGTCGACGATCGTGCGCGACGCCGTGAAGGACTCGGCGGAGCGGACGGCGCTCTTCGCGCGGATGGACTTCGCGGTCAACGTGATCTCCATTGGCATCCAGATCTTCTTCACGGGGCGGATCGTGAAGACCTTCGGAGTCGGGTTCGCGCTTGTCTCGCAGCCGCTGCTCGCGATGATCGCGTTCGCGTGCGTCGGTTGGTCGCCTGCGCTTGCAGTTATCGTCGTGGCGCAGGTCGCACTCCGCTCGGCGAACTTCGCGACGGCGAAGCCCGCGCGCGAGACCCTCTACACCGTCGTCGGCCGCGAAGCGAAGTACAAGTCGAAGAGCTTCATCGACACGTTCGTGTACCGCGGCGGCGACGCGGCCGGTGGCTGGATCTACGAGATCCTCGACAAGAAGCTCGGCCTCGGACTCAGCCAGATCGCGTTCATCGGTGTGCCGATCGCAGCGGGATGGATGCTCGTCGGTCTTCTGCTCGGCCGGAAGCAAGAGAGGCTGGCGATTGCTCGCGGCGAAGCTACGGCGGCGGCGGATCTCAGCGCGCCGCTGCGCTGACCGTCTCGAAGAAGACGAGCGCGTCGAGCTTCGCGCGCAGCGCGCCGAACCATTCGGAAACGACGCCATCCTTCGGCAACTCGCGCAGGTCGATCCACGCGCGCGCGGGCGGCGTGCTGCCGCACAGCGACCGAAAGCTCCGGGCCTCCGGGGCCGCGAGCTCTCCGCGGCGCGCGATGTCCGTCCCGTTCGCGAACGTGAGTCCGATTCGGACGACATCCGCGCCGAAGCGCTCGTGGAGCTGTGCTCCCATCCCACCGGACGATCGGGCGAGGTCGGTCCACACCATCACGCGGCCTGCATCGCCGGCCAGCTCGAGCGCGTGCGCGACGTTGTCGGCGAGCACGCGGTCGTGCACCGGCTGATCCGAACCCTCGATCGCAGCGCGCAGCACTTCCTCTGCTTGGATCAAGAATGCGACCGCCTGCTGAGCGCGCATCCACTCGGCTGCGCTCGACGCTTGCACGTGCGCCTCGCGATTCTCTTCGATCAGCGCCTGGAGCTCGGGCAGATAGACCATCGTCACGTAGCGGAGTTCGGGGGACGCGCTGCCGTAGCGCGGACGACCGTTC
>JANOFY010000332.1:0-3663 GCA_031413895.1 Planctomycetota bacterium | reverse complement strand
CCGAGCAGCGTGCCCGCGTCGTCGACGACGAGTCCGACGAGACCCTTCGAGAAGAGCTCGAGCAGCTGCGAAGCGTCGTCGCTCGTCCGGACCGTGGTGACATTGCGGAACATCACTTCAGCCATGGCGCTGGCGAGCGTCGCGCGGCCGTCGACGAGCTTGGTGAGCAGGTCGGATTCGGTGACGATGCCGACCAAGCGCCCGTCATCGATGACCGGGAGCTGGCTCACCCCGTGCTCCTTCATCAGCATCACGGAATCCGCGACCGTGTCGCCGCTCGTCGCCGTGATCGTCTTGCGTCGCGGCAGGCTGCGCAGCGTGTCGCCGACGCGATTCGTCTCCCAGCGGCTCTCGGTGAAGCCGTTCTCCTTCATCCATTGATCGTCCATGAACTTCGTCATGTAGTTGCGGACGGAATCGGGAAGGATCATGACGATGCGCTTGCCGGGGCCGGCCCTCTGTGCAACCTGCTTGGCGGCCCACACCACGGAACCCGAGCTTCCGCCGCACAGCAATCCCTCCTGACGAATCAATCGCCGCGCCATCAGGAACGACTCGCGGTCCTCGGTCTTGACCCATTCGTCGACGATCGATCGATCGAGAACGTCCGGAATGAAGTCGTAGCCGATGCCTTCGACTTTGTAGCTCGCGATCGGTCCGGGGCCCGCGAGGATCGAACCAACCGGATCGACACCGACGATGCGCACGTGCGGGAGCTTCTCCTTCAGTTTGCGCCCGACGCCCGCGATGGTTCCACCCGTTCCTGCGGTCATCACGCAGATGTCGAGCTTGCCGTCCGTCTGCTCGAGGATCTCCTCGGCGGTGCCGTGGTAGTGCGCGAGCGGATTGTCGGGGTTCGAGTACTGATCGAGGATGTGTGCGTTCGGAAGGATGCTCTGGAGCGACTTCGCGACGCCGATGTGACTCTCGGGCGCGTCCCACGCAGCTTCCGTCGGCGTGCGGATGATCTCCGCGCCGAGCGCCTCGAGCACGACCTGCTTCTCGCGGCTCATCTTCTCCGGCATCGTGATCACCATCCGATAGCCGTACACGGCCGCGGCGAGGGCCATCCCGATGCCGGTGTTTCCGCTCGTCGGTTCGATCAACGTGTCGCCCGGACGGATGCGCCCCTTCTTCTGCGCTTCCTCGACCATGCGCTTTCCGATGCGGTCCTTGATCGAACCGCCCGCGTTCAAGAATTCGCACTTCGCGAGCATCTCGCATCCGGTGTCACGGCCGATGTTGCGGAGGCGCACCAGGGGCGTGTTGCCGATCGTGTCGAGGATCGAGTTCTGGATCTTGGCCAAGGGAGCTCCGTGTGTTGGGTTCGAGAGTGCGCACGCGCCGTGGGGATCGGCGCGGGCATTCTAGCGGCGAGCTGTGTGACGGCACGTCGGACGTGCAGTGCTTTCTAAGGATGCCATTCTTTGATGCCGCGTTCCGAGTCCCGCGGGTCGTTTGACGGCTGTATCCAACGACGCGCTTGCCGATCCGGGACTGGCCGGTCCCTCGAGCTGCCGTTCCGTTGCTCGACGTGCTCAGTGCCCGAGGAGTCGGACTTCGATGCGACCTCGGTTGCGCAGACGCGATCGATCGCGCCACCGCAACGAACGAAACGCCAAGTCACTCGGCTCGTCCCGGTACGCCGTTTCGATGCGGCTCGGCGAGCACGATCGTTCCGCGCGCACCTATCAGGACATCGCAAATGAGCAGCGCGTCTCTCCGCGCCGCCAGCTTTCCGGCGAGATCGAGACGCTCTCCGGTGCGGAGCGAGAAGCGCCACAGATGCCAAGGGCACGTGACCTCTTCAGCCGACACGGTGCCTTGAAACAGCGGACCCTGGAGATGCGGGCAAAAGCTCTGCGCCGCGAGCAAGCCGCGCTTACACGAGTAGAGCGCGATCGAGCCCCACGGCGTTTCCACTGGACGCGGGCGCGCGGGATCGAGCTCCTCCGGCCGCAGCCCCGTGTCGAACGATGCATCCGAAATGGACATCGCTCAGCGAACGCGCGTGTGCCGCGCGCGCTTCCTCCGCCGAGCTGTGCGTGCGAGAATCTTCACGTGGTGCAATCGACGTTGGTCCTCGTCATCCCTCCGTCCGAGCGCGATGCGCTTCGCGGTCGCATCGAGGCGGGAGACTTCGAGCACAAGAGCGTGCCTCACGCTCTGTTCAGCGTCAAAGGCGAGGGCGTCGTCGCGACGCTGTACGCCTCGGGCAAGTTCGTGATCCAGGGCGAGGAGCCCGGTCTTTTCGCGGAGCGCTACACCGGCCGTGTCGCGGAGGCCAAGCCTGCTCGGCGCCAAGACGCGTTCAATGGCCCGCTCGTAGGCAGCGACGAGTGTGGCAAGGGCGACTACTTCGGACCGCTCGTCGTCGTCGGCGTACGAGCGGAGGCCGATGAGCGCTCGAAATTGCGCGCGGCCGGTGTGCGCGACAGCAAGGAGCTCAGCGATGACACCGCCCTGCGCATGGGCGCCGCATTGCGCACGCAGTTCCCGCACGCGATCGCGCGGCTCGATCCACCCCAGTACAACGCTACGTGGCAGCGGCCGGGGCAATTGAACGACATGCTCGCCGACCTGCACGGCGAGGTGATCCGCAAGCTCGCGCGGCCCGGCATCCACGTGCTCGTCGACCAGTTCGCGAACGAGCGCGTGATGCAGAAGCGCGTCGTCGGGCTCGATATCCACCTCGAGCAACGCACGCGCGCGGAGTCCGAACCCGCCGTCGCCGCGGCGAGCATCATCGCGCGCGAGGAATACCTCGTGGCGCTGCGCGCGTTGTCGGAGGAGTTCGGCGTCGATCTGCACAAGGGCGCCGGTCCTCCGACGGACCGCGCGGCCGAACGCTTCGTGATGCTGCACGGCCGCGAGGCGCTGGGTCGCGTGGCGAAACTGCACTTCAAGAACACGCAACGAATTCGAGCGAGCTCGCCATGAGTGCCGCGACATCGATTCGCTACACGCTTCTGTCGGGCACCGGGAACTTGTTTGCGGTCGTCGACGGTTTCGTGGATCCGCTGCCCGAAGACCCCGGTGCGCTTGCGCGCGTATTGTGCGGGCCGGTCGCCAACGGAGGCCTCGAGCCCAAGCCCGACGGCTTGCTGCTCGTGCGGCGCAGTCGTCGCGGGGGCGACTGCGCGATGGAGGTCTACAACGCGGACGGCAGCCGACCACGGACCTGCGGGAACGGCCTGCGCTGCGTGGCGAAGCTCGTTGCGGATCGCGGACATGTGGCCAGCGACCGATTCGTGATCGAAACCGACGCACGACCGTGCGCCACGTTCGTCGAGCGCATGAACGGCCTGGTCGTGCGCGCGCGTGTGCATATGGGCGACGTGCGCGTGCTCGCGTCCGAGGAATCGATCGATGGTCACGTCGTCGCCCGAGTCGATGTCGGAAACCCGCACTGCGTGCTCGTGGTCCCGGACGAGCGGACGGAGCCGGTTGCGTCGCTCGGGGCGCGGCTCGAACGCCATCGCGCGTTTCCGGAAGGAACGAACGTCGAATTCCTCGCGCGGCGCGACGACGCGCTCCACCTGCGCGTGTGGGAACGCGGCGTCGGTGAAACCGCGGCGTGCGGAAGCGGCGCGTGCGCCGCGGCGGTCGTGGCCGTGAGGCGCGGCCTGGCCACCTGGCCGGTGCGGCTCCATCTGCGCGGTG
>JANOFY010000331.1:0-5743 GCA_031413895.1 Planctomycetota bacterium | reverse complement strand
CAGGTGAGCCCGACGAGCGTCACGGTGCTCATCCAAGGCGAGAGCGGCACGGGCAAGGAGCTCGTCGCCAGGGCGATCCACACCAATTCGCCGCGCGCGAAGCAGCCGTTCGTCGCGGTGAACTGCGCCGCGCTGAGCGAGGGATTGATCGAGTCCGAGCTCTTCGGCCACGTCAAAGGAGCGTTCACGGGCGCCGTCGCGCACAAGGAAGGCCGGATCGTGTACGCGGATTCCGGCACGCTGTTCCTCGACGAGGTCGGCGACATGCCGCTCGCGACGCAGGCGAAGCTCCTGCGCGTATTGGAAACGCGCGAGGTCCAGCCCGTCGGCGGCAACCAAGTGCAGAAGGTCGACATCCGCGTGATCTCGGCGACGAACCGCGATCTCAAGTCGATGGTGCGCGAAGGGAAGTTTCGCGAGGACCTCCTGTATCGACTCCAGGTCGTGATGATCGATTTGCCGCCGCTGCGCGAACGCACCGGCGACTTGCCGCTTCTTATGGACCACTTCATCGGCGAGCTCGCTGCACAACACGGCCGCAAGGTGCGCGGCCTCACGCCCGAGGCGCGGACGCTGCTGGTCCGCTACGGCTGGCCGGGCAACGTGCGCGAGCTGCGCAACGTGCTCGAGAACATGGTGCTGCTCGCGCGCGGCGACGTGCTGACGGCAGACGACATCCCGACCGAGGTGCGGCCCGAGCACGCCGCGACGTCGAACAAGTCCGGTAGTTATCAGCTCGCAGGTCGCTCGCTCGCCGAAGTCGAAGCCGATCTCGTGCGCGAGACGCTGAAGCTCTTCGGCGGCAACCGCGAGAAGACCGCAGGCGTGCTCGGCATCGGCGAGCGCACGCTGTACCGCAAGATCAAGGAGTACAAGCTGTGACGCGACATCGCGATCGAGGTGCGTGAGCGCGCGCGTCCGCGACGGAGAGGAGCCGCTTGTTCCTGAGATGGGCAAGCTCAGCCACGTCTTCCTCCCGGAGGAAAAATGAGAGCAGATCTGCGTCGAGAGTTGAAGGAGATCAGCGGACGGCTTGAAGTCGTAGGCCAGAAGATCGTCGCCGAGACGCCGTGTCGGCTGTTTGCAACTCTGCGGGACTGCGACGACGGACGCAGTGTCAAGTTGAGTGGAAATGCCGAGGGTCTCGCGTACTTCGCCTCGATTCTTCTCGGATTGGCCACCGAGGAGAGTGTTGGCCAACACTTTCACTTCGAAGTTGGCGTGGTGTTGGACCAGGCCGATCGCGATCTCATCCTGCAGTTCGAACCTGCCGAGTGGGACGAGCCGACTAGACGGCAACCTTAGAATCGGAACGGTCAGCCTCGCCGCTCCGCGGACCTCAGCACACGAAGCGATCGTCGAGCGACGACACGATCATGAGCACGCAGCCCTCGTCGGTCGACTGCGTGCCGTGCACGCTCCCGGCTTCCGCGCGCTGGAAATCGCCGGCGTGCATGTGGACGTCACCGACGCGCAAGTCGCCGTGGAGGACGTAGCACTCCTCGTGCGCGGCGTGCTCGTGCGCCGGGTACGAGCTGCCCGCGGCCATGCGGACGAGCAACGTGACGCGCCGCTCCTCGTGGTCGACGAAGAGTCGTCGCACGTCGACTCCCGGCGCGCCGGTCGACTGGAACGGCTCTCCATCACCGGGCACGTAGGTGAGTCCCGCATCGTCCGCCGCGGGAGCCCCCGGAGCCCCGGGTGCCCAGTCCTTCCACACTTGGATCGGACTGTGCCCGTCGGGAGCGGCGTGCGGGGGCTTGATCCGTTTCAACACGCGATCCCAGAGCTCCGGCCGGGGAGCCTCCGACGGCGCGAGCAGCACGAGATCGCGCGTCACTTCGGCGAGCGACTCCGCTTCCGCGCGGCACACGTCGCAGTGTGTGAGGTGCACGCGGTACGCGCGCGCCTCGGGTTCGGAGAGCGAGCCGAGCGCATGCCGCACAGCGTGGTCGCGCAGATCGTCGTCGAGGAAGTCGTGGGGGTTCATGAGAACTCGCTCTCCGTGGAAGCCAGAGCTCGGCGCAGCGCGGAGAGTCCCGAGCGGATGCGCGTCTTGACGGTGCCGAGCGGCAGTCCCAGCCACTCCGCGACCTCGCTGTGCGAAAGGCCGCGGAAGAAAGCGGCTTCGACCGCGCGCCGTTGATCGATGGGCAGCGCTTCGAGCGCTGTGCGCACGCGCGCCGCACGCTCGCTCTGGAAAGACGCTTCGTCCGGCGTCGGCGTTGGATCGGCGACGAACTCGAGGTGCGCGGCGTCGAGCGGCGTACGTCCGACGTTCTGGCGCTCGCGAGTGCGCGAGAGATCGATGGCGCGCGTGCGCGCTAGCGTCGCGATCCAGCTGGACACCGATCCTCGCGCGGGGTCGTAGCGCTCCGCTTGGCGCCAGACCTGCGCGAACACCTCGACGAGCGCTTCCTCAGCCGCTCCACGGTCGCGCAAGATCGAGAGGCACGTGCCGAAGACTTGCGCGCTCGTCGCGTCGTACAGCGAGCGTAGCGCACCCTCGTCGCCCTCCGCGACCCGCGTCACGAGCGCGACCAGCGCGTCCGAATTGCCGGCGTGCTGGCGAGCGCCGCTCCCTCGAATCACAAGGACCTCCATCGTGCGACGTACGGAACGATCGAGCCCAGCGGATGTCGCGCGACCCGATAAATCGAAAGGGGGGGGCGATCCGCGAGGTCCGTACTGAGCGATTCGTACCCCGGACGCGCCTTGCGCGCCAGAGCAGGCCCTTCGAAAAAAAAATCGTGTGCCACAAGTCCAGCGGCGCCCGGGCGGCGTATCGACCTCGGACCCGCTCACAGGAGACGCGAACTCATGAACCAACGAACCTTCACACGCACCCTCACCGCGTCGCTGCTCGTGCTCCCCGCACTGGCGTCGAGCCATCGCGAGGGCCCGTATATCACGAAACAGCCCAAGGTCGACGCGACCGACTTCTACATGTTCCGGAGCTACGAGACCGGTCGTGAGGACTACGTCACGTTGATCGCGAACTATCTGCCGCTGCAGGATCCGTACGGCGGCCCGAACTACTTCTCGCTCGACCCCGAGGCGCTGTACGAGATCCATGTCGACAGCGACGGCGACGCGCTCGAGGACGTCACGTTCCAGTTTCGATTCACGACGACGATTCAGGACGTGGCGCTTCAAATAGGACCGATCGGCAATCAGAAGACCGTGTCGGTTCCGCTGATCAACGTCGGCGCCATCACGGCCGGCGATGTCAGCAATCTGAACTCGCGCGAGAGCTACGGCGTGAAAGTCGTCTTTGGCGACCGTCGCACGGGTGTCGTGCAGACCATCACGAACGCCGACACGGCGGAGTCGAGCTTTGTCAAGCCGGTCGACAACATCGGGAACAAGTCGCTGCCCGATTACGCGGCTTACGCGGCCACGCACGTGTATACGATCGCGCTGCCGAACGGGAGCGAAGGCCGCATGTTCGTCGGTCAGCGCAAGGACCCGTTCGTCGTCAACCTCGGCGAGACGTTCGACCTCGTCAATCTGAACCCGCTCGGCGATCCCGCGGGCGAGGTCGACGACCTCGCCGACGCGAACGTGACGTCGATCGTGCTCGAAGTCCCGATCGACTTCTTGACGTCGACGAGCTCGGTCATCGGCGGTTGGACGAGCGCGAGCCTGCGTCAGGCCCGCGTGCTCAACCCATTCCCGCTGTCGGCGGCCGATAACAACGTCACTGTCGAGGGCGGAGCCTGGACGCAGGTGTCGCGCCTCGGCATGCCGCTCGTCAACGAGCTCGTGATCGGCCTCAAAGACAAGGACCGGTTCAATGCCAGCGAGCCGAAGGACGACGGTCAGTTCCTCGACTACGTGACGCACCCGACGCTGCCGGCGCTCCTCGACGCGCTGTTTCCGGTGGCCGCGCCGACGTTGTTCCCGCGCAGCGACTTGATCCAGGTCTTCTTGACGGGGATTCCAACGCTCAACGAGACGACGACGGCGTGCGAGATGCTGCGCCTCAACACGACGACGGCGGCGACACCGGCGGCGGGGCAAGACAACTTGGGCGTGATCGGCGGAGACAGCGCCGGTTTCCCCAACGGACGGCGGCCGGGCGACGACGTGGTGGACATCGCGCTGCGCGTCGTGATGGGGAAGCTCCTCGGTGCAGGTGACGCGCCCGACGGTCAGCTCCTCTACACCGACGGCGCGATCGTCGATCAGACGTTCTTCGATGCGACGTTCCCGTACCTCAAGCTCCCGCTGCCGGGTTCGCCGAACGCGAACTAGAGGTCACGATGAAACGACACATTCAAACGGGATTGACGGTCGCGCTGATCGTGCTCTCGACGCTCGCGTGCTCGAGCGACTCGGACGACGATGACGGCGGTGGCGCGAGCTCCGACGCTTTCGTGCTCGGTTTGATCAGCGACACGGCGGACAACACCGACCCTGTCGAGATCAACGGCACGAGCTTCTCGTTCTCGGAGGACGAGGGCGCGTTCGACGATCTGTTTCCCTGATTCCTTCGCACCCATGTCGAACTCAGCTCTCACTTTGGCGGCCGCGTCACGACTCGCGTTGACGCTGCTCACGTTTGCGGCGGCGCTCACGGGACGCGCGCGCGCCCATGACTTCTGGATCCATCCGTCGAGCTTCCGTCCCGCGCCGGACGCGCGCGTTTCGATCGATCTGCGCGTCGGCGAAGGTTTTCGTGGCGAACCGGTCGCGCGCAATCCCGATCGCATCGAGCGCTTCTTCGTGCGCGCGGGCGGTGCCGAGTCGACGCCGATCGTGGGCGTCGACGGAAAAGCGCCGGCCGGCTACTGGAGCCCCGCCGCACCGGGACTCGCGTGGATCGGCTACCGCAGCCGCGCGAGCTCGCTCGAGCTCCCGGCCGACAAGTTCGAGAGCTACCTCGCGGAGGAGGGCCTCGAGCGCATCATCGAGCTGCGACGGGTTCGCGTCGAAGGCAAGGCGCCCGGCCGCGAGCGCTACTCGCGCTGCGCCAAGTCGCTGATCCAAGTCGGCGCAGGCGATGCAGCGAGCCGCGTTCACGAAACGAAGCTCGGTTTTCCGCTCGAGCTCATGCCCGAGCAGAACCCGTACACGCTCCACGCGGGCGATCCGTTCTCCGTGCGCCTTGTGTACCAGGACAAGCCGCTCGAGGGCGCGCTCGTAGGTTGTATGTCGGAGAGCGATCCGGCCGCGGAGGTCCGCGTTCGCACGGACGCCGAAGGTCGAGCGAAGTTCACGCTCGCGAAGGACGGCGTTTGGCTCGTGCGCGTCGTCCACATGGTCCGCGCTCCCGCCGGAGATCCCAGCGACTGGGAGAGCCTGTGGGCGTCGCTGACGTTCGAGCTGCGCTAGCGCGTCAGTCGTCCTCGGCGAGCGGTGCGAGCGCGAGTTCGTCGTGCGGCTTCATGAACTCGCGCAAGAGCACCGTGGCGTAACTTCCTTTGGGAAGCGTGAACTCGAACGACAGTCCGCCCGCGACCGTTTCGAGTTTCAAGTCGTCGATCCACAGCACGCCGGCGCGCCGGCTCCCCTTCGCTCCAGCGCGGGCGAAGGCCGTTTCGTCGATGCCTGTACGAGCGAGCAGCGCGCGCTCGATCTCACCGGGCTCGCCTTGCGCGAAGCGCGTGCGCGAGCCGACGATCGGACCCGTGTGCACGATCTCGTGCGTGTCGAAGCGGACTTGCTCGAGGGCCGCGTCGCGGACGTCGAAGATCGCGCCGTCGGCGCGACGCTTCGCGACATCGCCTTCGAGGAGCCG
>JANOFY010000330.1:0-7203 GCA_031413895.1 Planctomycetota bacterium | reverse complement strand
CGGTCGGGTTGCTCTTCGTGTGGTACGGCCGCTCGCGCGCCGGCCGCGAGCGCGGCCGCGTGCCGACGCTGCCGGAGCGCCCGAAGTCGAAGAGCCTCGTGCAGCGTCTCGCGTGGATAGCGCCGTGCTTGCAGACGGCTGCGATCGTGCTCGTCGCCATCGCGCTCGCACGTCCGCTGCGCGGGAGCGTCGAGACCAGCACGCATACCGAAGGCGTCGACATCGCGCTCGTGATCGACCGATCGGGCTCGATGCAGCACGAAGATCTCGCGCCGGGTCAGTCGCGGCTCGAAGTGGTGAAGGAAGTGGTGCGCGATTTCGCCGTGCGCCGCATGACCGATCGCGAAGGCGCCGCGGACAACGTCGCGCTGATCACGTTCTCCGCCTATCCGCAGCTCTTGTGCCCGTTCACGCTCGACGTCGACGCGATCACGGGTTTCATCGCGGGACTCAAGCCCGTCGAGAACCGTGCCGAGGACGGCACGGGCATCGGTATCGGACTCTCGAAGGCGGTCGCGGTGCTGCGCGAGACCGAGGCCAAGTCGAAGGTCGTCGTGCTGCTCACCGACGGCGAGAACAACATCGACGTGATCACGCCGGCGGCCGCCGCGGAGCTCGCCGCCGAATCGAAGATCAAGGTGTACACCGTGTTCGCCGGACGGTTCGTGTACACGGTCGACTTCTTCGGCAATCCGCGTCCCAGCGAGCGCGAGATCGACTCGCGGGACCTCGAGAACATCGCCAAGGTCACCGGCGGCCTCTTTTTTCGCGCGCGAGACAAGGCCGAGCTCGAGAACGTGTACGTGCAGATCGAGAAGCTCGAGCGCACGCAGCGCGAGGAGCACCGCTACAGCCAGACGTACGATCTCTACTTGTGGTTCCTCGCGGCGGGGACAGCGGCGTACGTGCTGTCCTGGTCGCTCGCTTCGACGTGGCTGCGGAGGCTGCCGTGAACGAGCACGGTTGGCTGGGTTTCGATCTGCTGCGGCCGTGGCTCGCCATCGCCGTGCTCGTCGGTCCGCTGCTGTTCCTCGTCGGCGTGCTCGGCTTGCGCGCGCGCGCTCGCGATCGTGCGCGCCTCGTCGATCCGCATCAGGAGCTGCGCTTCGTGCCGCGCTTTTCCCGGAACCGCGCGCGGCTGCGCGTCGTGCTCGCCGCGTCGGCTGCCGGTCTGTGTGCTCTGGCGCTGATCGGTCCCGTGCGCGGCTACACGCTGCGCGACGTGCAGCGACGGGGCATCGACATCGTGATCTGCATCGACACGTCGCGCAGCATGCTGGTGCAGGACCTGAAGCCCGATCGCCTCTCGCGCGCTCGCCGCGAGGTCATCGGACTGCTCGACAAGCTCCAGGGAGACCGCGCTGCACTGTGCGCGTTCGCCGGCGACGTGCGCGACGTCGCGCCGCTCAGCCACGACCGCGAGACGCTCAAGGCCTTCGTGAACACGCTCAATCCCGACGACAACATGCGCGGCGGCACGGACATTGGCGCCGCGCTGACGCGCGCGCTCGAGCTGTTCGACGGACGCACGGGCGCGCACGAAGCGATCATCGTGCTGACGGACGGCGAGGACCTCGAAGGCCACGGCCTCGAGATCGCGAAGCAGGCCAGCGCGCGCGGCATCCGCATCTACGTCGTCGGGATGGCGACGGCGGTCGGCGGCAAGATTCCGGATGGAAACCGGGGCTTCGTGAAGGACGAAGCGGGCCAGGAGGTCGTGTCGCGCCTGGGCTCCGAGAGCTTGACGCGCATCGCGGAGGAGACCGGCGGCGCGTACTTGTCGGCCGAAGCTTCGCCGATCCCGCTCGAGGAGCTGTACGAGAAGCGCATCTCGCGCCTCGAGGCGCGAGAGCTCTTCGCGGGCAAGGAGCGCATTCCGCACGATCGCTACCAGTGGCCCCTCGTGCTCGCGGCGGCGTGCATGCTCTCGGAGTCGGTGCTCCGTGAGCGTCGCCCGAGCGAACGTACGCGTGCGCGCGCCGAAGAGCGCCGAGGTGCCGCATGAACGCGATCGCGATGTGGTTCGTCCTCGCAGCGCTGCAGATTCCGGCGGCTCCGTCCGCTGAAGCGCCTCCGGAGACGCCCGCGTTCGAGCCGTACGACAAGAGCCTCGCAGAGGGTCTCGACGAAGTGCGCGGTCTATCCGGAGCGAAGAAGTTCGACGAAGCGTACGCACTCTGCGGTCGCTTGCTCGCACCGACGCGATTCGACGCGTGGCGCGAGCGTCAGCGTGCGGAAGCGGGCGGGATGAAGCGCGTCGTCGAAGCGGCGACACCGGCGTTCGACTGGCTGGGAGTGTCCGGTCTTTCGCCTGAGGAACGCGCGGCCGTGCACTACGCCGAGGGCGTCGTCGCATCGACCGCCGGCGATCGCGCGCGCGCCGAACCCGTGTTTCAGTCGGCGCGCAGCCTCGCGGGCCCAGGCGATGTGCGCTTGGCATCGATTTACAACCTCGGAGTGAACGCGCTCCTCGATGGAGAAGAGCAGCGCGCGAAGATTCCCGAGCTTCAAGGCGGACAGGCGGCGCCGCCCGCGCCTCCCGCAGCCGCCCCAGGCGCACCGCCTCCGCCGGACCCGCTCGATCTCGCGCGCGCGGCGTACCTGCGCGCCAAGACGCACCTCGTCGAGCGCGTGCGCGCGCAATGGGACGACGCCGACACGCGCGCGAACATCGAGCTCGTGCAGCGCCGGCTGAAGGAGCTCGACGAGATCCAGAAGAAGCGCGAGGAGCAGAAGAAGAAAGACGAGCAAGAGAAGCAGGACGAGAAAGACGAGAAGGAAAAGGACGAGAAGAAGAATCCGAGCGATCAGAAAAAGGACGACGAGAAGGAGCAAGAGCAGAAGCCCGACGATTCCGAGAAGCAGGATCCGAAGGACGACGAGAAGTCCGAGAACGACAAGAAGGATCAGGAAGAGCCGCCCAAGCCCGAGGACGCGGAACAGTCGAAGGACGAGAAGCCAGAGGAGCAGAAGCCGGAGCCGCAGCCGTCAGAGGAGTCGCTCGAGAAGCTGCTCACCAAGGAAGAAATGATGCGTCTCCTCGACGTCCTGAAGCAGCACGAGGAAGAGTACGACAAGCTGAAGGCGCAGATGCGGCAGTCGCGGCGCGCCAAAGCGAAGAAGGATTGGTGATGAACGCTCTTCGTTGGACGATCGCCGTCTGTGTATTCGCGCTCACGCTCGCCGCGGGCGTCGCGACGGCGCAGCGTCAATCCGGCGCGCAAGTGAACGCACGGCTCACGACGGGAGTCGTGAAGCTCGGCGGCGAAGTCACCTTGGTCATCGAGGTCTCCGGCGCGCAGAACGCGAGCGTCGTGTCGATCCCGACGGTCACCGGCCTGCGCTTCGGTGCGATCAGCGGTCCGTCCGTCGCCGTCGAAGAGCTGTTCGTCAACGGCAAGCGCTCGCGCTCGCGCCGGATCACGTGGGGCGTGCCGATCCAAGTGAGCGCGAAGGGCGAGTACACGATCCCCGCGGTCACCGTGAACGCCGACGGTGCCGAACTCGTGACGCGCCCCGTCGAGCTCAAAGTGGTGGAGGACATGCAAGGCGAGGAGCTCGGCTCGTTCACGATCGAGGCGCCCAAGCAGATCGTCGAGGGGCAACCGTTCTCGCTCACGCTGCGATTCGGTTGGGACACCGGCATCGACGGCGGCATCAACTACGCGAACCTTTCGCTTCCGTGGCTCGGCGCGCTGCCGGGTCTCCTCGAGCTCGACACGCAGTCGCTCGCGCAGTCGCCGAGCCTCATCGAGCTCAGCTTGAACAAGAACGACCGCATTCGCGCGGAGCGACTGGCGGAAACGACGATCAACGGGCGCAAGTTCCAGCTGCTCGAGGTGAAGAAGCGCTACTTGCCGACGCGGCCCGGCAAGCTCGAGTTCTCGACGAGCCACTTCGAGTTCGGCCAGGTCAACGATTCCATCTTCAACCAGCGCTCGCGCGAATCGCGGACGTACTTCAAGCGCTTCCCCGCGTTCGACATCCAGGTGCAGCGTCTGCCCGAGGAAGGCCGGCCGCTCGAGTACACGGGCGCGGTGGGAACGATCAGCGCATCCGCGACGCCTGATCGCCGCGACGTCGACGCGGGCGACTCGATCAAGTTCTCGGTGACGTGGACGGGCGAAGGGAACCTCGAGTTCTTCGATCCGCCGGACCCGTCGCGCATGGACGCGTTCAAGGACTTCCGGTTCTTCGGCAAGACCGACCGCAAGACGGCGGAGCGGCGCACCGTCGTGTACGACCTGGCGCCGATCACGCCGCAAGTGAGCGCGATCCCGCCGCTGCCGCTGTCCGTCTACGATCCCGTGCGCAAGGCCTACACGGTCGTCGCGACCGAGCCGATTCCGATTCGCGTGCGCGCGCTCACGAAGGCCGCGTCGCTCGGCGCCGCGCCGGGAGTGAGCACGACGACGTTCGACATCCGCGACATTCAGACGAGCGCAGAGCCGAGCGCCGGGCCGTCGCTCCGCCCGGGCCTCGGCGCGCTCTTCGGCGCGCTGCTCGCCGTCGTGATCTCGTGGCTGCTCGGGCGCACGCTCGTGCGCCGGCGCGGCGATCCGGACGCGCCGCGTGCACGCGCGCGACGTGCGGCTCGCAAGCGGCTCGTGCGCGATCTCGCCGGCGCCGGATCGGCGAGCCAAGAGGCGCGCGCGCTGCAGCAGTTCCTCGCCGCGCGCAGCGGCGAGAGTGCGCAAGCGTGGATCGGTCGCGACGCCGTGCGCTGGGCGCACGAGCACGCCGGTGCGTTCGCCGAGGATGCGGCGCGCGATCTCGATGCGCTCCTCTCCGACCTCGACCAGCGCACGTACGCCGGCCGCGACGAGGCGCTCGGCGCCGGGCACATCGTCGGTGTCGCGGACCGCTGCATGGAGGGGGGACTGTGATGCTCGCGAGCCTGCGCAAGATCGGATGGGTGATCGCGGTACTCACCGTGATCGCGATTGCGCCGAGTCACGCGCGCGATCGCGCCGGCGACGAGGCCGCGGCCCAGGCCGCGTACCGGCAGGGCGACTGGACGAACGCGAAGGGTTCGTGGCTGGCTGTGCTCGAGAACGAGGGCGGCCCGAACGCGCCGTCCGAGCGCGCGCGCATTTTGTACAACCTCGGCAACACGGCGTTTCGCGCGGGCCAGACGCTTGAAGCCGTCGGGTGGTACACGGCCGCGCTGCGACTGCGTCCACGCGACGCGGAGACGTGGCAGAACCTCGAGCACGCGCGCAGCGCGGCGAAGCTCGAGCCGGCCGATCGCGGCGACTTGTCCGCGACCGCACACCGGCTGTTCTCGTCGCTGACGCTCGCGGAGAGCGAATGGCTCGTGCTCGCGGTGGTGCTCGCGTGGGCCGGTGTGCTCGCGATGGAGGCGCTGCGCGGCGGCCGGCTGTGGCGCCGGCTCGCCTTCGTGGGCGTTCTCGCGATCGGCGTGAGCTTCGTGCCGCTCGGTTTCAGCCTTGCGCGCGATCACGGCGACGTGATGCTCGCGATCCAGGAGCAGAAACTCGCCGTGAAGAGCGAGCCGCGCGCCGACGCGGCTGTGATCGCGGAGGTCACGCCGGGCGACGAGGTCCGGCGGCTCGACACCCTGCCCGACTGGACGAAGGTGGAACTCGGCGCCGGCGCGGTCGGCTGGGTCGAGAGTCGCGCGGTGTTCGCGCTGGATCGCTGACTCAGCGATCGAGCACTGCCCTTGTACCGGCGCGCGCGCTCGACGATGCTCTCGCGCACGACATGACTCGCTCGGCCTGCGCGTTCCTTCTGTTCCTCGGCGCGAGTGCGCTCGCAGCTTGCTCGGAGCCGCACGGCGAAAAACCCGGCAAGGGTGTGCTCGTCATCGCGATCGACTCGCTCCGCGTCGATCACGTGAGCGCGTACGGCTACGACCGGCCGACGACGCCGACGATCGATCACCTCGCGCGCCAGGGCACGACGTTCTCGTCCGCGTACACGACGTCGCCCGAGGTGATGCCGGCGCACGCGACGCTGCTCACCGGTTGCGATCCGAAGATCGCGTTCCGTGAGCCGTCGGGCGCGGGATTGCAAGGTCCGTTGCTGACGCGCTGGTACATCCCCGACGCCGTTCCGCGCTTGGCGCAGGAGCTGCTCGCGAACGGATTCGTCACCGGTGCGTTCGTCGATCACCCGTGGCTGGCGCCGGTGCGTGGGTTCGGCGCCGGATTCCAAGAGTTCCACGAGGCGCGCTTCGAGACGTCGCCCGAAGCGGAGATCTATCGCTTCGACGAAGTGGCGGCGCGCTTTCTGCGCTGGCTGTCCGGGCACGACGTGAGTCGCGATTGGTTCGCGTACGTGCACTTCAACGATCTCGAGCGCGTGTGGCGCCTCACGACACCCGATGCGACGGGCGACACGTACTTTGCGCCGCGTCCGGAGCTGTCGGCTGTTCCACCGGTCGCCGAAGCGGACCGCGTGTTCTTCGCGGTGCCGCAATCGCGCTGGTCGGGCGGCACGCGGTCGATGGGGGAGTACGAGGCGCGCTACGACGGGTCCATAAGACAGCTCGACAACCGCCTCGAACGGCTCTTCATTCAACTCGGTCGCACGGGTCGACTCGAGAACACGACCGTCGTGATCGTCGGGACATACGGCATGGGCTTCGGCGAATCCGGACTCGTGCTCGACAGCGGCACGTTGTCGGACGCCGACCTGCACGTGCCGCTCATCGTGCGGCCTGCGGCGCGGCTCGGTCTCGCGCGCGGCGGCACGACGAACTCGCTCACGAGCTTGATGGACCTCGCGCCGACGCTGCTCGAGATGGAAGGCCTCGAGAAGCCGCGCGGCATGCACGGCGTGTCGCAGTACGGCGCGCTGAGCGGATCGACGACGCCCGCGCGCGAACTCGTGTACGCGTCGGGCGGCCTGCAGCGCGGCTTCTGCGTGATCGATTCGCGATGGTGCTACGAGTGGAGCCTCGTCGGCATGGCGCAGCCGCAGCCGCTTGCGAGGTCGTGGTTCGGTGACGACCTGGATCACTCGGGGGACTTTCGCAGTCTGCTGCACGACCGTGCGCACGATCCCTCGACTGGTCACTTGACCGCGACGGTCTCCGATCGCGAGGCGGCGTGGGCGGGGGGCGCCCCGGGGGTGGGAGGGGGCACGGGGGTGGGGCGCGGGCCCGGCCGGGTGGGGGGGGGCGCGGGGGGGCCGGAAAAGGCCCCCGGGGCCGTGGCGGGGGGGGGGGGGGGGGGG
>JANOFY010000329.1:0-8669 GCA_031413895.1 Planctomycetota bacterium | reverse complement strand
AAGAACTCCGCGTTGACGCGCGTCTTCTTCATCTTCTGGAGCAGCATCTCCATCGACTCGACGGGATCCATCTCGTTGAGCACCTTGCGCAGCATCCAGATGCGCTTGATCTCTTCGGGCGTGAAGAGCAGCTCTTCCTTGCGCGTACCCGAGCGATTGATGTCGATCGCGGGATAGATGCGCCGGTCGGAGAGACGGCGCTCGAGCACGAGCTCCATGTTGCCCGTGCCTTTGAACTCCTCGAAGATCAGATCGTCCATCTTCGAGCCGGTCTCGATCAGCGCCGTGGCGAGGATCGTCAGCGATCCGCCGCCTTCGATCTTGCGCGCCGCGCCGAAGAAGCGCTTGGGGAACTGCAGCGCCGTCGCGTCCATACCACCCGACAAGAGCTTGCCGTTGCTCGGCGCCTCGACGTTGCTCGCGCGCGCAAGTCGGGTAATCGAGTCGAGCAGGATCACGACGTCCTCGCCGGCTTCGACGAGGCACTTGGCCTTCTGCATCACCATGTTGGCGACTTGCAGGTGACGCGCGGCGGGCTCGTCGAACGTCGAGCTCACGATCTCGCGCTTGCCCTCCGGCAGCATGCGCTCGAAGTCGGTGACTTCTTCCGGGCGCTCGTCGACGAGCAGGATGATCAGCGTCGCGTCGGGCGCGTTCTTGACGATCGAGCTCGCCAGCATCTGGAGCAGCACCGTCTTGCCCGTCCGCGGCGGCGCGACGATCAAGCCGCGCTGCCCGCGACCGATCGGCGTGATCAGGTCGACGATGCGCATCTCGATCGGGTTCTTGTCGGACCCTTCCAGGATGATGCGTTGCTCGGGGTACAGCGGCACGAGCTCCTTGAACGGCGCGCGCGTCTTCGCTTCCTCCGGCGGATGCTCGTCGATCGAGTTGATCTCGATCAATGCGAAGTAGCGTTCACCTTCGCGCGGTGCGCGCAGGTTGCCTTTGACCGTCATCCCGGGCACGAGCGCGTAGCTCTTCGCGACCGACGGCGGCACGAAGATGTCGTCGGCGGCCGGCATGTAGTCGTAGAGCTTCGAGCGCAGGAACATGTGGCCTTCCTGGATCTCGACGCAACCTTCGACGAGCACCGCGGTCCGGTTCATCAAACGCTGGCGCGTGATCTCGAAGATCAGGTCGCGGCGCGTGCGGCTCTGCAGGCTCTCCACCTTCTCTTCGTCCGCCGCTGCGTGCAGGTCGGCCAAGTTCATCGCTTGCAGCGCGGTGTGCAGAACCGTCTTCGGCTTCGAGCGCTTCGGGAGCGGCGCCAGCGTCTGATCGAGCGCTGCGAGCTCTTCCGGCGAGAGGTCGACGGGGAGCGCCGCGGTTTCGATCGGAACGGTCTCGAGTCCCGTGGTCTGCGCGTGGTGGACGCGGTGCGGCCGGACCATGCCTTTGTCCCCTCCGCCGCCTCCGCCTCCTCCGCCGCCGCCGAAGTTTTGTCCGCGGTTGTGGAACTTGTGCTTGAAGCGTTTCTTCTGCTGGTTCGGAGGACCCATCGGTTTCGAATTTCGTCTCGCGGAGCGGGGGATGAGGACTTGGGAAGGGCCGGGTCAGCGCTCGGACAGGATTTGCTGAGCCGCTGCTTCGAGCTCGGAGAGGTTGCCTTCGTTCACGATCACGTGGTCGGCGCGCGCGCGCTTTTGTTCGAGCGGCATCTGCGTCGCCTCGCGACGCGATACCTCACCCGGCTGCCAGCCGCGGCTTGCGACCGCGCGCGCATCGCGCAGGCGCGCGTCGGCGTCGACGAAAACCAGCGTCCGGCACTCGGCGGCGAGCCCGTGCTGTGCTTCGTGCTCCAGGAGGAGCGGAACGTCCAGCACGATACGCGGGACACCACGCTCGCGCGCGGCATCCAACTGCGCGCGTATCCTGTCACGGATCAAAGGGTGGGTAAAGCCTTCGAGCACCGCGCGCTGCTCTCGCGAACCGAAGACGATCTCGGCCAGTCGCTCGCGGTCGAGGCGTCCGCCCTGCCCGAACACGCCCGGGCCGAACGCCGTCCTCAGCGCTGTATGGACCTCGGGTGCGTCGAGGACCTCGCGCGCGAGCCGGTCGGCATCGATCACGACCCCGTCCGGCCCGGCCAGCGCGCGCGCCACGGCCGACTTGCCCGAGGCCACGCCACCCAGCACGCCGATCACATGGCTCTCGGTCGCTCGTCGCATGCGTAACCAGCCCGAAACCGCGGGCTGGAAGTGGGGTAGTGCGCGCCTGATGTCGCGCGGCGGTGTCCCCGATGCCAGCACAGGTTAGGTCGATGGGGCGGCACTTCAAGGGCGTCGAATTCGCTTGCCGGCGAACGGGGCCGTGCGGTATCACCATGCCCCTTTATTGACGGCCAACCGGCGACCTGCGGCAGTGTGCAACACGATCGCGAGTGGTCCGCCGCAGCTCCCCGCGGGTCCGATCGAGCCAGTACGACAAGAGGATTCAGGATGATGAACCGTTCCGAACGTGGTGCCGCCAAAGTCAGCGTCGTCTGGATGATCGGCAGTCTGGTCGCGTTCCTCGTGGTGGCCGTGATGTTCTTCCTGGTCAGCCAGGAGGTCACCAATGTGACGCTCCGCGCCGACAACGCCGAAGCGAAGGCCGTTGACTACGAGAAGCGCCTGACCGAGCAGCTCACCCAGGTCCAGAGCATGTCGAAGGTCATCGGCTACTACGACGAGTCGCAGGGCCAATCGCGCACAGAAATGACCGCGCTCACCGAGGGTCTCAACACCCTGCGCGCGACGTTCCCCGACATCGATCCGAGCATCACGACCTACCAGAAGGCGATGCCGGTCATCATCCAGGCCTACGCCGCGCAGAAGGGCAAGGTCGCGGACGTCACCACGCAGATCGCCGGCCTGCAGACGAAGAACGACGAGCTGACCAAGAACATGCGCGACCTCAACGAGGCCGGCGCGAAGGAGCTGGCCTCGCTGCGCAGCCAGCTGGCGGACACCGAGCAAGCCAAGACCGACATGCAGTCGGACCTCGAACGCCAGCTCGCCGAAGCGCGCGACGGCCTCAAGGACCGCGACGTGAAGTGGCGCACGGCGCAGACCACGATCGAGGATTCCAAGCGGCAGTATGAGCGCGAGAAGGAGTCGCTGCGCACGCGCCTCGACGAGCAAGGCCGCAAGCTCAACCCATTCGTCAAGGAGCCCGAAGCCGCGGACGGCCACGTGCTCGGCGTGTCGCAGGACCTCGGCCTGGGCTGGATCAGCCTCGGCTCCAAGAACCGTTTGGCTGTTGGCACGCGCTTCCGCGTCGTCGCGGGCGGTTCCTCGGGGACGAAGACGGTCAAGTCGTGGGCGGAAGTCACGCGCGTCGAACCCGACATGGCGGAAGTCGCCTTCCTCGACCAGCGCGATCCGTTCGATCCGCCGGTCGTGGGCGACGTCGTCTTCAACCCGCTGTTCGACCCGACGGGTGAACGGGACGCTGTGCTGGTCGGCCGGTTCTCCGGCGGCGTCAACGAAGCCGAGCTCAAGGCGCTGCTTAAGAACATGGGCGTGACCGTGCGGAAGTCGCTCGACGATTCGATCGACTTCCTGATCGTCGGCGCCGAGATGTACGTCGATGAAAACGGTCAACCGCTCGAAACGCCGGTCGCGCCTTCGGATCTCCCTGTGTACAAGGACGCGCTGGCGAGCGGCGTGCAGATCGTGCAGCTCAAGGATCTGCGCCAGTACTTCCGGTTCTAGTGCAGCAGCGCCAAGCCGGTCGGGCGCTTCTCACTATTGGGCACGGGCGGGTGGGCACGGGCGGGCACGCACAGCGCCCGCCCGTGTTGCATCCCGTGTTGCATCCCGTGTTGCATCCCGTGTTGCATCCCGTGTTGCATCCCGTGTTGCATAGCGTGTTGCATCCCGTGTTGCATAGCGTGTTGCATCCCGTGTTGCATAGCGGGGGCTGCGTCGCCGGCCCGCGGACCAGTAGCCTCGCAGTCTCGACGCATGGCTGACGACGACAACGACAGCCTCGACGGATCGCGCATGACCCTTGGGGAGCACCTCGAGGAGCTGCGCAAGCGCCTATTGCGGAGCGCGGTCGTGCTCGTCGCCGCGTTCGCAGTCGCGTACTACTACAGCGACCCGATCGCCGAGCAAGTGCTCTGGCCCTGGACCGTGGCGGTCGAGAGGGTCAACCAGGATCTCGTCGGCAAGGCCGAGGCACGGCTCGCGGCCGATCCCGAGCTCCAACGTTCGACGTTGTTCACGAGCGACGATCCGGCGAACAAGGAGCTCCGCGATCGGATCGATCCTCGGCCGAACATGTTCGGGATCGGTGACGCGTTCTTCTTCGCACTCAACAACTCGATCTACTTCGCGCTCTTCATCGGTTCGCCCTACGTGCTGTGGCAGGTGTGGCAATTCGTCGCGGCGGGGCTCTATGCGCACGAGAAGCGCGCGGTCAGTCGGTACTTCCCGTTCAGCCTGCTGCTGTTCGTCGCCGGCGTCTTGTTCTGCTTCTTCCTCGTGGTTCCGATCGGGATGTACGCGCTGACGTCCACGATGTCGCTCGAGCTCGTCAAACCGATGATCGGGATCGAGCAGTATTTCAGCTTCCTGTCGACGATGTGCCTCGCGATGGGGCTCGTGTTCGAGATCCCGATCGTGATGATCTTCCTGGCGCGCATCGGGATCGTCGAGCCGGCGACGTACGCGCGCTACCGGCCGCACTTCTTGGTGGCCGCGCTGTTCATCGCGGCACTCGTGACCCCCGGCCCCGACTACTACTCGCAGATCCTGATGACGATTCCGATGATCGTCCTGTACGAGGTCGGCCACTGGATCGCGCGCGCTGCGGCGAGGCCGCGGCAACATCCGAGCGGCCGAGGATCCAGGTGAGTGATGCGCACGGCCTGAGTGACGCGCACGGCGCACGCCGCACGGTCGCGATCGTCGCAACGGGCGACGAGCTCGTCACGGGCGCGCTGGTCGACACGAACTCCGCACGGATCGCGCGCACGCTCCTCGGACACGGCTTCGAAGCCGAGCGCGTCGTCGTGCTCGGCGACGACGAGCACGCGCTCGCCGCGCTCCTCGCCGAGCTGAGCTGTCGATATTCAGCGGTCGTGATCACCGGTGGACTCGGTCCGACGCTCGACGACATCACGCGCCACGCGGTCGCGCGCGCGGCGTCCGTCGAGCTCGTCCTCGCCGAGCACGTCGTCCTGGAGCTGCGACGACAATTCGTCACGCGCCAGCAGCCGTTCTCGGACGCCAACGCGCGCCAGGCGCTCTTCCCCGCGGGTTCGGAGATCTTGCCGAACCCGTTCGGCACCGCGCCCGGATTCATGTGCCCTCTGAACGGCGCGCTCGTGTTCGCGCTGCCGGGGCCGCCGCGCGAGATGCTGCCGATGCTGGAGCGCGAGCTCGTGCCGCGACTCGTCGCCGCTGCGCCGTCGCCGGTTGCGATCGAGCTCCAGCGCTTCTACTTGTTCGGGATCAGCGAGAGCCGGCTGGGCGAGATGTGCGGCGACTGGATGAAACGCCAGAGTACGCCCGTGATGGGCATCACGTCGGGGAGCGGCGTGTTGACGGTGTCGCTCCGGGCCGCGCACGCCGACCGCGGGGCCGCGCGCTCGCAGATCGACCGGCGCGCGAGCGAATTCCGCGATCGACTGCGCGCGTACATCTACAGCGAGGACGAACCGACGCTGGAAAAAGTGCTCGGGCGCCAGCTCATCGCGCGCGGGATCCGCGTGACGACGGCAGAGTCGTGCACCGGCGGCCTGCTCGCCGAACGCTTGACACGCGTCCCCGGGATCAGCGCCGTGTTCGAGAGCGGATTCGTGTGCTATTCGAACCGCGCGAAGTCCGAGCTGTGCGGCGTCGACGCGGCGCTGATCGAGCGGCACGGCGCGGTCTCGCGCGAAGTCGCGGCCGCGCTCGCGAGCGGCGCCGCGGCGCGAGCGAACGCGCGCCTTGCTCTCTCGATCACCGGCATCGCGGGCCCGGATGGCGGGAGCGCCGAGAAGCCCGTCGGCCTCGTCTGGCTGGGAGTTTCGTTCGACGGGGAAGTGACGACGGAGGAGCGGCGTTTCCCCGCGTATGGGCGCGACCTCGTCCGCGAGTTCGCCGCCAGCACCGCGCTCGACCTGGCGCAGAGGCGCATCGGCGGTTGACGGTCGCATTGACCGGTTCGGACAGCGCCGCTATCCTCCTTCGCCCTTCGCTACCCCGTGGTGTAATCGGTAACACAACAGGTTTTGGTCCTGTTATTCCTGGTTCGAGTCCAGGCGGGGTAACCATTTTTTGGCGGCTCAAGTACGCGCCCGTCGCTGCCCGATGCTTAGACGGGCAGGGCTCGGGCATGCAGATCTTTCCGCTTTTCGTCGCGTCACTGCTGGTCGCAGGCACCTGTATGTCGTGCGGAGCGCCGAGCTTCGGCGTGACGCCGCGCCTCGGGACGCTCGACATCGACGGCGACATCGGCGTCGAGAGTACGGGCGTCACCGCCAAGAACTCGGTCGAGAGCCTCGGCCTCGTCGAGGACGACAGCGTGTTCAGCGGACGCGTCGATCTCGATTGGGGCGGCGTGCACGTCACCGCGGCGGGTCAGTCGTCCACGCACGACGGAGACGGCGTGCTCGAAGCGGACCTCAGCCAGGGCGGCACGACGATCACCGCCGGCACGGCCGTGTCGTCGGAGCTCGACATCGGCATCTACTCGGGCGTCGTCACGTTCGATCTCCTGCCGACGGACAACTTCGAGCTCGGCCTGGGTCTGGGCGTCGCCGCCATCGACTTCGACGTGTCGTTCACGGACCCGAACACGAGCGATCGCATCGCGACCGACGAGACCGTGCCTATGCCGGTGATCGCGCTGCGCGGCGCGGTCGCATTCGGGCCCGTCGACGTGTCCGTGCTCGCGAACGGCATGGCGGTCACGATCGACGGTAACGAGGCGACGTACATCGACATCGATGCGATGGCGCGCGTGCGCGTGCTCGGCAGCGACGATCGCTTCACCGGTTGGATCACGCTCGGTTGGCGCCAGATCGACCTCGACGCGGAGTACGAGGACGACGGTGAGGCCGAGCTCGACCTCGAGTTCAGCGGGCCGTACTTCGGGCTGACGTTCGCGTTCTGAGCGTCAGTAGCCGAGCGACTCGATGATGCGCAGCGTCTCGGGGTCGAGTTTCTTGCGCTGATCCTCGAGCGATTCGGCGAGCGTCGCGAACGAGAGGTCCGCCGCCGTGAAACGCGCGAGCTCGGAGCGCAGCGTTGCCAAGACGGCTGCATCGGGCGCTGAGTGGATCAAGTTCCGCGTCTCGTGCGGATCCACAGCGAGGTCGTACAGTTCTTCGCTCAAGAGGATCGAGCGCCCCGCAAGATGCGTCGAGCGTTGGAGCAGCTTGAGATCGCCGATGCGGACTCCCTTGGCTTGGATCGCGCGGTCCTGCTCGGTGCGGTCGACCTTCTCGACGAAGACCGCATGCGGTGTGGAATCGTCGGCGCGGACGAGCGACGCGCGCGACGTGCCGCGCGGTCCGCGAGCCATCGATAGATCGAGTGGGGGAAGACCAGCGAGCTCGAGCAGAGTCGGTGCGACGTCGGCAAGCGACACGTCGCCGGAGCGCCGACCGACCTGCGCGGGAGGTCCCGGCAGTCGCACGATGAGCGGAACGCGGCAACTCGCTTCGTACGCGTCGCGACCGTGCTCGAACCAGTAGTCGTGCTCACCCAGGCTCTCGCCGTGGTCGGCGGTGACGACGACGATCGTGTTGTCGAGCGCGCCGCTCTCACGCAGCTGGCGGATGAGTCGACCGATCTCGTCGTCGACGTAGTGCACTTCGCCGTCGTAGAGATCACGCACGAGCGCGGCGTCGATCTTCCCGTCCGTGGCGCGCGCGTGCGGAGGCACGTTGTACTCGGCGACGAGCGACCGCTCGGAACCCGTTGCGATCCAGTCCGGCGTCGTGCGCTCGAAGACGCGGTGCTCCGCCGGCGGATCGTAGAGACCGTGAGGATCCATGTAGTGGAGCCACAGGAACCACGGCTTCTCGCCTTGCACGAGCGGGTGCGTCGGTCCACCGCCATCCGCGCTCGCCGCATCGGAGAATCCGAGCGCGACGAGCGCGCCATCGGTCAGCGATCGTGCGGTACGCTGCGGCACGTCGTCGGGCGGCACGCCCTGCGTCTGCGGTAAGTCCTCGACCCATGAATCGAATCCGCGCGCGAGTCCGGAGAAGTCGTTCTTCAGCACGAAGTTGCCGATGATCGCGCCCGTCGCGTAACCGCCGCCCTGGAACTTCTCCGCCAGCAGCGGGAAACGCAGCTCGATCGGCATCACGAGGTCGCGCACGCCGTGATCGTGCGGATAGAGGCCGGTCATCAGCGACGCGATCGCGGGGGTCGTCTTCGCACGCGGTGTCTCCGCGTGCGTGAACAAGAGCCCTTCCGCTGCGAGCGCATCGAGGTTCGGCGTCGTCTTGCGCTCACCGCCGAGCGCCGAGATGCGATCGGCACGCAGCGTGTCGATCGTGATGAGCAGCACGTTCGGGCGCTGCGGCACCTTGGCGCAGGCTGCCGTGAAGAGCAGCGCCGAGAGAGCGGTCCTTTGTGAGCAGTTCATCGCGGCGGCTGGGGTGTCAGCTCTGCCCTTTCATCTGGTCTGTCGCATTGTGGCACGACGCGGTATCGCATCACCCCCGGCGCATGCCCCGC
>JANOFY010000328.1:0-3046 GCA_031413895.1 Planctomycetota bacterium | reverse complement strand
CCTGGCGGACGTCGATCAACCGTTTCGCGGAAGCGATGACGCTCTTCGCGGTCGTCAACGCGGGTCTCTATCCGCTCCTCCACACCGGACGTCCCTGGCTCGCCCATTGGATGCTCCCGTACCCGAACACGATGGGCACCTGGCCCCAGTTCCGGAGCCCGCTGATCTGGGACGTGTTCGCCGTGTCGACGTACGCGACGGTCTCGTTCCTCTTCTGGTACGTCGGGCTCATCCCGGACCTCGCGACGCTAAGGGACCGCGCGAAGAACCGCTGGTTCAAGCTCGGATACGGCGCGCTTGCCCTGGGCTGGCGCGGCGCGGCGCGGCACTGGGAACGCTACGAGACCGCGTACTTGTTGCTCGCCGGTCTCGCGACGCCGCTCGTGATCTCCGTGCACACGGTCGTGAGCTTCGACTTCGCCGCCAGCGTGATCCCGGGCTGGCACACGACCGTGTTCCCGCCGTACTTCGTCGCGGGCGCGATCTTCGCCGGTTTCGCGATGGTGCTGACGCTCGCGATCCCGATCCGGCACATCTACAAGCTCGACGACTTCATCACGACGCGACACCTCGAGAACATGGCCAAGGTCATGCTCGCCACGGGGCTGATCGTCGCCTACGGCTACGCGATGGAAGGCTTCATGGCCTGGTACTCGGGCAGCGAGTACGAGGCGTACATGATCCTCAATCGGCTCACGGGGCCCTACAAGACGGCCTACTGGTCGCTGCTCCTGTGCAACGTGCTCGTGCCGCAGATCCTGTGGATGCGCAAGGCGCGCAAGAACACGTGGGTGCTCTTCGCCGTCGCGATGTCGGTGAACGTCGGCATGTGGCTCGAGCGTTTCATCATCATCGTGACGAGTCTGCACCGCGACTATCTGCCGTCCTCGTGGGGCATGTACAGCGCGACGATCTGGGACTGGACGATGTTCGTCGGAACGATCGGCCTGTTCTTCTTCCTGTTGCTCCTCTTCATCCGCTTCCTCCCGATCATCTCGATCTTCGAAATGAAGACTCTGGTGCCGGCGAGCCCCGAGGCCAGCGGCTCCGTGTCGCCGAAGGGCGGCGGAGAGCACGCGAAACACTGAGCGATGAGCGCGAAGCAGCCCGTCAAGTCGCCGATCTACGGATACCTGGTCGAGTTCGACCGGTCCGATGATCTGCTCGCCGCCGCGCGCGCATCGCGCGCGGCAGGTTATACGGTGGTGGAGGCATACACTCCCTTCCCGCTGCACGGCATCGGCGAGATCCTCGGATACACGAACAAGCTTCCGTGGATCGTGTTCGCCGGCGGCGTCTTCGGCGCGTGCGCCGGCTTCGGATTGCAGTACTGGGTCTCGGTCATCGAGTACCCCCTCAACATCGGCGGCCGCCCGCTCAACAGTTGGCCCGCGTTCATCGTCCCGATGTTCGAGATGACGATCCTGTTCGCGGCGTTCGCGGCGGTGTTCGGGATGCTGTGGCTCAACGGACTTCCGCAGCCGTATCACCCGGTGTTCAACGTGCCGCATTTCGTCGAGGCATCGCGCGATCGCTTCTTCTTCATGATCCTGAGCCGCGATCCGCGCTTCGACATGAAGGAGACGAAGCGCTTCTTGTCGGAGCAACGCCCCTTGTCGCTCGAAGAGGTGCCGCATTGAATTCGCACGCGCTTCTTCTCATCGGGCTAGGGCTCGGGCTCGCGTCGTGCCGCCAGGACATGCACGACCAGCCGAAGCTCGAGGCCCACGAGGCCTCCGCGTTCTTCGCGGACGGACGTGCGTCGCGCCCGACCGTTCCGGGCACCGTGGCGCGCGGTGAGCTCGATCTCGACGATCACTTCCACCGCGGCAAGGTCGACGGCAAGCACGCCGAGACGTTTCCGGGCGAAATCCCGCTCACGCGCGATTTCATCGAGCGCGGACGCCAGCGCTACGACATCTACTGCTCGCCCTGTCATAGCCGCGTGGGCGACGGCGACGGACTCGTCGTGCAGCGTGGCATGCGGCGTCCGTCGTCGCTCCACATCGAGCGACTGCAAGCAGCGCCGGTGGGCTACTTCTTCGACGTGATCACGAACGGGTTCGGCGCGATGTTCGACTATCGCGAGCAGATCCCGCCGGCCGATCGCTGGGCGATCGTCGCCTACATCCGTGCACTGCAAAAGAGCCAGAACGCGCGGCTCGCAGACGTTCCGCCCGCGGATCGCGAGCGCCTCACGGGAGGTGAGTGATGTCCACCACCGCGAACATCCGGGCCGACTTCGACCGACTGCAGCGGCGCGCGCTGCTCATCGGAGCGCTCGCGACGGCGGTCGCGCTCTACGGCGCATTCACGGACCCGACGCAGTTCTTCCGTTCGTACCTCTTCGCGTACCTCTTCTGGCTGGGGCTCTCGCTCGGCAGCCTGGCCATCGTGATGCTCCACCTCATCACGGGCGGCTCGTGGGGCTTCGCGATCCGCCGGCTACTCGAGGCCGGCATGCGCACGCTGCCGCTGATGGCACTCTTCTTCGTGCCGATCGTGTTCGCGATCGGACGGCTCTACCCGTGGGCCGCGCACGATGCCACCGCGCACGACGAGCTGTTGCAGCACAAAGCACCGTATCTCAACGTGCCGTTCTTCATCGCGCGCAGCGTCCTGTACTTCGCGCTGTGGATCGGCACTTCGTGGCTCCTCCTGCGCTACTCCGCGAGGCAGGACCGAACGGGTGACGCCGGACCGGGACGTCGCGCGCGCACGCTCGCCGGACCGGGCCTCGGCATGTACGGGCTCACGATGACGTTCGCCGCGGTCGACTGGGCGATGTCGCTCGAGCCGCACTGGTTCTCGACGATGTACGGCGTGATCTTCATCGTCGGGCAAGCGCTGTCGACGCTGGCGTTCTCCGTCGTCGTCGCGGCGTGGTTGCAGAAACGGCCGCCGTTCTCGCGCTTCCTGTCGACGAGCCACTTCCACGACCTCGGCAACTTGATGTTCGCCTTCGTGATGCTGTGGGCCTACGTCAGCTTCTCGCAGTACTTGATCATCTGGTCGGGCAACCTCGCCGAGGAGACGCCGTGGTACC
>JANOFY010000327.1:0-2781 GCA_031413895.1 Planctomycetota bacterium | reverse complement strand
TGGCCCGGGCCGGGGCGTTTCTTCGCGCAGGCCGCCGTTGCCGGAGGCACGCTGTACCTGGCCGGGGGAGCCGATCTAGCGGGAACCGAACGCGTCTTTCTGCGTGACGCCTACCAGTTTGCCAACGATGCCTGGTCCCGTTTGCCTGATCTGCCGGTTCATGGTGTCCACGATCCTGATCGCGCTGCCGTCCGCCATCAAAGTTTTCAACTGGCTCGGCACGCTGTGGGGCTCGCGCATTCGATTGACGACGCCGATGCTCAACGCCCTGGGTTTCGTGGCGATGTTCATCATCGGCGGGCTTTCCGGCATCTGGATGGCCGCCACACCGGTCGACATGTACATCCATGACACGTACATCGTGGTCGCGCACTTCCACTACGTGGTGTTCGCGGGTTCCGTGTTCGCGATCTTCGCCGGCATCTATCACTGGTTCCCGAAGATGTTCGGGCGGATGATGAACGAGACGCTCGGCAAGATTCACTTCGTCGGCACGTTCATCTTCACGAACTGCGTCTTCTACATGATGCACCAGCTCGGACTCGCCGGCCTGATGCGACGCACCGCCGACCCGTACGCGTACGACATCTACACGCACCTGCAGCCGCTGAACCAGTTCATCTCGATCAGCGCGTTCTGTTTGTTCGCGTGGCAGATCTTCTTCGTGATCAACTTCTTCCACAGCCTGTTCTGGGGCAAGCGCGTCGGCCGGAACCCGTGGGAGGCATGCAGTCTCGAGTGGGAAGCGCCCTCGCCCCCCGGCCACGGCAACTTCGACCACAAGCTCGTCGTGCATCGCGGGCCGTACGAATACGGCAGCCCCGAGGTCAAGGAAGACTACCTGCGCCAAGCTCGCACGATCTGAGCGAGCATCCGCATGTCGCCGAACTCCGACGAGACCGCACGACGGGCGTCCAGTGCAGTGCCGAGCCTCTGGCCGCGGCGCTTCGCGCTCGCGACGCTGTGCGCGGCGGTCCCGCTCGTGTTCTTCGGTGGAACGGTGACCACGCTGCGTGCGGGGCTCGCGATCGACGGCTGGCTCATCCTGGAGCCGGGACGTGGCGATCACTTCTTGTGGTTCTATCCGATCGAGAAGTGGTTCCGTGACACGGGCACGTTCGTCGAGCACACGCACCGTCAGATCGGATCGCTCGTGGGCCTGCTCGCGATCGCGACCGTGATCGTGACGTTCGTGGGCGATCGCAGGCGAGTCGCGCGCGGACTCGCAGTCGCCGCGCTGCTCGCCATCATCGCGCAAGGAGTGCTCGGCGGGTTGCGCGTGCTCGAACGAAGCACGGATCTCGCGTTCCTGCACGGCAGCTTCGGCCAGGCCGTGTTCGCGTTGCTCGGCGTGCTGGTCGTCGTGCTGTCTCCGGCGTGGCAGAGCGCGGGTCGACACAGCGCAGCTCGCGCCGGCGTGTTGCACACGCGCTCGATCCTCGCGGTGGCCGCTGTCTACGTGCAGATCGTCATCGGTGCTTGGCTGCGGCACGGCGCGTCCGTGATCGCGCTCGCACTACACATCGTCGCCGTGCTCGTGGTCGTCGCGTGCGTGTGGCTGCTAGCGCGCGAATTGAAGACGGTTGCGGACGAGATCGGTTCTCGCGATGCCTTCGCTCGTGTGCGCTTGTCCCGGCTCAGAACGGCCGTTCTCGGCCTCTTGGGCGCGCAGCTGCTGCTCGGCGTCATGGCGTTTCTCTCCGTCTACGTTCTCTACGGTCGTCAACCCACCGTGGTCGAGCAGTCGCTGTTCCCGACCTTGCACGTGATGGGCGGCGCAGCGCTCCTCCTCGCCACCGCATGTGCCGCACTGTGGTCACACCGGCTGTGCGGCTCGCGCGAGTCGCTCCACGCCTCGTCCGAGCGCGTGCAGCCGAGCCTGGGAGTGGCGCAGTGAACAGCGCGCGATCGAGTGCGCTTGCAGTCCGTCGAACGCTGTTCGATAGCGCCGCGGACTACGTCGCGCTGACCAAGCCGCGCATCGCGTTCTTCGTGGCATTCTCGGCGTTTGTCGGCGGTCTCGTCGCCGCGGGGCCAACCGGGGAGATCGCGCGCGTTCTCGAAGCGACCCTGTGGATCACGCTCTCCGCCGCGGCTGCCAGCGTCTTCAACCAAGTGCTGGAGCGCGAGATCGACTTGCGCATGGAGCGCACGCGATCGCGTCCGCTGCCTGCGGGGCGGCTGTCGGTCGGCAGCGCGATCCTGTTCGGTACGGTGCTCACCGCGGTGGCGATCGTCGCGCTGGCACTGCGGTTCAATGTGCTGTCGGCGCTGCTCTCGCTCGCGACCTTGTTCCTCTACGTCTGCGTGTACACGCCGCTCAAGCGCGCCAGCACGCTGAACACGGTCGTCGGCGCTCTGCCCGGTGCCGCACCACCACTTCTCGGCTGCGTCGCGCTCGCGGGCGTTCCCGGCAACTGGGGCCTCGCGCTGTTCGCCCTCGTCTTCGTGTGGCAGTTCCCGCACTTCATGGCGATCGCGTGGCTGTACCGAGCCGACTATGCGCGCGCCGGTCTGAAGATGTTGCCCGCGATTCCGGGTTGCGAACGCATGGCCGCGCGCGCCGCATTCGTGCACAGTCTCGTGCTCTTGCCCATCGTCCTGCTGCCGGGCGCATGGGGAGACGCGGGCGTCGTGTACAGCGCGAGCGCGTTCTTGCTCTCGCTCGTCTACGTGGTCGCGGCCGGTCGGTTCGCGCTTCGCGAAGACGCGCCCAGCGCGCGTATGCTCCTCGCCGTTTCGCTCGCGTACTTGCCGCTCGTCCTGATCTCGATCCTGCTC
>JANOFY010000326.1:0-5119 GCA_031413895.1 Planctomycetota bacterium | reverse complement strand
GATCGCGCACCGACTGTCGACCATCCGTCGCGCGGATCGGATCGCGGTCCTCGACAAAGGGCAGCTCGTCGAAATCGGATCGCACGACGAGCTCATGGCCCGCGGCGGTGTCTACGCGCGTCTCCACGCCGCGCAGTTCGCCTCGCCGCAAGAAGTCTCGGCGTGACGAACCGTTGAACGAGCTCGGCTGCAAGTCGCTCGGCATTCGAACCCCTCTCTGATGCGCGTGTTCGTCGACCGCTCGAAGTAGCGGGCTCGAAGCGTGCCCATTCGGACACGAGAGCGAATCGGTCGTGTGCATGGACTTCATGGACGAAGTCGATCACACGGTTCAGCGATCGAGCAGGCACATCGAGTGAACGGCGACACGAGGGGCCGCGAGCCCCTCGAGCCACGCTAGCCTCACCGCGATGTCTCTGGGCTCGACAACACCCAGCGCTCGATCTTCGTCAATGGGGTGGACTACTGACACGCCCGTCGCGCAGCCTTGAACTCTGCTGTATTCGCCGCTTGCCAGATTGACAGATACCAGTGTCCCGCTACGCTCTGAATCCTTCGCGCTCTTTCATCTTTTGTCGCACCGACGTTTCCACAGCGACTTCCGGGCTCCGCGTCAATGCGGCGGCCGAAGTCGGACGCGTGGCGCGTCGCTGCATTCGTGCACCGCACGTCGATTGCACCTGCGGTGTGGATCCATTGGGAGGAGATACCCGTGACCAGTGCATTCTTTTGCCGAGCGAACGTGTCGAGACTCGCATTTCTGTGTCTCGCTTCGACATCAGGAGCATCCGCATCGGCGCAGATCGATTCAGGCTCCACGGGGGTCGACGGCGTGTTTCCGCCGCCCGGCACGCCGGTCGGACCATTGACGGTCGATTTGAGTTTGGCGCCGACCCTTGGGCCCGGAGTCGTCGGTACCGGCAACGGCGTCTACGACCCTGATCGCTGGATGGTGATCTTCAACTACAGCTCGGTGGACATTCCTCCCGAGGTGCAGGTCGTCTTCAAGAATCACCCGTCGCGCGCGCCGGTGGTGTGGCTCGTCGATGGCAACGTGAACATTGTCGGAGACATCTCGCTCAACGGCGGCGCGGGGTCGCTCACGCCAGTCAAGTACTCCGAACCAGGTCCGGGAGGGTTTCGCGGAGGAATTGCCCCCCCGGATGGTCCCTCCGATGCGAGCTCATCGGGGTTTGGCCCCGGCGGCGGATTCCTGAATCCGGCCGATCTCCAACACTTCGGCACAGCGGGTAGTTACGCGACCCTTGGCTCGATTGGCCCCAACGGCGGAGGAGCGACGGGCGCAATCTATGGAGACCCCTCGATTTTTCAGCTCGTGGGAGGATCCGGCGGATCTGCGGGACGCTCGGTCCAGGCCGGCACCGCGACCGCAGGCGGCGGAGGTAGCGGCGGAGGTGCGATCCTGATCGCCGCGGACGGGTCGATCACCATCGGTACAACAGGAAGCATCACCGCCATCGGCGGAAGTGCTTTCAATTCGTCGTTAGATGGAGGCGGGGGCAGCGGTGGTGCCATTCGGCTCGTCGCCGACCTCGTCTTCCTCAATCGCGCAGCGGGCGGCACGGGAGCTATATTGAACGCGGGCGGTGGTTCATCGTTCAGCGGAGGGACGGGTGGAGGTAGCGGCAGAATACGAATCGAATCCAACAACGGTGCTGCGGGGCTCGCCGTCGGAACCTCGCCTCCAGCGGTGCTAGGGGTGCCGGGTCAGATCCTGCCTCCGGTCGCCACAATTCCAAGTCTGCGTGTGTCGATGATCGCCGGATTCGTGACGCCGACCGATCCTCGAGCCGGTCTCGGTGTCGGTTCTGCGGGCGTCGCGGACATCGTCCTCGCGCAGTCCGGTCTCGCGAACGTCGAAGTCGTCGGCGATAACATCCCGATCGCTTCGCGCATCTTCCTGAGGCTCACCAAGGGCCAAGGGATCGGCAGCTCGGATATCGAGTTGACTCCCGCCATCGCGCCACCGATCGGCAACGACCTCCATTGGACGCGCACGGTGAGCGTCAACCTGCCGACGGGCTTCACCGCGCTCCAGGCTCGAGCGCAACCCTAGCCGAGCTGGGCGAAGCCTCGCGCACGCGCAATCGATCCACCCGCTGGATCGACCGGGAGCGGCTCCTGGTCTGACGCGCTGCGCGGAGTTCCTCGCCGAGCGGTCATGCGAGATCCTGCACTCGTAGCATGAGTCAGTCCGATCCAACTCGTCCAGTCCCGAGCCAGCGCTCGTTGCGCGCCGTCGGCGCCGCGTGGCTGGGTGCCGGCCTGCTGCTCGTGCCGGCAGGAGCGGTGATCCGCTCGTTGCCCGAGCCGGCAGCGAGGCCTGCGCCGGTGTCGCTCCAGGATGCGTCCGTCTCGAGGGAGTTGAGCGTCAGCGCGGTGCCGCCGCGCGTCGTGATCGATGCTGGAATCATCTCGCGCGAGATCAGCGTCGGCACCGAGGAACGTCGGATCGTCGAGCCCTTCGCGATCGTCTCGCGCGAGCTGAGCGTGGCAGTCGAAGTGCCCCGAACCGCGGCGCCGATCGCGATACTTTCCCGCGAGGTCAGCATTGGTGCCGAGATCACACAGCCACTTGCCGAGCTCGCGGTGCTGTCGCGAGAGGTCAGCGTCGGGGCGGAAATCAGCTCACCGAGCGGGGAACCGCGCGTGACTTCGCGCGAGGTCAGCATTTCGATCCGGTCGGCAGCCGAACCACTCCTCACGCGCCTGGTGTCGCGTGAATTGACCGTTGGCGTCGACGTCCCGCCACTGGCAACTGCGTCGATCGCGGTCTCGCGTGAGCTCAGTGTCGCTGCGGAAGTCCAGCTTCCCGCCCCGTTGGCGGCGGCGGTTTCGCGTGAGATCACCGTCGACACGGGAGGGGGAGTTCTCCCGTCTCCGATCCTCGTGTCCCGAGAGTACTCCGTGCGCACGCCCGCGCCGAATCTGACGGTCGTGAGCTTCAGCGGTCCGGCAACCGTGGTCGCAGGTGAACCTCTTGCGTTGCAGTGGGTCGTCAAGAACACGGGAGATGCTCCTGCCACGGGACCCTGGACTGACCACGTTCAGCACGTCGTCCCCGGAGACGATTTCTTTGGCGTAGACAAGTTCGTTCAAGTGCTGGCGCAGGTGCCATTCACCGGGTCACTGGGGGTCGGTGCGTCGGCAACAGTCACCACGACCGTTGTGCTCTCCCAGCTCGGCTTCTTGCGTCTACGAATCCAAGTCGATGCCAATGGACAAGTCTCCGAGATCGACGACGACGACAACGTCAGCGCTCTCCTCCCGGTCAGCGTCAATGCGACACCCACGCCCGATCTCATCGTCTCTCAGATCAACCCACCCGCGAACGCGAACGATGGCGAGCCGATCTCGGTTTCGTGGACGATCGGCAATGCGGGTAGCGCGCCCGCCAGCGGCAGCTGGGCGGATTCGGTCTACCTATCGAACAGCCCTTCGGGCACTCCCCTGACGTTTATAGGTGTGTTTTCGCACAGCGGACCAATCGGCATCGGTCAGACGAGCTCATTGACGCGCATCGTGACGATCCCGGCTGGTCTCAGCGGCGATCACTACTTCGTCGTCGTCACCGACGCACAAGGCAACGTCAACGAGTCCGAGGCTGGTGAGCTCAACAATAGCCGTGTGGCCTCGGCGCCGACGTACGTTTCGCAGTCCAATCGCGCCGACCTGCGAGTCGTTCCCGATTCGATCGTCGTGACACCGGAATCCGTCTTCACGAACCAGGAAATCACGGTCGCCTACCGTGTCGAAAACGTTAGCGAAAACGGGACAGCCAACGGCACGTGGTTCGATCGCATCTATCTGTCGGACGACCAGGTCGTCGATATCGGAACCGATCCGATTCTGTCTGCGCTGCAGGTCTCGACAGTTCTCGCCCCGTGCTCCGCTCCTGGAAGCTGCCCGTCATACGCTCGCGTGCAGACGTTTCTGCTGCCGCCGCAAGGCAGAGGTAAATGGCTCATCATCGAGACGGGCGCGGTCTCGACGATTCAGGAAGCGAGCACGGCTAACAACACGGCTACGGCACCGATTCTGATTCAAACGCCCAACTACCGGGCGACAATCGCCGCGAGCATCGAGCAGTCGCTGTCATCGACCGAGAGTGCTCCCGTTCAGATCACGCTGAGTGGACAGACGATCGATCTCGCGTCCGGACTTCCGGTTGCCAACAAGGAAGTCACGATCCGAGTCCGTGTGCAGGAGACGCGACGGGTCTTCTCGGAAGGTCTGCCTGGCCAGCCGCTCAGGAGTGATGCGAGCGGGAATTACTCGTTCGTCTTCGAGCCGCTCCCCAACGAAGCTGGACTGTTCGATGTGTTCGCGGGCCATCCGGCAGTCCCCGAGGAACCGAGCTTGCCCGGAGACACGTTCGAGCTCTACGCGCTCGAGCCCGTGATTCCACCGTCGGGATTGAGCCACAACCTCCTCGTCGGAAGCTCGATCGTCGGACAGTTCCAGCTTCGCAATCTCGGCGATACGAACGTCGGCAACCCGATCACCTCTCCGATCACGTTCCAAGTCTCGGGGCAGACCTCGTTCCTGCAAGCGACGATCGAGAATCCTCGGCTTTCGATTCCGCCGCTGGGCGACGCCATCGTGCGTTATCGGCTGACGTCGAATCCGCCTGCTCCGCCGCCTCCTCCGTCGGGTACGCCGATCACGATCGACGTGCTCGTGCCGGTGATGGGCATCCCCAAGATCGCTGCATCCGTTGTCGTGCACACGTTCGTGACCGCAGCGGCACCGCAGTTGACGCTGTTGCCGAGCACGCAGAATTCCGCGCAGAATCCAGTCGTCGCGCGGCGAGGCAACCAGAGCATCGGGCGATTCATCCTGCGCAACGACGGCGGCGCTGCGGCGACGGGGGTGACTGCTCACATCCCCTGCACGCCCAATGATCCGGCGACTTGCACGCCCAAGGGGCCAGACTGCGAGATCAACGCCAGCAACTGTCCACGCGGGTTGTTGCTCGCACTCGTGACCGAAGTCGACTTGGGGACGATTGGGCCCGGGTACGGCAGCGCCTCGGTCAGGACGCGCGCGATGCCTTCGGCCCGCTTCTGGTCAATGCTCATGTGGAAAAAAGGGTCAG
>JANOFY010000325.1:0-12374 GCA_031413895.1 Planctomycetota bacterium | reverse complement strand
CTACTCCGCAGCGAAGACCGTTGCCGACTGCTTCAAGTATCGCAACAAGGTCGGCGTCGACGTCGCGGTCGAGGCGCTGCGCGACTTCAGCCGGAAGCGTCGCGGCGGCGCGAACCAGCTGGCTCGGTTCGCACGCATCTGCCGGGTCTCGCGCGTCATGCAACCGTACCTGGACGCGATCGCGTGAGCGACAAGGCCGATCTCGCGGCCTCCGTCACCGCGCGTCTGCGGTGCCCGCACGCAATCTAGCGAGCAGCCGGCCTCGAATTTAGCGTTCAGCCGAAGCCTGAACTGGTTCCGTGTTCATGGGCCGTCGAGTGTTTCGCGGCGAACACAAGCGTGCAGACGACCATCTCCGTCACTCCAAACGTGTGCAGATCTTGCACAGGTTGCTCCCAGGCCGCCCCGCTCCCGCCCGCCATTCCGCTGGCATGACACGACAGTCGCGCACACGCGAGTCACCCGTGGTTCCGCCGGTCGGCGCGGACGGCGGCCAGGGTTTCAATTGGCCGAGCCCTGACTCTGCAATCAGCCGAAGCGCACCTTCACGATCGGCCGACGTGCCCGCGGACCGCCTCTATCGCAGATTCGCGGATGCTTCTACTCCAAGTGCGTCGTAAGCATCCTCTCCCAGTCGACCTCACCGCGTTCAACGAACAGGATCTCGACCCATTCGGACCTGGAGCGAAACGCGATCAGCGTCGGGCCGACCGACCAGAATAGAACCTGCTCGTCGAGCGTGAGATCGTTGCGATGGTGGCCGACGTTCGGATTCGCTGCGAGCAGCTCGAAGGCCTTCTCGAAATCCGTCACGACTCGTTCCGCGACATCGAGACCGAAGTTCTCCTCCACGTAGAAGACGATGCGATGGAGGCCTTCGCGCGCTCTGCGAGTGAGCCGATAGGCGCGGGTCACCCGCTCGTCTTGTCAGACTTCTTGCGTCGTCGCAATGTCTGCCGCATCTCAGAGACGACTTCCGGGCCGTCCATGAGTTCCCCGCGATCCGCTTGCGTCAGTCCCTCGGCGAGTGCTCCGCGGAGCTTCGTGAGGTGGGTTTCGCGAAGACGATCCTGCTCGGCCAGCAGTCGCAGCGCTTCGCGCACGACCTCGCTCTGGTTGTTGTAGAGGCCGGACTCGACCTTTCGCTGGACGAGTGCCTCGAGCTCGCGCGTGAGGTTCACGTTCATGTCACAAGCCTAGCCGATTGTCAGACATTGTCAATGATTGACTATCGGACGCGGCCATGTACGTACTCAGGTCCCTCGAGCGAAGGGGAGTCGACTTCGGTTGCGAGGGGGTCTGCCGATCCAGCCGCGGTCGTTGCGTTCGGCCTCTCTCCGCGCCCGGGAGCGGGCGTGATGGCTCCCCGTTCTCGGTCGACAAACTTGACGCCGACAGCCGATACAGGGAACGTACTCCCCCGTACCGGCATGCAGCGTCAAGTAACGACCGCGGAGTTATTCGCTCGCCACTCGGTCTTCTCGCTCGACGACGCCGCGCGCGAACTCGCGCCCGCAGGCGGTCGCGCGGCGACCGTCGAGCGACTGAAGCACCATCTCGAGACCGGCCGTCTGAAGCTGCTCGCGCGCGAACTGTACGCCGTAGTTCCTCTGGGAGTTCCGCCGTCCGAGCTGCGTGCGGATCCCTTCCTCGCTGCCGCCGCCGCTCGACCGGACGCCGTCTTCTCGCATCACGCGGCGCTCGAACTCCTCGGCGCGGCGCACTCCGTGTGGAACGAGTGCACGCTCTACACACGCCGCGCGCGCAAGCCGCTCTCGCTCGAGTCGACGACCGTTCGCTTCCTCCAACCTCCCGCGGTGATGGATGCACCGCGCTCCCGAACTTTCGCCACGCGCAAGGTCGAGCGGCGCGGGCGCATGCTCGAAGTCACCGGGCCCGAGCGCACGCTCGTAGAAGGTTTGCAGCGCCCGCGCCTTGCGGGGGGACTCGAAGAGCTGCTCGTTTCCGCTTCCGGGTTTGCTGCTCTCGATCTCGATCTTCTCGAGCAGATTCTCGAGCGCTACTCGATCGCCAACCTGTGGGCCGCGGCGGGTTGGTTCCTCGAGCGGACACGCGCGAGCTTTGCCCCTTCAGACAAGTTGCTCGATCGTTTCGCGCGCCACCGACCCGTATCGCCGCAGTACCTCGAGCGAGGCCGGCGCGGCGGCGTTCTCGCCAAACGATGGAACCTGATCGTGCCCTCAGAGCTGCAACAACTCGGAGAGCGCGATGAGTCCTAGCCTGGAGTTCCTCGAGCGCTGCTCGACGGACACGGGCTTCGCGATACCTGCGCTCGAGAAGGTCGTGCGGCTCGGCGAGCTCGCATCCGCCATCGGTCGGCACGCGCTCCGACAAGCCCGTCGGCCTCTACAGCCATTCCCGAGCATGGCGTCGTAGCGATTCATCACCGGCCCTCCATGCCGGAGAGCCGCCTGACCGCCTGTTCCCTTGCGTGTTCTATCGCCTGGTGCAGCCGCGCGCGGAGCAGCGGCAGCGGTGGCAACTCCGTCAGGTACTCGCTGACGCGGATGGACTTGGCATCGAGCTGAAGCAGTTCCACCTGCTCGGCGTCGGCTGACGCGCACAGGATGAGTCCGATCGGCGCTTCCTCGCCTTGCGCGCGTTCGTGTTTGTCCAGCCAGCGCAGGTACAGCTCCATTTGGCCGACGTGAGCGGGATGGAAGGACTCCAGCTTCAGCTCGACGGCGACGAGGCGGCGGAGGTGGCGGTGGAAGAAGAGCAGGTCGAGGTGAAAGTCGTCCGTGCCGATGCTCATGCGCTTCTGCCGTGCGACGAAGGCGAAGCCAGTGCCCAACTCAAGCAGCACACCCTCGATCTCGCGCAGGATGGCGCTCTCGAGGTCACGCTCGCTGTACGCGCCCTTGAGACCGAGCAGATCGAGAAGGTACGGATCGCGGAACACAAGGTCGGGAGTCATCGTTCCGTCGCGCAGTTCTGCGAGCTCCGAAGCGATGACGGTCTTCGGCTTTCTGGAAAGCGCGGTGCGCTGGAACAACATGCCGCCGATCTTCGATCGCAGGGTGCGCACGTCCCAACGCTCGATGCGGCACATCTCCGCGTAGTAATCGCGGGCAAGCGGATCCTTGATCGGGAGCAGCTCGACGAAGTGGCTCCAGCTCAATTCTTGCGACAGTGACGCAAGGATCTTTTCATCCGTCATTCACTCGGCGAACCGGGCCATCCGGGTGAGGGCGACATAGCTGAATCCAGCGTCGAACTCCGCCGTCAATTCTTGCGACACCGTCGCAAGAATCTGCTGTCCGTACTCCGTCAGCGACCGCGTCATCGTCGACTTCTGATTGCTCGCGCACGTTTTGGACGACGCCATCGATCCACGACCGTGTGATCAGCACGCGTTGATCGGTCTTCAGTTGCAACCCCACGAGGTCTCGGTAGTCCGTCGGCTTGTTGCCGATGAAGGTCAGGGAGGTCATCAAGCTGCTGGAGGCCGACGGCTGGCGGGAGGTGCGCGTGCGGGGCAGTCACCGACAGTTCCACCACTCGGAAAAGCGTGGTACCGTCACCATTGCGGGGCCGCTTAAGACCGAACTTCCGCTCCGGACACTCTTCAGCATCTTCAAGCAGGCCAGCATCAAGAGGAATCGATCGTGAAGTATCTCGTCGTGATCGAGAAGGGTCGGAACAGCTACGGCGCGCACGTTCCGGATTTACTCGGATGCGTCGCTGCGGCGAAGACGAAGCCCGCGGTCCTGAAGCTCATCAAGAGCGCGATCGAGATTCACATCGAAGGTATGAAAGCGGCGGGCGAGAAAGTGCCGCGCCCGCATTCGGAAGCGCGCATCGTCGACATCACGGCTGCATGACCGGTCGCTGGCGCCGGTTCGCCGTGCGCCGATACAAACCGATCGCGAGCGCCACCGCGAACGGCACCACCAGCGCGATCGCCAGCAAACGCATGAAGGCGTAGTGGATGACGGACTCGGCTCTCGACTGAACGTCGACGACCGTGGACTGCAGCACGCCTGATTCCTCAGTGAGCGCGGGCGAGTCGAGCAGCCTGTCGAGACTCTTCGCGAGCACCGTCAGCCGATCCGCCGCATCTCCGGTTTGCGAGACGGCAGCTTGATACTTGGCGAGACCGTCTTTGCCGGAACGATCGGATGCATTCGCGGCCATCGACTGCTCGCCCGAAGGCGCGTCGCGCTCGAATCGCGCGGCGAACCCATCGGCGGCGTGAATGGCCGTCGTCAATGTCGCTGCCGCGTCGTTCGTGGCTTGGACCGTGTCGCGGAACTCGCGCAGCGTGTCTTGGAACTTGTCCTGCGCTTCGGGCAATCGCTCCGTCACCGAAGCGATGCGCGGATTGCGTGAACTCGTCGATCGAGCTCAATGCCTGCGTGAGCTCGGGCGCGCGCAGCACGGATTGCGAAAGGCTCTCGACCTGCCACTTGAGCACCTGCGGCATGCGCGCACCGTTGCTCCGCGACGGCGGCGTCGAACGTGCCGGTGAACGACATGATCTCCGACTGCACGGCCGCGGCCGTGAGCTTGCCGGGACCAAACCGCACTTCCTCGGCTTCGCGCGTGATCGGAGAACGAATGCGGTATCCGAACACGCTGCAACCGGAAGCCAGCACAACGAGGAGCACGATCAGAGCAGTGGAACGCAGCACACGCGGGGAATTCATGATCGATGCTCCAATCGAGGCACGTCGGCGTGCACGATCATGTACCGCTCGCGCACGAGCGCAATCCGTGGGTCTCGGGAGTTCGCGGTCGAGAAGTCGCCCGCGGGCTAGAGCGAAACGCCCCGCTCGGGTGAAACGCTCCGCTCGGGCGAAACGCTCCGCTTCGGTGAAACGCTCCGCTTAGCCGATCGCCCCGAACGCCTCGCGCGCGCCCTGGACGATCTCTTCCGGCGTCAGATTCAGCTTGCGCGTCGCCAGCGACCACTGGTGGCCGAACGGATCGCAGATCTGGCCGTAACGGTCGCCCCAGAACGTGTCGGCGAGCGGCATCGTGACGCGCGCCCCCGCGCTCACCGCGCGCTCGAACGCTTCGTCGACGTCGCTCACGTAGAGATGCAGCGTGACCGGCGTCCCGCCGACCGACAGCGGCGACCAGACGTCGAGCTCGGCGTACTCGTCGGAGAGCATCACGTTCGAATCTCCGATGCGGAGCTCGGCGTGCATGATGCTGCTGCCATCGGGACCGGGATGGCGCACGAGCTCTTCGGCGCCGAACGCAAGCTTGTAGAACTCGAGCGCGGCGTGCGCGTCGCGAACGACGAGATGCGGTGTGACGCTGTGAAAGCCGTCAGGAACGGGCCGAGCGTGCATGGCGAGTTCTCCTCGAATGGTCACGCCGAGTCTACCCCGACTTCGAAACTTCGTGGGTTGCAGAAGTTGCGCGAGTATCAAGAAAAGAAGCTGCCCGAATCAATTCCGGGCAGCTTCGTTCGATCAGGTTCCTGCGTAGGAACCGCGCGATGCATCGGCGGGAATCAGTGCGCGTGCGAGCCCGCGCCTTCCTTTTCCTTGTCCGGGATGTCGCTGACGAGCGCATCCGTCGTGAGGAGCAGGCTGGCGACGCTGGCCGCGTTCTGCAGGGCAGCGCGCACGACCTTCGTGGGATCGATCACGCCCGATTTGACGAGGTCTTCGTACTTCTCGGTCGCGGCGTTGTAACCCCAATTCTTGCCTTTGTTCTGGCGCACGTTCTGCACCACGACGGCGCCGTCGAGTCCGGCGTTCGTCGCGATCTGACGCATCGGGGCTTCGAGTGCGCGGCGAACGATCATCGCGCCGACCCGCTCGTCACCTTCGAGCTTCAGTGCTTCCAGCGCTTCGATGCAGGAGAGCAAAGCCAGTCCGCCGCCGGGCACGATGCCCTCTTCGACGGCCGCGCGCGTGGCGTGCAGCGCGTCCTCGACGCGGGCCTTCTTCTCCTTCATCTCGGCTTCGGTCGCCGCGCCGACGTTCACTTGGGCGACGCCGCCCGACAGCTTCGCGAGACGCTCTTGGAGCTTCTCCTTGTCGTAGTCGGACTTCGTGTTCTCGATCTCGGCCTTGATCTGGGCGATGCGGCCGGTGATCGATTCCTTGGAGCCCGCACCCTCGATGATCGTGCAGGTTTCCTTGCCGATGACGACCTTCTTGGCCGTGCCCAGGTCCTTGAGCGTGATCGATTCGATGGTGCCGCCCGTCGCTTCGAAGATCGGGTTGGCGCCGGTCAGGATGCCGATGTCTTCCAGCATCGCCTTGCGGCGATCGCCGAAGCCCGGAGCCTTGACCGCGACGCACGGGAACGAGCCGCGCAGGCGGTTCACGACGAGGGTCGCAAGGGCTTCCCCTTCGACGTCCTCGGCGATCACGACCAGCGGCCGGCCGCTTTGCGCGATCTGCTCGAGCAGCGGGATCATGTCCTTGACCGACGAGAGCTTCTTCTCGTTGATCAGGATGTACGGCTTCTCGAACACGGTCTCCATCGTCTGCGGATTGGTGATGAAGTGCGGCGAGAGCCAGCCCTTGTCGAACTGCATACCCTCGACCCACTCGACTTCGGTCGTGAGGCTCTTGCCTTCCTCGACCGTGATCACGCCGTCCTTGCCGACCTTGTCCATCGCCTTGGCGATCATCTCGCCGATCTCGGTGTCGCCGTTGGCGGCGATCGTCCCGATCTGCGCGATGTCTTGGTGGCCCTTCACGGGCGTCGAGAGCTTCTTGAGGTTCGCCACGACGGTGTCGACCGCCTTGTCGAGGCCACGCTTGAGGCTGACGGGGCTCGCGCCGGCGGTGACGTTCTTCAGACCTTCTTCGAAGATCGCTTCCGCGAGAACGGTCGCCGTCGTCGTGCCGTCACCGGCTTGATCGTTGGTGCGCTGGGCGACTTGCTTGACGAGCTGAGCGCCCATGTTTTCGTAGGCGTCCTCGAGCTCGATCTCCTTCGACACCGTGACGCCGTCTTTCGTGACGGTCGGGCTGCCGAAGGACTTCTCGATGATCACGTTCCGGCCGCGCGGGCCCAACGTGACTTTGACGGCGCGCGCGAGCTTGCGCACGCCGTCGCGGATCTTCTCGCGAGCCGCCGCGTCGTAACAGATTTGCTTGGCCATGGGATGTTGTGCCTGGGGTGTGCGGTGTGTCGGAGAAGGATCAGGAGATGACGCCGAGGATGTCTTCCTCGCGCATGATCAGGTACTCCTCGCCGTGGTACTTCACTTCGGTACCGGCGTAGGACGTGAAGAGGATCCGGTCGTTGACCTTCACCGCGAACTTCGAGCGCTCGCCGCTGTCGAGGACGCGGCCTTCGCCGATCGCGATCACGCGGCCTTCCTTGGGCTTCTCCTTCGCGCTCTCCGGGAGGAGGATGCCGCCCGCGGTCTTGGATTCGGCTTCGACGCGCTGGACGAGGACGCGGTCTCCGAGGGGACGAATGCTGCCTTTGGTCTTGGTGGTGGAGCTCATGGTCGGTGCGGTTTTGGTTTTGGTAGCCATGTTCAAGCGGTGGTGCGGATCGTTGGGAGGGTAGGGAAGTTTTCTACTGCACGTCGGCGGCAGCAGATGGATGGTGGAGGCTCAGCTCGCGCGGCGTTCGCGCGCGTCACGCGGCGGGTGATTGCCGAGCACGCGCTGGATTTCACGGCGCAGGAGCACGGGCTCGAGCGGCTTCTCGAGCACGGCCCACGCGCCCTCTTCGAGCGCCTGAGCGCGGATCGCCGCGGTCGCGTCGCCCGAGAAGAAGATGCACGGCACGCGCAGCGTCTCGCGCCGGATGAACGACAGCACCTCGAGGCCGGTGTGACCCGGCATGTGCATGTCGAGCAGCGCCAAGTCGATCGACGAGCGCCGCACGATGGCGAGCGCGTCGCTGCCCGAATCTGCCTCGAGGAACTCGAAGTGGAAGTCGCGCAGCAGATCGATGACCCCAGCGCGCAGCTCGCGGTTGTCGTCGGCGATGAGAATTCGGCGGTCGATGGACATACACAAGCCCGCGGGCCGGCGCGGGCACGGCGGCAAAGCAAACCGTGTGCCGGTGTTCCGGCGGGGGGGGACCTCGCTGAAGCCACGATCGGACAAGGGGTTGCGGAGCTCGCAAGCGGGCGAGCTCGAGTCCCATCTCTGCCAGGCTGGCAGACTCACCGGAACGGGCGCTCGCCCCCTGTCACGTTGACAGCCCCACCCCGCAGATGCGAGTTCTCCCCTTTAGATGGAGCTCTCCGGCCCGGTCGCAGCGCTGATGGCCCGACGGCCCGTCTTCGACGCCCATGTGGACTCGCTGCAGCGCCAGCTCGATCTCGGACACGACCTGGGCCGCACAACGAGCGGCCACTTGGATCTCGAGCGCGGTCGCGCCGGTGGCCTCGGTGCCGTCGTGCTCGTGAATTGGGTGGACCCGAAGCACATCGACGCGGGGCCGGGCGGCGCGCGCTCTCGCACAGTGAACTTGCTGCGCGAGTTCCACGTTCTCGCGCGACGACATCCGACGCAGCTTCGCTTCGCGGGCAACGCGCGCATGCTCGGCGAAGCGCGCGCAGCGGGCGCGATCGCCGGCATTCCGGGCATCGAGGGCGGTCACTCGATCGAGAACGACATCGAGAACCTGCACTGGTTCTTCGAGCGCGGCGTGCGCGTGCTCACGCTCGTGTGGAACAACCACCTGCCCTGGATTCGTTCGTGTCAAACCGGTGCGGGCTCGACGATTCCCGAAGGTCTATCCGACTTTGGGCGCGGCGTCGTGCGCGCGATGAACGAGCTCGGCATGGTCGTCGATCTGTCGCACGCCGGTCCGCGCGCGTTCTTCGATGCGCTCGACACGACGTCGACGCCGGTGATCGCGAGTCACTCGGGTTGCAAAGCGATTCACGCGCACCAACGCAATCTCACGGACGATCAGTTGCGCGCGCTCGCGCAGAACGGCGGCGTCGTCGGGATCGTGTTCTGCACGGCGTTCCTCAAGGACGAAGCGCAACAAGAGGATGCGCGGCTGCGCGAGACGCACGGCTACCGCGCGATCGTCGGCGACAACGACACCGACGTGTTCCTGCGCCAGGGCGAATACCTCCAACGTGAAGCGAGTCCGCTCCCGCTCGATGCGGTCGTCGATCACGTGATGCACGCCGTGTCGGTCGCGGGCATTGAACACGTGGGCCTCGGCTCGGATTTCGACGGGATCGGACGCACACCGCAGGGGCTCGAGGACGCGGGGTGCTACGGGCGGCTCGCCGACGCGCTGCTGGCTCGCGGCTTGAGCGAGCTCGACGTCGAGAAAGTGCTCGGCAAGAACATGGAGCGCGTGTTCGCGCTCGCGACCGGGCCGCGCACGCAGGCGCACACGATGTCGCTCGTGCCGATGGACTGACGAGGTCAGCACCGAGGACGACGTCGGATGAGTCGATCCACCACGGCCGCCAGCCATTGGACGGGACGTGGAGAAGGCCAGCACCAGGCGGCGGCGTGCAGATCTTTCAGGAGCGGGGGGTACTGCCGGATCTGCGCCCACCGCTCCGTGTTCTCGACTTCGAGGGTGACTGCCAAGTCGTTCAGCGTCCGGCTATCGAAGCATCCAGCGACGGAATGATCGGGCGACGCACGGGGTCGTCCCGCGTGTCCGACTGCGGATCGATCGGCTGGCGTCTCGGACACTTCGACGCGGCGTAGCGCGTCCAAGTAGAGCTGCAGACGCATCACCAGCGAATGCGGCGCCGTGCGTGCGAGATCCAGCGCCGCGCGCGTGTGCCGCACGCGCTGCTCGCACGGGAGATCGGCCCACCAGCGCTCCAGAAACGCGACGTACTCGCGCTGCACGTGGACGCCGTGCATCTCGTTCGCCGCCCGAACGTACTGCGCGGCCGCGTCCTCCATCCGCCCGCGCGACTCGAGGAAACGCGCGTAGTGCAGCGACGCCACGTACGAGTTCCTCGTGCTCTTCCGGTAGAGCTCCTCGGCGGCGGCGTCGGCGCCTTGCGCGGCGAAGAGGTCGGCGCGCACGCGCTCCGACCCGGACAGAGGATCGGGTTGCGGCATTCCAGCCGCCGCGAGCAGCAGCGACTCCGCCGTGTCGAGGTCACCGCAGCGGAGCGCCGCATCGGCGTGATACGTCGTGAGGAACGCGACGTTCGGAAACGCCTGGCAGGCATCGCGCAAGCGCGGGTACGCGCGCGCCGCTTCCTCGCGGACGAGATAGACGATGCCGAGGCCGCTCGCGACCAGGGGATCGGGCGCAGCCGTCGGATCGTGCTGGCGCTCGAATCGCTCCCACGCGTTCAGCGCGACGTCGACGTCGCCGCGCAGATAGGCACGCAGGCCGGCCGTGCGGAGCGCTTCGCCTTCGGCCGCGGGCAGTCCGATCGGGTTCGGCGGCGGGAACAGCACGGCACGGACGGCCTCGCGCTCGGCGCCGATCTCGCTGTCGAAGGGTTCCCAGCGCAGCGCGGCGTCGTAGTGACCGAGAGCGTCTTCGAGCGCCGATTTGCCGACGGGCTCGCCCGGGGTCGTCCCCCAGTAGACAGGCACGAAGATGGCGTTCGCGATATCGGGATCGAGCAGAGCCAGACGAGCCTCGCGCACGTGCCCTCGGACCCAGTCCGGCACGAGGAACACGTAGATCACTGCGAGCGCCGCCACGGCGAGGGACGCGATGCTGCCGCTCGCGATCCCCAGCGCCGCCGCGCGGTTCCGGCGCAAGAGCTTGAATGAGCGCGACGCCAGGCCCGCAGGTCGCGCTCGAATCGGCTGGAGCGAGAGCATGCGCTCGAGATCGTCGGCAAGCTCGTCCGCGCTCGCGTAGCGGCGCGCGCGGTGCGCGTCCATCGCCTTCAACACGATCGTCTCGAGATCCCGCGGCAGCCGTCGATTCCATGCGCGCAGCGGTGCGGTCCGCTGACTCTCGATCAGGCGCAGCATGCCTGTCGGAGTGTTCTCGCGGCGCCGCCGTGAGCGGAGCTTGCCGCCGCGGGGATCGTCGAACGGCAGGTGCAAGGTCAGGGCCTCGTAGAGCGTGACGCCGAGCGCGTAAACGTCCGAGCGCGCGTCCAGGTCCTCCGACTCGCCGCCGAGCTGCTCCGGCGATGCGTACGCGAGCGTGCCGACGAACTGTCCGTCCTGAGTGACCGCCGCGTCGACGACGCGCACCAAGCCAAAGTCCGAGAGCAGCGGCGTGCCGTCCCGGCGCAGGAGGATGTTGGAGGGTTTGATGTCGCGGTGTAGGAGCCCGGCGCGATGCAACTCGCCCAGCGCTCGAGCCAGCGCGACCGCGATGCGGCTGACGAAGAGCGCGTATGTGTCCTGGTCGACGCCGACTTCGCCGCCGAGGAGCTCGCGCACGTCGGCCAGCTTGGGTTCGACCTGCGACGACCCGGGATCGCGCGTCGCATCGGCGAGGGCGGAGCGCTGCACTCTGGTCCGCAGGAAGTCGATGATCTGCGCAAGCGACGCCCCCTCGACCCATTCCATGGCATACGCGCACGTGTCGCCTTCGACCATGACGTCGTGCACCGTGATCACGTTCGGGTGGCGCAGGTTCGCGATCGCGCGTGCCTCACGCAGGAAGCGCTCTCTCGCGCGCGCTGACAGCGCGGCCGTCGCGGGCAGGACCTTCAGCGCGACGCGCCGGCCGGCGAGAGTCTCTTGGCGCGCCAGGTACACCGTTCCCATGCCGCCGCGCCCGATCTCCGCTTGCAACACGAAGCCGGGCACCTGCGGTAACGTGTCGGGCGCGACCGGCGTCGCCTGACGCGCGGTGTGGAGCAGCGCCTCGACGTGGACTCGGAGGTGCTCGCGACCCTGGATCAGATCCTCGACGCGTGGATTGGAACCCTGCTCGAGCGACGCGACGGCACGCTCGAATGCGCAGTCGAGGAACTTTTCGTCGACAGCATCCAGCGCGTGCGCTTCCCCGGTCATGACTTCGTCAGCGGGAGAAAACCAGCGCGGCAGACGGCGGAGATTCGAAGAGGATCACGCGGGTCTCGAGCCGAGGGCGGCGCGCACGCGGCGGACGTACAACTCCGATCCCTTGCGGAAGCGGTGGCGTACTCCTTCGATGCCGAGCTCGAGGCGCGCGGCGATCTCCTCGAGCGGGCATTGCTCGAACAGACGCAAGCCGACGATCTCGCGCAACTCTTCCGGCAGTGCTTCGAGCGCCTGTCGCATCACTTCCGCCTGCTCTCGATACATCGCGATCCTGCTGGGCGTCGTCGATCCCGCGGGAAAGCCGTGCCCCGCCGTCGAGTTCGTCGCCGCGCCGCCCAGCTCGGAGAGCGCCACGACCGGCCGACCGGGTTCGCGCTTCGCCGCCGAGCTCCGGTCCGCTGCGTCGCGGATGCGGTGATCGATGATCGACAGGAGCCACGAGCGAAAGCTCCCGATCCCTCGCCATTCGAACTGCTGCCG
>JANOFY010000324.1:0-6000 GCA_031413895.1 Planctomycetota bacterium | reverse complement strand
CGCTACGACGACAAGATGATGGGGGTAACGGTGGATATTCCGTATTGCGAAAGCGGCCGTGGGGACGCGGCTCGTCCACGCAATCGACATCACGCCGAAGACTTTCGTCGGTCGGCTGATGTCGCCGCTCATCCGGCGAATGATGCCCAAGCAGACGATCACGGCGATGGAGACCCTGCGTGCACTGCTCGAGAACGGCTGACACGAGGACGCCTCCGCCTGACTTCGGCCCGACGGAGAAGGACGACTGCCAAGCCGATGGGCTACGCTGAGTTCGGCGACTCGACCGCGTCGTGCTCGCCGTGACGACTGCCCACTCTCCGCGCCCGCAGCGTCAGCGTGATCGCGAGCAACCCTCTTCTCGAGCGGTGTGGCGGAGTTGTCGGACAGAAAGCGCTCGTGCTCGATCGCGGCGAGTCACTGCGCGGAGTACGGTATTCCGCATGATCACGATTCTCGGCACCGGACTCCTAGGCTCCGGATTCACGCGTGCGCTGCGCAAGAAAGGCGAGACCGTCCGTGTCTGGAATCGGTCGCCCGACAAGGCGCTCGCTCTCGCGGAGATCGGCGCCACGCCGATGGCCGAGCCCGCCGCAGCCGTGCGCGGCACGGACCGCACACACATCGTGGTTTCCGACGATGCCGCAGTCGACGCCGTACTCGCTGCCGCCGCGCCCGGCTTCGCGGCCGGCGCGCTCGTCATCGATCACTCGACCACATCCACGGCGGGCGCACGCGATCGCACGGCTCGCTGGCGCGAACGTGGCGTGATCTATCACCACGTGCCGGTATTCATGGGCCCGCAGAATGCGACGGACTCCACGGGCCTCATGCTGATCTCGGGCGATCGAGAAGTCGTCGCGCAAGTCTCGCCGATGCTGACGCCGCTGACCGGCAAGCTCGTCGACCTCGGCGCACGTGTCGATGCCGCCGCAGCGTTCAAGCTGCTTGGCAATCTGTTCCTGATGGAGCTCACCGCGGGTTTCACCGACATGCTCGCACTCGCGAAGGCGATGAGACTCTCGCCGACAGACGTGGCCACTCTGTTCGAACACTTCAACCCGGGCGCCTCCGTGCCCACGCGGTTCAAGCGGATGACCGACGCGGATTACGACCATCCATCGTGGGAGCTCGGCATGGCCCGCAAGGACGCTCGGTTGATTCAGGCCGAAGTCGATGGAGCCGGCATCGCGCTGTCGATGCTGCCGGCGGTCGCGGCGCTGATGGACCGGTTCATCGCGGAGGGCCACGGGCACGCCGACTGGACTGTCGTCGCGAAGGACTACGTCGTTGGAGTGAAGTAGGGCCGCGGCCTGCGCCGCGCTCTGTTCGTCACCCTCGCGCTCGCCGGCCAGCACGCGCGGCAAGTCGACGCGGCAAGCGAATGAAGCGCCGGCGGAATGTCCCTCAGCGCGCCGGCGCCCGGCCGGTGACGAGTAGATTGCGCTTGGGAATCGAGAGCACGAAGGCCGTCACGGCGCTCGCCGACAAGCGCGAATCCGCGCCGTAGCCCGCATTGTCGCGGTTGGGTTGGTAGTAGAAGCTCCCGTCCGCGCACTGCGCGAGCGTGAACCACCAGCGATTCGCGTCCATCAGGCGCCGAAAGCTCGCCGCGTCGACGTTCGCTGCCATCGCGGCATAGCCCATGCCCATGATCGGCGAGCCGTGCGTGTCGGGGAAGCTCTAGGGATGCTCGCCGATGAGGAGTGCATGTCTGAGTGAGCGCGCGCGAGTCGAGGCGTCGGGCCACGGGTTGAGTTGGAGCGCGATGCCGGCCGCGCCCGTGCGCCCCATGTCAGCCCAGTCCGAGTCGCCCGCTACATCGTCGGCGTACCACACATATCCGTTCTTGCCGGCGCCGCGCTCGAGGAACGCCAGCGCCGCGTCGAGCCGTCCGCGATCGATCTCGACTCCACAACGCTGCATCAGCGAGAGAGCGAGCGCACCTTGGCCGGTCAGCATCGCGATCGGGCCATAGCCTTCGAAGCCCGGGTTGTGTCCCCAACCGCCATGCTGATGGCGCGCATCCTTGGGATAGCTGTCCGGGTGCGACTCCTTGACTCTCGGATTCACCTGATCGAGCGACATGTACTGCGACGAAATCAGGAACTCGTGCACTTCCTGCAACTCTGTGAGCACCCAGCGCTCGCTCGTCGCCAGCTGGAATTCGCTCATCACGATCGCGGCCGCCATGTAGCGCCAGTTGATGAGGTCGTCCTTGTCGCGCGCTTTCGTCGTGCGCGCGTGGAACCGGACGTTGCGTTCCGCGGCCGCCAAGTGCTCGCGCGAGCCGCTGGCGATCAGCGCCAGTGGCGCAAATGTATCGAGCACTGGGTCGCCGAAGGAGCCGTCGTCGTGTTGCGCCGTGAGCAGAAACGCGAGCAGCTCACTGCGTATGCGCTCGCTCTTCTTGCAGTCGCCGGGAAAGCTCTTCGAGAACGCGCCGTAGCGCTTGCCGATCTCGAGTGAGACCTTGATCGGTTTGTCGTCGCGCAGCAGGTCGAGCGCCAGCCGACCGTCTCCAGCCTCGCCCTGGCAGGCCTCGAGCGCATTTGCATAGTCGAGCACCGGCCCCGTCGGCCCGAATACGTCCATGCCGTAACCATTGCGGTGCGGCGTTTCGAAGCGCCGGCCGCCTGCGCCGACGATGTGATCGCCAACTTTCACGCGACCGTGCGCGGGCGTGCTTGCGAAGACATACCGCACGACCAAGTGCGTCGGCGCCGACTCGACGAGTTCGACGCGCAGGCCACTCAGCCCAAGGTTGTAGTACCAGCCCGGCACCTCGGCATCGGGACCGGCAGACGCGCGCTGGTTCCACGGATGGCCGCTACTGTCGTAGTGGACCTGTGCAGCGCGAATCGGAGCGATGAGCGAGATTGCAAAGAGCACGCGCGACGCGAAGCGATGAATGCGAACGAAGGGCAGCACGGAGTCTCCGAAGGGGTTCGTGAATGCTAGCCCGACCGATTCACGAGCTCCGGCTGCAAACCCAGGAAACCGTCGCCCCGGAAGCGTTGCGCCGCCGTGTGGGGTGATCACGACACTCCCGTGCGATCCGAATACTCGGCCGCGACGCCACGCCCGGACGCTGCAACCGCGAACGGCCGCTTCAAGGCATTAGAAACGTGCGGCTGTCACGCGACTTCGCGGCGAGCCGCGGTCCCGTTCGGTGTCACGAGCGACTCGACGGGTTGCTGAAGCACTACCACCGAGCTGCCGCGTGAACGCGAAAAACGCTCTCGGCCCGAGACGAGGCGGCCCGAGTTTCGGAAAGGACGCGCGCCCTGGGGAAGGATGTGATATTCCAAAAACTCCCGTGCCTGTGTAACGGAGTAGCCGCTGTTACGATTCGTCTGCACGCTCGGGTCGCGCCGCACAACCCAGAAAGGTTCCTCTCATGATCCCTGTTTGGTTTGACGTCTGCCGCGGGTCGCGCACGATCGCGCGGATCAGCGCGCTCGGCCTCGCGATCGCAGCGCTTTGTGCGAGTGTTCGCGCCGGCACTAGTCTCCCCCCGTTCTGCTTTGGGGACGGCGCGCTGGGATCCTTCTGCCCGTGCAGTCCATTGATCGTTGGCGGGCCTGACCGCGGTTGCCCCAATTCGTTCAATGCTGCGGGCGCCTTGCTCACCACGTCCGGCTTTGGCCCCGCGGTCTCCTTCAACACGCACATCGGTGGGAACTCAGCCGCGTTCGCGTTGATGCTCAAGGGCAGCGCGATTGAAAACCAAGTGTTCGCATCGGGGGACGGACTGCGCTGTGTCGGCGGTCAGCTGATCCGATTCGGTGGCCACAACGCAGGCACCGCCGGTGCTCCGTTGGGCTCGTGGACCTATCCGAACACGGTTCAGACGACGCTCGTCTCGGTGGCCACGGGGCAACCGTCGGGCCTGCCGGCGTACTACCAGCTCTACTACCGCAATCTGGCAGCCAACTTCTGCAACCCCAGCACGACGAACCTGTCGAATGGGGTTGGGGTCCAATGGTGAGGTTGCCTTGACGCCCGTCGGAGGTCGGTGAGCATTCCGAAGGCCTTCATCGGTGTTGGTGCATGAATCGGCCCCCGCGGGGCCGCCGCAGAGCGGCTCCTGCGTGGTCTGGCTCAGTCATCTGGGTGATCGACGAGACTGTGGCCAGTGAGGTCCCCTGCTGTCCGAATACTCAACCGTGGCGCAACGTCTGCACTGTCAGGCTCCCGCGGCCGCGTAAAATGACACGGCATGGTCGCCGTCCACCCGCTGCGCGTACTTCTCCTCGCTTTCTCTGGATGGATGCGCCGCCAACAATCCGAGTTCATCGAGTACCTGGTCGAGGAGAACCGCGTCTTGGAGGGACAGATGCAGGGCCGGGCGCTGCGTCGCGACGACGACCAACGCCGCCGCCTGTCACGGCTCGCGGCTCTCATCCCGCGCCCTCGCGTCCATCTCCTCACCTATCACGGAGTCCTTGCGCCCGCCGCCGAGTGGCGTGACCTCGTCGTGCCGAGCGTGAGCCCCGCGAGGGTGAAGAGCTCTCCGATCCCTGAGCCGAGCCTTGCGTCTGGGTCAGCGCTCACCCCCAAGGCCCACCGCCCGACCCGCGCGAGTTGGGCTGACCTGATGAAACGGGTGTTCGCCATCGACGTTCTCGTCTGTCCCCATTGCGCCGGCACGCGCAAGCTGATCGCGCTGCTCACCGACGGTCTCGTCGTGCGCAAGATCCTCGCGCATCTCGGCCTCTCCACGGAGCCTCCACCCCGCGCGCCAGCACGGGCGCCGCCGGAGCACGAGTTCGCCTGGTAGCTCGCGACCCTCGCTCGCGCCTCGAGCCCGCGCCTTTCAGGGGTGCGGGTAGGGAAGTCCGCCGCCTCGACCGTGCGGTAGACCGCCAAGAGACCTCCGCGAGCGCTCGTGAACCCCAACTACACGGCCTTCGGGTCCGCCAGACACACGTGAACCCCAACTACGCGGCCTTCGGGTCTGCCAGACACACGCCGGCACCGCTCGGAGCGGCCGCCGGCCACCACCAAGAGGTCCGACGGTGGTAGGCTGCCACCTGTGTCATCCCCTTGGATGTCCTATCCCCATCTGAGCGGCGTCAGGCGAGCATGGTCCCGGAGGGTCCCGGAGAATCGATCCCATCCTGGTAGACCGGTCCTGAGACGCAGCGCACGAAGTCAGCCCAGCGGGCCTCGTTCTCGACCCATGGCTTCGGGCAGAGCTTCCTCGTGATGTCGAAGTGCCGCCAAAGGTCCGTGTGGCCCAAGCCGTACTTTTTGCAGAGGTGGACGGTCAGACTGATTGTCCGCGCGAGGGTCGCCGACGTGATCTCGCCTGCTCGATTGACACACATCTCGATTCCGAGCGTGGTCGCGTTGGGGTAGGGCCCGAGCCATAGCCTGGCTTCGTCCGTGTACTTCTTCGCGCCGACGTGATAAGCGAGCTCGTGCTCCGGAAGGCACAGGATGATCTCCTTGTCGTCCACCGCGAACTGGGCCGAGGCCGAGCGGTCGCGCTTGTCATCGTCAGGGTCTTGATTCATCAGCCGCTCGAAGGCGTTGCGGATGTTCTGGGCCGTCGCGCCGTTGGCTGCGGTGTAGTGCAACACAATGCCCTTGACCTGGAGGATCCTCTTGCCCGGCCGCGAGAAGCGATTCGGGGTGATAAACTGCTCCCGGATAGCCGGGCCTGAGCGGGGGCTGCCTGCGGGCAAGTGTGGTAGCGAGAATGGCGTGATCGGCATGGCTCTTCTCCCGTTGGACTTCTGGCCAACACGAGCAGCCCAAGCCCCTGGCATTCCGGCTCCCTTTGTGTTGGCTCGAGTACTCTACCTCAGCTCCACGAGACCGAGGGCCTGACCTTCTGAGCCGAGCCTTGCGTCTGGGTCAGCGCTCACCCCCACGGCCCACCGCCCGACCCGCGCGAGTTGGGCTGACCTGATGAAACGGGTGTTCGCCATCGACGTTCTCGTCTGTCCCCATTGCGCCGGCACGCGCAAGCTGATCGCGCTGCTCACCGAC
>JANOFY010000323.1:0-4951 GCA_031413895.1 Planctomycetota bacterium | reverse complement strand
CGGGCGAGGGCGTAGGCGGCTTGATCAGCGGAGAGCCCGCCGCGCCAGTTGGGGTTCGCCTCTCCCCGCATGTGAGAGACGACGCAGTCGCGATTGTGGTCGCTCCGCCAGCGGAGGGAAAAAAATATCTGTGAGTCCGCTGCACGCTGCATGGAACATCCATGCATCATCGGTGCTAGTTCTCCGATTGAAGAACTCAATTGACGCCATAGACCATTAGCTCCTGCCTCGTCATTCCGCCGGCCCACCGAAGCGCCGTTCACGGTGACCTCGTACTCGACGTCTCGCGCGATCTCGCCGCTCTTCCCGAGCCAGTCGTTCAGCGCGAGCACCGCGATCGCCGTGTCGCGCGTGTTGCTCCACTGCGCGCCGCGGCGGTTCTGCACGAGCCAGTTGACGACCGGCTCTACGAGTGCGTTCTTCGGATCAATCGCGAGCAGCGCACGCAGCGCGAACGCGGTCGCTTCGACGCCGCCTTCGGACCAGCGCCACCACACACCGTCCTCGCCCCAGTGCGCGGTGCGCTGATTGGCGAGCGTCGCGTCGCCGGCTTTCGGATCGACGCGCGATTCCGCCGGTGCCTTGTCGATCAGGACGCCGTTGGCGAGGTTCAGGGCGAGCGTCTGGGCTTCACGCGTGCGGCCCATCCGCTGCGCCGCGAGCGCGAACAGCGCACGCGTGTAGGCGTTGAGGCCCTGCTTCTGTGCCCAGAGTTTGTCGAACGCGGCGGTGACGAGCTTGTCGTGCGCACTCGCCTCGGACTGCTCCGCAATCGCGTAGAGCATCCAGGCGGCCATGTCCGGGGAACGTTCCTCCTCGACGACCTCGACCGACAAGTAGCGCGCGCCGCGCTCCAGCACATTCGCGTCGACATCGATGCCGGCCTGGCGCGCGAGCGAGAGTCCCCACACGACGTACGCCGTCATGAAGTGATCGCTCTCGCCTTCCTTCCACCACGACCAGCCGCCGTCGCCGTGCTGAAAGTCGTAGAGCCGCGCGAGACCTTCGCGCGTCATCTTGTCGAGCTCGTCGAGCGAGTGCTTGCCGTTGGGATGCGTCGCCGCAGCGCTCTTCTCCTCGATGCCGCCGAACACGCGCGACATCGCTTGCTCGGCCGAGAGCCCGCGCGACGCGAGCGTGCGCGCGACGATCGCGGCCGGCACGAAGCGCGACAGCGTCTGCTCGGTGCAACCGTACGGATAGTCGATCAGGTACGGCAGCGCGTCGAGCATCGTGACCGCGAGGCTCGGGCTGACTTGCACCTGGAAGCGCGTGGTTTCCTTGCGACGATCCGCGGGGATGGTCAGCGCGGCCGTGAGCTCGGCGTCGCGCATCTTCCAGGATCCCGCAACGAGTGCGTCGATACCGTGCTCGTGGACGGTGTACGTCTTCACCATCCCATCGGAGACCGTGCCCGCGACCGCGCGCAGCTCGATCTTCGCGACACCCGAGTTCGCGACCTTCACGAACCAGTCGACGCGCTGCTCGCCGTGCGCGGGCACGCGAACGTTCGGCGCGGTCGGCTTGGAGACGACGAGTCCCTCCACGACGAGTTCTGCGCGCACATCCATCGGCTGGTCGGTTCGGTTGTTCAGGACGCCCGACACGACGAGATCGTCACCGACGACGAAGAAGCGTGGCGCCTGCAGACGCGCGATCAGCGGCTTCTCGGTGCGCGTCGTGAGCGACGCCTGACCGAAGCGAGCCGTCCTGTCGACGACGCGCGCACTCGCCTTCCAGCGCGTGAGCGACTCTGGATACTTCACCTTCAACGACGCACGGCCTTGCGCATCGGTGACGAGATCGGGCTTCCACAGCGCGGTCTCGCGGAAGTCGGAGCGCACTTCGACGGCGGCTTCTGAACCGCCGCCACCGCCGGCGCCCTCCTCTTTCGCGACCATGCCGGCCAGCTTGGATTGACGCGCGTCGCCCACGCTCGCCAGCGCGTCCTGCATCGCAGGTGCGGCGGCCGACGGGCCGTCACTGCGCTCGCTGAGTTCACGGCGCTTTCCTCGGCCGAGGAAGAAGTCGTCGGACTCCGCGTCGCGGTCCTTGTCGCGACCTTCGTTCAGCCGCGCTTGGCGGTCGTCGACCACGCGGCCCTCCGCGTCGCGCGAAAGCTTTCGGAACGAGCGCTGGTTGAAGCTCGACTGCGTCTGGATCTGCGACGGACGCTTCTCCCCGAAGAAGAACTGCCGCGGATCGATCGCGTAGTCGGATTGGATCGCGCTGACGGACTCGTCGACCAGCGACAGCGCGACCTCGGCCGACACGGGCTCGCCCTTGTGATTGCGCGTCGTGACGGAGAGCGTGCCCTCGGCGCCCGGCAAGAGCTCCGTGCGATCCGCGGCGATCTCGACGTCGAGGAACTGCGCGACCGGCGGGACGATCACTTCCTGCTGATCCATCAACGCGTCGCCGTCGTACGCCGTGAACGCGGAGAGGTACACATTCGGCACGTGCTCCTCCCCGATCGAAAGCGTCACGAGCTTCGCGCTGCCCTCGACGTGCACGACCTGCCACGAGTGCAGCACTTCGCTCTCGACGCTGAACAGCACCCAGCGATTGCTCGTCGGCGTGCACAAGAGCACCGGCGCCGTCTCTCCAGCGCGGAACGTGTCCTTGTCGAGCACGATCGAGAGTCCGCCGGCGTGGTAGCCGAGCTCGTGCGTGTCGCCGCTGGCGACGAAGACGGACGTGTCGCCTTGAATCGGCGTGCCGCGGTCGTCGCGACTCTGCCAAACGATCGAGTAGTACCCTTCGCTCATCGCGGTGAACGTGAAGCGCGCGTCGCCCTTCGCGTCGGTCGTCAGCGTCGACTGCGTGACATCCTCCGTCTCGTAGCCGCGGAACTTGAGCCTCCATGCAACCGCGCCCTCGGCCGGCGGCGGCGGGAACGGTCCGCGCTCGCGCGCGCGCTCGAGGTCCGCGCCTTTCACTTCACGCCCGGTGGGATCGATCCACACCTCGATCCAGCGATTGCGCACGACCTTGACCTGTCCTTCGACGGACACGGCACCGTCGTTCGCGTCGCGCGCGTGGAAGTCGACATCGACCTTGTCGCCGGGACGGTGCACGCGGTGCGTCGGCTCGACGAAGACCGTGTACATCTCGCGCGTGACGCGCACGCTGCCGCGCCCGGCGATCTCTCGGCGCGAGCGATCGGTGACGCGCGCTTCCACCGTGTACTCGAAGTCTTGTCCTTGCCCCTTGGGCGTATCGAAGACGACGTTCACGCGACCGCTCGCGTCGGTCTTCAATGTTTGGCGCGAGACGATCTGGCCGGGTCCGCCCCAATAGGATTGGCGTTCGTTCGAATCGTCGTAGAACCAGCCGTACTCGCGCTGCGGAATCCAGCGGCGCCAGAACGGCTTCTGGTACACGAGGACTTCGACGTTCGCCTCCGCGACCGCGCCGCCGAAGTAGTACTGCGCGTCGATCGTCGCCTCGACGGAATCGCCGAGGCGGAAGAGCTTCGTCTTACCGTCCTGCTCGGGCGGCAAGACCTTCACCTCGAACTCGGGCAGCTTGTATTCCTCGAGACGGAACAGCAGCGCTTCACCGACCGTGTTCGAACGATTCGAGAAGCGCACGTGGTACTCGCCCAGCGGATGACTCGCCTCCGCGTCGAACGTGCCCCACGCCGATCCGAACGCGTTGAGCGTGAGCTCGCCTTGCGCGACGTCGTCACCGCGCGGCGAGACGATCTCGTACGCGAGCTTCTCGCCGCCGGGCGTCGCGTAGCGTCCGTTGGAACGCGTGCGCGCGACGATCTTGAACTGCACGGTCGCATCGGGCCGGTAGGTCGAGCGATCGGTGAACGCGTAGATCTTCCACGGCACGTCGCTCTCGTCGCGCGCGTAGCTCTGACCGAGCGACCACGCTTGCCGGTCGCCGCCCACCGCCGCGGCGAAGACTTCCGACCCGCCCGAGTGAGGCTTCAACGCGATCGTCGCCGTGCCGTCGGCTGCAGTGACCGCTGGGCTCGAACGCCAGTTCCACTTCCCGCGCTCGTGCCAACGTTCCCAGACGACGACGCGCGCTTCCGGGATCGGCGCGCTCGTGAGCACGTCGCAGAACCAGAGCAGCGCTTGTGAGCCCGACGCCTTCACGACGAGCGACGAGCGACCGACGAGGACGAGCTCGCGCGCTTTGGCGTCGCCCGTGCGCGCTTCCATGACGTAGGCGCCCGGCGCGAGCTTCTTCTCGAGCACGAGATCCGCGCGCCCGGGCAAGTGATCGCCCTTGTCGCCCGTGGCAAACGTGAACTTCGTCGCCGGCTCGAGACGTCCGACGTCGATCGTCGCGAGCCAGTTCTGCGCCGAAACGTCGTTGCCGCGCGGCCTGCCCGGAAACGTCACCGCGCGCGTGAGATCCACGGGATAGATCGCGATGTCGATGCGCTCGACGTTCCGCCAGCCGAGCGCGTAGCCGATCTCGGAGTCCGGCAAGAAGGCGCTCGACACGCCCAGCTCGAGGTCGGTGCGCAAGATGCCGCGGATCGACTCCGTGGCTCGGTCGTAGTACGCGCTCTCGCCCTTCTTGAACTCGTTCACGAGCCGGCGGTACACCGTCAGCGCGCGCACGCAATTCGGCGCTTGGGTTGGATTCCCGTTGTCGTCCACGGCCGGCTCCCCGCGCTGTTCGAGCCACTGCGCCAGCGTGAACAGCGCATCGTCGTACCAGGCCGTCTCGCGTCCGCCCGCAACGGCCGCTTCGAGGTACTCGAAGCCCCGCCGCAGCTCGTCGAAACTCGCGCCGCGCATGCGCGCGCTCTGCGCGAAGAGATACTGCGCCTGCGCTCGATCCTTGGCATCGATCGAGATCTTCACCGCGTTGTCGACGAGATCGATCGGGAGTTGGCCGAGCCACCAGCCGCCGTCGAACGAATCGCGGTCGGGCCACGCCATGCGCCACACGATCGACAGATAACGCTCGCGCGCGAGGTCGA
>JANOFY010000322.1:0-13884 GCA_031413895.1 Planctomycetota bacterium | reverse complement strand
GCTGTTCCAACCCATCATGCGCGGAGGCCCGAGGATTTCGAAGCGATCGGGTCGAGCTTCGATCCAGGCCCTCAGGCGCTCGCGTTGCTCGCGCACGCGCTGCTCGCCCGAGGCTCCGCGCACTCCAACGCTCACGACGGTTGCCGCCGGCACGTCGAGCACATCCACCTCGCCGTCGGGACCCGTCTTGCCCACATCGGTCGAGACGTAAAGGAAGGCCATGCTTTCGTAGTTGCGGCCCGCTTCCGATGGATCGTCGACGCTCTCACCCCAGCTCATCTCCACGGGCGCGGTCATCGGGATGTCGTGGGATTGGATGTGCCGGAACAGTTTCCAGAACGCGCTGTTCTGCTGGCCGAACAGCGAACGCGGCATCGCAGCGCGAGCCATGCGGTAGGCGGGATAGGCCAGCACCTCGAACTCGCCGACCACGGTGGCTTCCGGGAAGCCCAGCGGTCGCGGCGATTCGACCAGCGGCGCGAACACGAGGTCGCGGGACACCAGGACGAGCTCCGCCCGCAGGTCCGACAGCGGAGCTTTGGCTGCTTTGCGCGCCGCCTTCTCGTCCACCGCGAGCACCGCGCGCGTGATGCGTGCCGCGTTCTGCGATTCGGTGCCCAGGGTTGTGGCCGCGAGCACGGCGGCCGCACGCAGATCCGCCCAGGCCTCTGCGTCACCCGACTTGCGCTCGATCGCGCGGCCGAGCTCGACCGCCACTTGCGCGCGCAGCACGGCTCCGGTCGCTGTCGATTTCCAATTCATCGACGGCATCGGTGAAGCCTGCGAAAGCGCGGCGGCGGGCGGCTTGAGCACGTTGGGAAGTTCCTGCACTTGGGCCACGAGCGTGAGCATGAGGGACAGCATGGTTGATTGGAGAGCCTGGCCTGATGGACGAGCCGGAGGGGATTCGCGCTCGACCGGCTCTTGGATGCGACCGCGCCGCAAACCCGGCGCGCAGGCCGGCGTTGCGCGAGCCGGCACATGGCCCTGCGCATGGCTGGCGAGCGCAGCGTGAGTGCGAGACCGAGGTTTCCGCTGCGCCAGGCGGGTGGCTGGGTCTTAGGACGTGCTCTAACCGCGGAGCGTCTCGATCGGGCGCGCCGCGAGCGCCTTGGCGCTGGCCATCAACCCGCACGCGGCAGCGAGCAGCGCGGTGCCGGCGGCGGCGGCGATCGGCGCCCACCACACGAACTCGCCGCCGAGGTCGGTGATGCGCGCGAGGAACTGCCACGCGATCAGCGCGGCCGCTGTGCCGCCGACGAGGCCCGCGACGAAGCCCAGCAGACCGAACTCGGTCGCGAACAGCCCCGCGATCGTCGCGCGGTGCACACCCAGCGACTTGAGCAGCGCGACTTCGCGCGTGCGATTCAGCGCGGCCGTCGCGGCGACTCCGGCCAGGATCGCGAGGCCGACCGCGAACGTGAAGCCGCCCAGCATGCGCACGCCCAGGCTCAGCTTCTGTAGTACGTCGAGCACCTTCTCGAGGATCGAGCGCACGCGTATCGGCGTGACGTTGGCGTACTGGTTCGCCAGCTCGTCCTGGAACGCCTGCTCCTCGCCGGCGTCCATGCGCGCGGCGCCGAGCAGCGCGTGCGGCGCGTCGTCGAGCGCACCAGGCTCGGCCACGAGGAAGAAGTTGATCGCGAACGATTCCCACTGCACGGAGCGGATGGAGCTCACGACCAATTCGATCGGCACGCCCTGCACGTCGAAGCGCAGCACGGATCCGACCTGCGCGCCGAGATCGGCCGCGAACCGTTGTTCGATGCTCACCTCGGCGCGGTGCGGGTCGCTCCACAGCGCGCCCTCGACGATGAGGTTGTCCGGGGACAGCTCGCCCCACGTGATGCGCTGCTCGCGCGTCAGCACCCAGCGCGGCCGTTCGAGCTCGTCGCCGCCCTTCGCGGCTGCGAGCTCCGTCACGTCGGCACCGTCGACCGACGTGAGACGCGCGGTGACGACCGGCACGTCGCGCACGTTGCGCGCACCGTGCTCCGCGAGCAGCGCGCTCACGCCTGCCCACTGGTCGGGCTGGATGTCGAGCAGGAACACGCTCGGCGCGTCCGCGGGCAGGTCGGAGCGCAGACGCTCGACGAGGCGTCGCTCGACCAGGGCGACGGTCGTCACCGCCAGCACCGCGAGGCCCAGCGCGACGACGGCGCCGCGCGTCCCGGCGCCGGGCCGCGCGAGAGCGGACACGCCGTGCACGAGCCAGGCCGACAGTTTCTCGCGCGGCGTGCGCGCGGCGATCGCCGTTAGTCCGCGCGCTCCGAGGCTCAAGAGGAGCGCCGCGACGGCAATTCCGCCCGTGAAATACAGCGCCAGCAGGAAGGATCCGGCCTGCGCCCACGCCGACGCGAGCACTCCGAGTGCGATGAACGCGAACGCCCCGAGGGTCACACTGCGCGGCGGCGGCAGCGGCTCGGCGTCGCTGCGCAGCACGCGCGCGGGCGAGACGCGCCACACAGCGGTCAGCGGCGGCACGGCGAACGCCAGCGCGATCGCGACGCCGAGGAGCGCGCCGCGCAGGATCGCCAGCGGCTCCCACGTGAGCGCGAAGTCCGCGGGCAGGAGGTCCGGTGCGACGAGCGGCAGTGCGAACGGCAGGAACGTGCCCGCGACCGCGCCGGCCAAGCTGGCGAAGAACGCGAGGATTGCAACGTGCGCCGCGAACAGGACCAGCACTTCGCGCGGGCGGAAGCCGATCGCGCGCAGCACGGCGACGGCTTGCGTGCGCGACGCGACCCACGCGCGCACGATCTGCGCGACACCGACTCCGCCCAGGACGAGCGACAGGAGCGCGGCCAGCGCGAGGTAGCGCTCGACGCGCTCCAGCGAGCGCCGGATCGTCGGCTGCGACTCGCTCGCCGTCTCGACCTTCAAGTACGCCGCGCCGGGCAGTTCGTCCGCGAGCGACTTGGCCCACGCATCCGTGGAGCTCGCCGGCGTCGCTGCGGGCATCCGCACCAGCGCGCGGTAGCGCACGCGACTGCCGAAGCCGATGAGGCCCGCGCGCTCGAGTCCCGCGAGCGTCGTGAACACGCGCGGTCCGGTCTGGAACGCCGCGCCGAGCCGTCCGGGTTCGTCGAGGACGACCGCGGCGACCTCGAACTCGGCGCTGCCGATCGTGATGCGATCGCCGAGCGCTAGCCCTAGGTCGTGCACGAGCTCCGGCGCGACGGCCGCGCTCTCGGACCCGAGTGCGTCGAGCGTTCCCGGCGGATCGAGCGGCACCGCGCCGTACAGGGGATAGCCGGCGCCGACTGCAGCGAGTTCGACCAGGCGGCTCTTCCCGCTCGCGCTCGAGCGGGCCATCGTCGAGAGCTCGCGCGCGTCGGTGCGCGCGGCTCCTCCGAGTGCCGCGACGCGCGCGTCGAGCTCGTCGGGGAGCACGCGTCGCGATTCGATGGCCACGTCCGCGCCCAAGAGCTCGCGCGCGCGGCCGCGGATCCCGTCGTCGATCGCGCCGACGAGCGCGGCGACGCCCGTGATCGCCGCGACGCCGAGCGCGAGGGACATCGCGAAGAAGAACAGTCGTCCGCGCGCGCCGCGTGACTCGCGCAGCGCGAACGCCAGCCCGTCGGCGAACCTCACTCGCCGGCCTCGACGCGCTCGATCCGCCCCGCGCGCAAATGAATGCGGCGCTGCGCGGCGCGCGCGATCTCACGGTCGTGCGTCACGAGGATCAGCGTCGTCCCGCGCCGCGCACGGAGCGACGCCAAGAGCTCGAGGATCGAAGCGCCCGTCGCGCCGTCGAGATTCCCCGTGGGTTCGTCCGCGAACAGGATCTCGGGCTCCGGCGCGAACGCGCGCGCCAGCGCCACGCGCTGCTGCTCGCCGCCTGATAGTTGCGCCGGATAGTGGTGCGTGCGATCGCGCAGGCCGACCTCGCCCAGGAGCAGGGTCGCGCGACCGCGCGCTCCGCGCACGCCGGTCAGCTCGAGCGGCACGAGTACGTTTTCAAGCGCCGTGAGGTTGCCCAGCAACTGAAAGCTCTGGAACACGAAACCGACCTGTTTGCGGCGCAAGAGCGACAGCTGGTCCTCGGACAGTTGGTCGATGCGACGGCCCGCGATCCACACCTCGCCCGCGGTCGGCCGGTCGAGTCCGGCCATCAGGCCGAGCAGCGTCGACTTCCCGCTGCCCGACGGCCCGAGGATCGCCACCGACTCGCCGCGCGCGATCTCGAGGTCGACGGAATCGAGGATCGTGAGCAGCTCCGGCCCCGACGGCAGACGCTTCGTGAGGTGGACGCAGGCGGCGGCGGGGGCTGAGTTCATGGTGTGCCGGGTGGATTCGGCGGGCACCCACTCTCGGATTCGCGGCGCCGGATGCAAGCGGCGCGGCCCAGGTCTAAAGTCCCCCGCCATGTTCGATCCGCGTCGTGCGTTCCTCGGTCTAGGCCTGCTCGCGATCGCCGCGTGCGACAGCCGTCCGTCCTCCGAGCCGCCGCGTGCGCTCCCCGGCGAAGCGTCGTCCAAGGTCGCGGCGAGCACACCGGCCTCCGCCTCGTCGACCCCGGTCATCGCTTCCGACGCACCGCTGGTCGTGGTTCTCGGCGACAGCGTCGCGGCCGGGCTCCACCTGTCCGCGGACGAGGCCTTTCCGGCCATCCTGCAGCGCGAGCTCGCCGCCGCGGGGACGCCGTTCCGCCTCGTGAACGCCGGCGTGAGCGGCGACACCAGCGCCGGCGGACTGCGGCGCATCGACTGGATCCTGAAGCAGAAGCCCGACGTGCTCGTGGTCGAGCTCGGCGGGAACGACGGCCTGCGCGGCCAGGATCTAACCGGTGTCGAGTCGAACCTGCGCGGCATCGTGACCCGCGCGAAGGAGGCGGGTGCGCGCGTCGTGCTGCTCGGCATGCAGATCCCGACCAACTACGGCGCGGAATACACCGGTGCGTTCGCGGCGCTGTACCCGCGCCTCGCGAAGGAGCTCGACGTCGTGCTCGTGCCCGAGTTCTTCGCCGGAGTCGGCGGCGTTCCCGACATGACGCTCGAGGACGCCTTGCACCCGACCGCCGCGGGGCATGCGCGTCTCGCGCAGAACGTCGCGCCGGTGCTGAAGCGCGTGCTCGCGGAGCTGTCCATTCGCTCCACGCGCTGACCTGCAGGCCGGTCGTGCGTCCGGGGCTTGTCGCCCCGACGCGCGCTCAGCGGCGCTTCTCGGACTTCTTCTTCGCGTCGGGCTTGGCCGCTGGAATCACGAGTCGCGCGGACGGTGCGCTCCCATCGGGGTTCGTGACGCGCACGCCGATCGCGCTCACGTTGACGTCTTCGGCCAGCAGCACGAAGAGTTGGTGCGCGCCGACGCTCAGCTGGATCGGCAAGCGCAAGCACTCCTCGATCGGAGAGGCCGACCGTTCGCTGCGCGCGAGCTCTTGGCCGTCGAGCCAGATGCGCCACGCGTCCTCGAAGGTGAACCACAGGCATACGTCGAGTTCGTTCGAGCCGCCACTGTCCTCCACGGTCGCCTCGCGCGGCAACACATCGAGCCGCGTCGCCAAAGCCCAATAGACATTGTTCACCTCACGCTTGGTAAGCACCTCGAGATCCGTCCAGTCGTCCGCGTTCAGCGCGTGTGCCTCCCAGGCCTTCCCGTCTAACTTGCTACGTTCCCGCGCGGACACGCGCGCACCCGTGCCGTTCCAAGCACGAAATGCTGGGTTTTGCGGAGCGTCACGAAAGGGACCGGCGACGAGCCACTGGGTGAGCCGCGGGGCTTCCGCCACCGGAGTCGGCACCGACTTCGACGCCAACTCGCGCTCCTTGGTGACATCGACTTCTGCATACAGCGCGCCCAGGTCGCGCCAGCCCGTCACGGTCGCGCGGCGCAGGAACAGCAGCGCGAAACACGTGTCCTCGAAAGTGCCGAAGTCGCCGTCCTTGCGCTGATCGCTCACGAGCCACTCGGCGCCGGCTCGGTACCAATCGAGCTCGCCGATCTTCGTTTGCCCCGAGAGCCCGCACCAGCGCTCGATCGCCCACAAGTAGGCGTACTGGTGCGACGCGGTCCACATGAAATCGCCGAAGGCGTTGCGCTCGACCGTGAAGTGACCCTCGAACCAAGCCTCGGCGCGCGCGACATCGGCGCGGCGCTTGCGGAGCGCGCCCTCGACGAGCGCGAGCCCCTTGCCGAGTTCAGTCAAGACCTGGAAGCCACCGAGCGTGGCCACGGTCATGCCGCCGGTTGGCGTCGCATCGGCCAGGTACGCAACGGAACCGCTCGCGGACTGCCAACGCAATACAGACTCGGCCGCGCGTTCGAGCGTGCGCGCCGGCACCTCGAGTCCGAGCCGCCGGGCGGAACGCAGGCCGAGTAACGCGAACTGCGTGTTGCTCATGTCCGCGGCGCCGTCGGGGTAGGCCCACACCCCTTCGACTTGATGCTCGACGAGGAAGTCGCAGCAGGCGCGCGCGGCGGCGGGAACGGGGCGCGTGGATCCCGTCGATTGCAGAGCCTCGCACAGCATCAAATACACTGACGCCGAATACGTCGTGCGCCATTCGACGGCCTCGAGGGCGTGCAGCGCAGCGACGATCGAGATGCGATCGCGCGGAAGCCCGGCGCGCAGGAGCGTCAGCGCTCCCAGCGCCGTTCTTCCGCCGCCGTGACGACCGTCTTGGTCTCCGAACCAACCGTCCTCCCGCTGCTGGTCCTCGATCCACGCGATGCCACGCGCGATCGAACGGTTCACGCGCAGCTCGAGCGAGATCTCGGAAGCGCGCGGCTCCTCGTCCTGCGTCGTCGGACTCACCCGCGCGTCGGCATCCGAAGTGGCGGTCGGTTGCCCGTACGCGCTCGCGCCGGCGTTGCACAGCATGGCGAGAGCCAACGCGCGCACCGCACGGGCCGCACGAGCCGCACGAGCCCGCAGCGGCGACGATCGAATCGACGCGCCGCTGGATGAATGACTCCAGATGAACGGATCAGCCCGGACGAATGGATCAACTCTGACGAGTGGAACCACGAGCACGAAGGGCCAGCGCATGGCCGTGCAGGATAGGCGGCTCGAACACGGACGTCGCGGGCGAGGCTTGGACCACGAGCCCGTCGTAGCCGGACGTTGCGGCCGCCCGTGTGTCTCGAGACTCCGATCCCTGCCCGGGCAGTCGGACGGATTCACGTCGATTCGGGGACCCGGCGTCAGCGATCCTGCTAATTTTGAGCAGCTTAGGTTCGCGCAACCACGCGACCGCTCGAGGATCGACAGCCATGCGCCGCATTCGCAGCTCGAAGTGTGCGCGCCGTCGATCACGAGTGCATGGAAGTGCAGATTCAGGTTGAGCGCGCTTCCAAGACGCTGCACGAAGATCACCGCGCTGGAGCGCGCGCCGCTGTGGCCCTGCTCTCGCGCTTGACGCTCGAGAAAACGCCGTCGTGATGCACGGGGACTTCCCCCCCCCTGTGTTGGCCGTTCGGCGCTCGAACGAGACTAGGGACAGAACGCGGCTTCCAGACCGTTCGACAAGGCCACGCCACCCGACACCAGCAGCGTCGAACGTCAGCCTGAAGGAGCGTGCGCCCAAGAGGTCGACGTAGCGCGTTCCGCCACAGCCGACGCTGGAGCACTTTCATGGTTCGCGTCGGACCCTAGTGAGTGAAGCTCGCATCGCGCGCGTCGCCACCAGCGAGCACGTACGCGAAAAGGTCGAGGATCTCGTCCTCGCTCAGCACGTCGAGCAAGCCTGACGGCATGCGCGAGAGCGGATGCAAGCGCCGCGACATGATCTCGGAGCGGTCCAATTCGATCACGTCTTCGCTGGGCGGCAAGCGGCGCAAGGCGAGGCCCTGCGCGTCGTCGCGTTCGATGCGGCCGACGTAGAGGTCGCCGTCCACGGTGCGCAGCTCGGTGTCCTGGAACTGATCGGAGATTGCCTTCGAGGGCTCGAGGATCGCGTCGAGCATGTCGGCCCGACTGAATCGTGAGGCGGCGCCGGTGAGGTCAGGTCCCGTTGCGCCGCCTGCGCCGGCGATACGATGGCACTGCGTGCACAACGCTTTCGTGTACGCGGCCTTGCCGTTGTCGAACGAGCGGTCGTGTAGCGGCTCGCGCAGTATTGGAGCCAACTCCTCGGCAGTCCAAGCACGAATGAAGGCTGCGACGACGGGCTTGGAGTCGACCGGCTTCTGCTCGGGAATCAGGTCCCCAAGCTCGCGCCGCTCGTCGTCCGACAACGTCGCGATCGCCTCGTCGCGCATGTTGGTGACGAAACCCGTGAGGCTGCTACCGCCGCTGAACCGCTTCGCGTCGCCGCTCAGGAACTCGAAAAAGCGTGTGCGTTGCTCGATCGTCCAACCGCTCTTCATCGCGCGCAGGCAGTAGACGTAGTGGAGCTGCTCCTCTTGCGTGGTCGCGTTCGCGATCTTGGCGAGCGACGCCTCGATCACCGACGGCGCGCGGAGGTAGACGAGCAGCACGGCCAACGCGCGATCGGCGTGATCGTCGCCAGTGGGGAAGAGCGGCTCGAGCCGCGCGCGGAAGTGTGCGAGCGTCGCGTCGTCGAGCGGCGCGAGGCGCAGCAACGCGAGCTGGTAGAGCCGATAGGCATCGACGCGCCGCTTGTCGGTGAGTTGCTCGACCGGAAGCGCGTCGAGCTTGGCGAGAATCAGCTCGCGCTCGTCCTTCGGTGCTGAATGCAACGCGGCGAGCACGAGTTGTGGAAGTCGCGTCGGATCGTTCTCGCGCTCGAGAGCGCGGCGCCATGTGCCGAAGTCGCGCTTCTCCAACTCGACTCGAGCGCCGAGCAGCGCGAGTGGATCGCTCGAGCCCGTGCTGCTGACCAGCGCATCGACGGATCTGCCGCGCCATACGTCTTGCCATGAGTTCGCCGGGCGGAGCGTGTGCTGCTCGACGCTCGCGCTCGGGACTTCGCCTGTCCACGTGATGCGATACAGCCCCGACGTCGTCCTGCGGCCACCGGCCGTGATGTACAGCGCTCCATCGCGCGCGCTCACGATGTCGGTCACGGGGAACGGCTTGCCCGTGATGAAGGGCTCGAACGTTGCGACGCCCGACGTCCTGTGAACGGAGAAGACCGTTCCGTAGGCCCAGTCGAGCACGAACAGCGAATCGCGCCACTTGGCCGGGAATGTGGCCTGTTTGCCGAACGCGATGCCCGTCGGCGAGCCCGGTCCAATGTCGACGACGCTCGGCACAGTGTCGGGCCAATACGCGGGCCACTTCGCCGAACCATTGCGCCAACCGAAGTCAGCGCCGCTGACGAGATGCAGGATGCGCGTCGGTCGATACCACGGCGCGCCGATGTCCCATTCCATGTCGGAGTCGAAAGTGAACAGGTCGCCGTTGTCGTCGAACGCGAGGTCGTACGCGTTGCGCAGGCCGGCGCACCACAGCTCCCAACTCTGGCCGTCTTCGTCGGTGCGACACACCCAACCGCCGGGCGCCATGATGTGCGGGTCGTGGCCGTTGGCATCGGGCAGGTGCGGCAACAGCTCGTCCTCGGCCCAGTTCTTCGGACGGCGGTAGTCGTCGATCGGTTCGGGCAAGCGCGTAAAGTTGCCCGCGACGATCCACAGCTTGTTGTCGGGTCCGAGCACGACCGCGTGCGGACCGTGCTCGCCTTCGCCGTCGATCGAGCGCAAGCACGTGACGCGATCGAGCTGATCGTCGCCGTCGGTGTCGCGCACTCGGTAGAGACCGCTGTGATGTTTGTCGCCGCCTGAGTTGACGACGACGTAGAGCGAATCGAAGGCCCAGCACAGGCCTTGGCTTTCGCCGATATCGACGTTTACCGGCTCGACCACCGTCGCGTTCGCGGCGCCGCCGAGCGGCGGGGGGGTGACGCGATACAGGCCGCCGTATTGATCGCTGACGTACAAGCGACCGCGCGGGTCCTCCGCCATCGCGACCCACGAGCCTTGCTTGCTCTTGGGCACCGAGTAGAGCAGCTCGGCATGAAACCCGTCGGGCACTTCGAGCTGACTGCCGTCGAGCGCGAGCTCGTCGGGTTCTGTCGCCGCGGCGCCCTCGACGACGTCTGTCGGCAAGCCCCACGGCTCGCAGCCAAAGGCGCCCAAGACGTGCGGCAGTGAAGCGTATTGCGCGTCGAACTGCTGCGGTGTCCAGGCCTCCAACGCACCTTCGATCGCGAGCCTCGTCGCGCTCCAACTTGCGTCGCTCAGGAGCCGCAACACGCGCTTGCCGTCCGCTTCGACGACGAGCTCGATCCACAGCGCCGCCGGCCCGTCGTCGTTGTGCGCCGCGATCGCGATCTCGTTGTCGCCCGCACGCACGAACTTGCTCACATCGACTTCGACGGGCTCGTTCCACTCGTTTGCATCCGTCGCGAGCTCGCCGTTGACGAACAGGCGCATGCGCTCGTCGCACGCGCCGCGCAACGTCGCGCGAGTTACTCCGTCCGGCAATTCGAAATGCCGCGCGAACGCGGCGCGCTCGGGTGCGGCCGAAGAAGCGTGCGTCCAAATCCACTGCGGAGGCTGGCCGGGCGACGGCACGTGGTGCTTTGCGTCGATCAGCGCGCCCTCGGGATGTTCAGACTCGGCCAAAGGACTCGCACCGAGTTCGAGCAAGCGCAGGTTGCGGTACTCGACCTGCATCGGATCGCCTTGATGCAGTTGCAGAGCGAGGATGCCGCTGTGGCGCCGCAGTTGGGTGTCGTGATCGACGAACTTCGTCATGCGCGTGCCGTTGATCGAGAGCTCGACCACATCGCCGACGGCGCGGATCACGTACTCGTTCCAGTCGTGCACGCGCACGTGGGTGAGCAGCTCGGCCGCGTCTCCGAACGAGTTGGACGCACTCGACTCCACATCGAGGCCGGCGCGTTCGTTGTGCTCGTGATCGAGTACGACGTGCTGTCCGCGCGTCGCGATGACGCCGCGACCGTCTTGCTCGTACAGACAACCAGTCCAATTCGGACCGTCCTCCATGTCGGCCTGGTAGCCCGCGACTTTCCAACCGCCCGTGTCGCGGCTGCGAAATTGAATACCCGAGTTGCCGCCTGTGATCTTGAACTCGCAACGCAGCTCGAAGTTCGCGACCTCGCCGCCGCGCCACAGCAAGTAGGTCGTCGACGTCAGCGGTGTCTCCGCCGTGCTGCGCCCGACGATCGAGCCGTTCTCGACCGACCAATAGCGCGGGTCGCCGTCCCAACCGTCGAGCGTCGTACCGTCGAAGATCACCCTCGCGACCGCCGCGTTAGGCTTGTTGTCAGGCCGTTTCGTGACGCAAGCGGACAACACGACTGCAGCGCCGAGTGCGATGGAGGTTCGTTTCATAGTGAGTGTGCGGACAGCAGCGCCGCGCGCGGATCCTATCGCGACGACGCGATCGCGGATCCGGGCGATCAACTTGCGCCGTGCTCCGCAGTGCGGCCACTCGAGCAAGTCGACTGCGAAAACTCTCTGGAGCAGTTCGGCCCATGTCGAGCGGCACGTATTGCTGCGGCGCTGCGCGTCAGGGCCGTGCGCGGCGGCGCAGTCAGCCCGCGTTGCCGACAGAGATGCTCGAGGCGCTCGCACTGCCCAGTGGGCACGAGCAGGTGTGCGCGCAGCATCGTCAGGCCTTGAGACGCCCGCGAATCGTTCCGAGGCCGCCATCGACCCCAAAGACTTGCCCCGTCACCCAGTCGTTGGCTGGATCGAGCAGGAACACGATGGCTGACGCGACGTCGCCCGGCTCGCCCAGTCGTCCAGACGGGTGCATCGCGATCGAGGCCTTTTCGGCCGCCGGGTTGGACAAAATCGGCTGCGCCAGCGGCGTGCGTGTGAGCCCCGGTGCCACGCAATTGACTCGCAGCGTGCCGGCGTACGTTGCCGCCGCCGAGAGCGTCAATGCGATCACACCGCCCTTGGCAGCGGCGATGGCCTCGTGATGCGCGAGTCCCGTGCGTGCGGCAGCCGAGGCCATGAGCACCACCGCGCCGCCGTGACTGCGCATCGTTCGGCCGGCAGCGCGCACGGTCGCGAAGGCCGTCGCCAGGTTCTGGGCGATCGTGGCCTGGTACTCGTCGGCGCTCGTCAGGTGCGCGGGCTTGATCATGATCGAGCCCGCGAGGTTCACCACTCCGTCGATCCTTCCCAACTCGCTCGCAGCACGGTCGAAGAGGGCGTCGACCGCGTCGAAATCACGGGCGTCGACCGTTGCCCATGGCACGCCGAGCTCCTTCCCCAGCGCGCTGAGTCGCACGTCGCCTCGGCCTGCCAGGAAGACGCGCGCTCCGGACTGCACGAGTCGGCGTGTGGTCGCGGCGCCGATGCCGCCGGTCGCGCCCAAGATCAGGAAAGCGGAAGTCGAGAGAGATGGTGTGCTCATGATGGACGGGGTTGCTGCTCACACGCACCCAATCGAGCCTGCGGCGAGAACTCGAATCGCTCAGTCCCGTCCGCGTCCGCTGGCGAGCAGCAGCGAGAGCACCTCGGCACGCTGCGCCGGCTCTGTGTCGAACACACCGCGAAATGCCGTCGTCAGCATGTCGGATTCGCTCTTCGAGGCGCCGCGCATGCGCATGCACATGTGCTGACCTTCGAGGACTACGGCCACTCCGACCGGTTCCAAGTGCTCGACGATCGCGTCGGCGATCTGGGCCGTCAGGCGCTCCTGCATCTGCAGCCGGCGGGCGAAGACGTCCACGGTGCGCGCCACTTTGGACAGACCACAGACACGATCCTTGGCCGGCAAGTAGGCCACGTGCGCGCGCCCGAAGAACGGCAAGAGGTGATGCTCGCACAGGCTGTGAAACTCAACACCGCGCACAGCGACGAGATCGTGCCCACCCTTCGTATGGTGCTCGAACTGCGTCCCCAGGTGTCGTGATGCAAGATCGCGGCTACCGGCGGTGAGCTCGCCCCACGCCTTGGCCGCGCGACGCGGAGTCTCGCGCAGGCCCTCGCGGTCGGGATCCTCGCCGATGGCGAGCAAGATCTCGCGCACGGCGCGCTCGATGCGAGGCCGGTCGACGCTGTCATTGGGCGAAGTGCGCATTCCGTCGGCTTGGCCACGATCGAAACGGACGGCGGACTGCGAATCGCAGAGGTCGAATGTCCTGCTCATTTTCGCGTCCAGGCGGTGTGAAAGATGGCTGGAGTGCATGGGGATGAAGGCTCGATTCCGGAGAGGATTCACGGCTCCTTGGACGCGCCCCACATGAGCAGGCCGATCGCGGAGCAGACCATGATCGTCACGAAGACGCCGAAGCAGAAAACGACGATGTCAGCCACGGTTCCCTCCACGTCCGCTGAGCATCAGCGCACCGAACGACAAGATCGAGGGCACCCACAGACCGACGAACACCCCTTGGTCCCGGTCGACGAGGAACCACAGGTAGACGGAGAACAGGAACGATAGACCGGCAGCTCCGACGATCAGAGCTTTGGCCGTGCGATAGTTGGACATGACAGCGAGACTCCGGTGGCGGGACGTGTGATGTGAAGGGGCGATGGAAGCAGCCTTCCCCGACGAGCCCTTCGTCGGTCAGGTGCGTGTGGATGCACGCGGCCACCAAGAGTCGACTCCATGGGGCGCGATGCGGGCTGACTGCGCCGCCGCGCAGAGTTTTGACGCGCAGCGCCGCGTCACGACGCGCCGCTCGACCTGGGCTGAGCTGGCGATCGCGAGAGTGCTCGCCATCGACGTCAGGCAGTACGCACACTAGGTCCCGCTTCGTAGCACGGACGCGTCCGGCGCGGTGTCGATGATGGGCGCCCGCTACTTGCGATACGCGAAGAGGATGCCTTCGTTGTCCATCGTGAAGGAATCGCCCTCCACGTTGCCAACGGTCATGCCGGCACCTTCCCATTTCATGGTGAGCTTGGTTCCCTCGCGGGTGTAGTTGGCCTTGACCTCGCGCACCATCTCGCCCCCCGTGGGCGTGGAGAAGGTGATCTTGCTGCTGCAGGTTC
>JANOFY010000321.1:0-2868 GCA_031413895.1 Planctomycetota bacterium | reverse complement strand
GCTTCCCGTCAGCCAACCGGCAATCCTGGTCATGTCTGCGGGGGCGGCTCAGGCGCCATTCGGAGATGGCCTGCTGTGCCTGGATGTGCAGAATCAATCGATCTATCGGTTTCCGCGTGCTAGCTCTCGCGATAGCGGCGCCGTCAAGTTCGGTCCTGGTCTCGCTGAATGGTCGGGGACGAATCTTCCCTCTGCGGGCCAGATTCAACCCGGCGACACTTGGTACTTCCAGACGTGGTACCGCGATCCGAACGGCCCTTGCGGCACTGGCTTCAACCTGACGAACGGGTTGAAGATGGAATTCACTCCGTAGACCACGTCGAGTGCGCGTGCGCGTCCCATGCTTCGGGTAATTGACCAGTTCACCGAGGTAGAGCCCTACCTGCGTAGACGTCCGGCGCGCCAATCTGGCCGCGTGAACGGATCGCGCGCATCTTCGCGCGCATGAGCAACGCCACCTCATCTGCATCCCCCTCGCCTCAGCCCGACATCTCAGCCCTCCTGGACGAGCTCGCTCGCAGCGGCCAGAGCACTGCGTCCTTCGCGCGCGCGCACGGTCTTCCGCCCTGGAAGCTCTACCAGGCCCTGCGCCAACGGCAGCACGAATCCCAGCGAGCCGTGCGGGCTCGACGCAGGGTCGAGGGCGAATTGGTCCCAGTGCACGTCGCGACGTCCGGCGTGACGGCCGCTGCGATTGAGATCATCACCGCAGGCGGCCTTCGCCTGTGCGTTCCGCCCGACTTCGACGAACGGCACCTTCGGCGGCTGCTTGGCGTGCTGGCCTGATGCTGACCTTTCCGCCGTCGCCGTCGGTGCGCATCTTCGTCGGCCGCACTCCGGTCGACATGCGCAAGGGTTTCGACGGACTCAGTGCGCAGGTGATCGACGTGGTCGACGAAGATCCACAGTCGGGCCATCTCTTCTGTTTCTTCAACAAGCGTCGCGACCGCATGAAGGCGCTCTTGTGGGACGGCTCTGGCTACTGGGTGCTATCGAAGCGGCTCGAGCACGGACGCTTCCAGGTCTTCGATCGCGTGTCGGAGAAGGACGGCGCCTTCGTGCTGTCGAGCACAGACCTGGCGCTCATGCTCGACGGAATCGACCTGCGCGGCTCGCGCCGCCGCACGACGCATGACGATATCGCTGCGCGTATTTCGCGCGGATCGCAGTCCGCCGCAGCGCGAAACACGCCGATGTAGAATCCGTGGTCGTGGCGCCGAACATCGACGAACTCGTCAGCCAACTCGCCGAGCGTGTCGATGCTCTCGAGCGCGAGAACAGGATCCTGCGCGAGGAGAACTCGATCCTGAAGCGCGGACTGTTCGGCCGCGGCCCCGAACGCATCGACGCGGGCCAACTCGCGCTGTGGTCGGCGGGCGAGGCGCCTGTGCCGCCGGCCGCGGAAAATGACGCACCTGTCCGCACGCGCGAGACGAGGACCAAGAAGGCCGGCCACGGCCGCGCGCCCTTCGCCGCCGATCTGCCGCGCGAGGAGATCGTGCTCGACCTCGCGGAAGGCGAGCGTGTCTGCGGCTGCGGCCGGTCGCTGTGCCGCATCGGGGAGGAGGTCACCGAGCGAGGCCACCTGGTGCCCGCGCGCATCGTGGTGCGGCGCTACGTGCGGCCCAAGTACGCCTGTCCCGACGGCCACACCGTGAAGACGGCGCCGCTGCCCGACGGCGTGATCGACGGCGGCAAGTACGAAGCCTCGGTCTACGCGCACGTGGCGGCCTCGAAGTACGCCGATCACCTGCCGCTTCATCGCCTGGAGGGGATCTTCAAGCGCCGCGGGATGGCGCTCTCCAAGCAGACCATGTGGGACATGCTCGTGTGCGTCGACGAGCTTGTGGCCCAGCCCGTGCTGGAGCAGGCCAGGCGCGAGATCCTCTCCGAGCCGGTGCTGCACTCCGACGAGACGCCGGTGACGATGTGCCTGGAAGAAGGCAAGGGCAGCCGGACCGCCTACGCGTGGGGCTGGCGAAACCTGCGCGGCGCGGGCCCGCCCAAGGTGCTGATTGATTTCCGCCAAAGCCGGAGTCGCGACGGCCCGCTGGCTTTCCTCAAGGACTGGTCGGGAACGCTGATCGCGGACGGCTACTCCGGCTACGACGAGGTCGTGGCGCGCAACGGGATCGTGCGCGCGGGCTGCTGGGCGCACGCGCGCCGCAAGCTCAAGGACGCGCTGGACACCGGCTCGAGGGAGGCGGCGCGCGTGCTCGTGCACGTGCAACGGCTCTTCGCTCTGGAGCGTGGGATCACGCAGCGCGCGGAGCGTCTCGGACTGGACTTCGATCGTCTGGTCGAGCTGCGAGCGAAGGTGCGCGGTCGCCACGCCGGCGCGCTGGTCGAGCGGATTCACGCCGAGTCCGAAGCACTATCGAGGGCGCGCTCGACGCTGCCCAAGTCGAAACTGGGCAAGGCGCTGGCCTATCTCGAAGGCCAGCGCGAACCGCTCTGGGCTTTCCTCGCCGATCCGCGGCTGCCGATCCACAACAACGACAGCGAACGCGACCTGCGGCACATCGCCGTGGGCCGCAAGAACTGGCTGATCTTCGCCAGCCCGCGCGGCGGAGAGGTGGCCTGTCGCTTGTACTCGCTGGTGCTCTCGTGCAAGCAGTCGGGCGTCGACCCCGAGGCGTACATCGCTGACGTGCTGACCGCCGTCTCGGCCACGCCCGCCAGCCGGATCGCCGAGCTCACGCCATGGGCGTGGGGCGCCAGGAAGCAGGGCGCCCTCGCTCGCTGAGCTCTGAGCTCCGACCTCGAGCTACGCGTCGTCGGCATGGAACGGCCGGACGTCTACGTCGCGACGGCCCGCTGGCTTTCCTCAAGGACTGGTCGGGAACGCTGATCGCGGACGGCTACTCC
>JANOFY010000320.1:0-6861 GCA_031413895.1 Planctomycetota bacterium | reverse complement strand
GACGCAGAACACCGTCATCATCAAGGACGGGATCCTCGTGTCGTACCTCCATGACCGAGAGAGTGCCGCGCGCGACGGCGTCGCTCCGACCGGCAACGCACGCGCGTGGGAGTACGACAACGAGCCGCTGATCCGCATGCGCAATACCTACATCGCTCCGGGAACGGCGGATCTGGACGCGATGATCGCCGGGATCGAGGACGGCTATCTGCTCGACGGCGCAGCGAACGGACAGGCCGACGCCAACGGCGAGTTCATGTTCGGCACGCGCGCGGCCTACCGCATCCAGAACGGACGTCAGGGACCGTTGCTGCGAGGCGTCAACATCTCGGGACAAGCGTTCGACGTGCTGCGTTCGGTCGAAGGCGTCGGACGCGACTTCCGCTGGGACCTCGGCGCAGGTCACTGCGGCAAGGGTCAACCCGCGAAGGTCGACGCCGGCGGACCGTGGACCTTGTGCACCGTCGTGCTGGGAGGGCGCTGAGCATGTCCCTCGCGACTCGCACGCCGGCGCACGGTGCGTTCGACGAAACCAAGGAAGGCGAGCGCGCGCTCGAACGCGCGCGCCGCGTCGTCGAGCACGGACTGTCCTGCGGCGCCGATGAAGCCGAGGCGTACGTCTCGCGCTCGCAGAGCGTCTCGGTGCGCTTCGAGAAGGGCGATCTCAAGCTGACGCAGGTCGACGACGGTTCGAGCCTCGGGCTGCGCACGTTTCGCGATCGCCGTCTGGGTTTCGCGTCGAGCAATCAGAGCGATGCGCGCGCGCTCGAGCAGGTCGCAGAGGACGCGGTCGCGCTGTCGAGCTTCGCGCCGCCGGATGAGCACAATCGGCTGCCGGCCGCCCGACCGATGTTGTCGGGCGCTCTGCGCCCGAGCCTTGTGGAGCGCGAGCTCGCGACGCTACCGGTCGAGGCCGTCGTCGACGTGGCCCGGGATTTCATGGCCCGCGCGCGCTCGATCGACCGTCGCATCTCGATCGACGGCGCGTCGTGCGATCTCACGCGCGTGACGCACGCCGTCCATTCGAATCGCGGCGTGCACGTGTCCCAGTCGGATGCTTCGCTCTCGATGTCGGTGATGGGCATGGCGATCGACGGCGACGACGTGGGCGGCTTCCACTACGCCGGCGACAGCCTGCGGCGACTCTCCGATGTCGCTCCGGCGCTCGAGCGCATCGTGTCGCAGTTCACGTCGATCGCGCTGGGCAACTTGGCCGCGGGGCCGGCCGAGTCCTACACCGGCCCAGTCTTGTTCTCACCCGACGCGTTGCTCTCCGTGCTGATCGCGCCGGTTCTATCAGGAGCCAGCGCGATCGCGGTGCAACGCGGTCGCAGCGCGCTGGCCGGCAAGCTCGGTCAATCGATCGGCGTGAGCGGGCTCGACCTGTTCGACGATCCGACCGACGTCACGCTCGGCGGCGCCGGCGCATTCGATCGCGAAGGTCAGCCGATGACGCGCTTCGCGATCGTCGAGCGCGGCGTGCTCGCGAACTATCTCTACAACGGCTACGCCGCGGCGGTCGCGGGATGCACGTCGACCGGACACGCGAAGGGCGGAGCGCGCTCCGTGCCGGGCCTCGGCGTACACGCGACCGTCGTCGGTCCGGGCACGGGCGGCGATCTCGCCGCGATGCTCCGCTCGCTGTCGCGCGGCCTCTTCGTCCAGCGCTTCTCCGGCACGGTCGATCCGGCGTCGGGCGATTTCTCGGGTGTCGCGAAGTCGGCGCGCTGGGTCGAGAACGGCGCGGTCGTTCGGCCGGTGCGCGAGACGCTCCTCTCGGGCAACGCGTTCAAGCTGCTTGCGAGCATCGTGTCGCTCTCGAGCACCGACGAGCGCTGCATGGGAGCCGCACGCGCGCCGTACGCGCTCGTCGACGGCGTCTCCGTCACCGCCGGTTGATCGCCCGGTAGCGGCTCATCGAGCCACTACCGATCGCCCGGAGCTGTTGACCGAGCCCGCGGCCCGACGTATCGTCCCCGCCCTCCATCGTGCCCGGGTGGCGGAACTGGCAGACGCGCATGGTTCAGGTCCATGTGCCGCAAGGCATTGGGGGTTCGACTCCCCCCCCGGGCACCATCGCTCCGCCGAGCGCGCGCTCTCCGTGACCGACTCGCCTCAGCCCCCTCGAACACCGGGGACTCCGAACTTCGCCGCGCTCCTGCGCGCGAGCTTGGTCGTGTGCGGCATCGCGCTCGTCGCCGCCGGACTGGCTTGGCTCGTCGCGCGCTGGTTGGGACTTTGGAGTCAGCGTTGATCTTCGTTTCGCACCGATGAACACGTCCATAGAGCACTTCCTCGAACGCGTCTGGCTCGGCAACACCTACGAGCGCTGGGGCATCGCTCTGTCCGTCGTGATCGTCGCGACGATCACGATGGTGATCGTGCGCAAGGTCGTGGCCATGCGCCTGTCGGCGATCGCGTCCCGCACCGACACCGACCTCGACGATCTCTTGCTCGACCTCGTCAAGCGCACGCGCGGGTTCTTCCTGCTCGCGCTCGGCATCGCACTCGCGTCGCACTTCCTGACGCTCGAGCCTTCGGTCGAGCCGCTCTTGCGGCGGTACGTCGTCACGGTCGTGGCGCTGGTGCAGGCCGGCCTGTGGGGCCGCGGGCTCGTCAAGTTCGGCGTCCGGCGCCTAGTGCGGAGCCGTGCGTCCGACGATCCGGCGCGCACGATGGGCGCGTCGATCCTGGGCATCATCGGGCAGGTTCTCGTCTGGGTCACGGTCGGCCTGCTCGTGCTGCAGAACTGCGGCGTCGAGGTCACGCCGCTGATCACGGGCCTGGGCGTCGGCGGCATCGCGGTCGCGCTCGCGCTGCAAACCGTCCTCGGCGACCTCTTCGCGTCGATCACGATCCTGCTCGACAAGCCGTTCGTCGTCGGCGACTCGATCACGCTGGGCGAGTTCCAGGGCACGGTCGAGCGCATCGGCATCAAGACGACCCGCCTGCGCAGCATCAACGGCGAGGAGATCGTGATGGGCAATGCCGATCTCGTGAACAGCCGCGTGCGCAACTTCAAGCGCCTCTCGGAGCGCCGCAACCTGTTCACGCTCGGAGTGACGTACTCGACGACTTTCGAGCAGCTCGCCGCCATCCCGACGATGCTCCGGGAGATCGTCGAGCGCGTCCCCCACACACGGTTCGAGCGCGCGCACTTCCGCAACTTCGGCGACTTCGCGCTGATCTTCGAAGTCGTCTATTTCGTCGGGCGCAACGACTACCCGTCGTACATGGACGCGCAGCATGCGGTCAACCTCGAGATCTACCGGCGCTTTGGCGCGGAGGGGATCGAGTTCGCGTTTCCGACGCAGACCGTGCACTACGTCGGCGCTCCGGCAGACGCACCGGACGCCGAGCCGGCGCCGGCCGACTAGGCGCGAACTAGAACGAGTTGTCGCGCGGGTAGAAGCAGATCCCGATCACGACGGCGATCACGCACACGACGCCGACACCGACCGCGATCCAACCCAGCACGGACATCTCCCTACGTCCCCTGCGCGCCGGGTGCGCGGTAAACGAGGATTGCGCGCGCGCCCATCTCGCCCGGCAGCTTGTGCTCCCACACCGTCGCGAGCTTGAAGCCGAGCCGCTCGGCCTCGCGCTCGCCCGCGCGCACTTCGCGCGACCACGACGGGCCCTTGAGCATCACGAGGTCTTTGTGCGAGTGACGGACCTTGCGCAGCGTGCGCACGTTCTCGCGCACGGAGCTGACCGCGCGCATGATCACGACGTCGTAGCGATTGCGCGCGAGGTGCTCTTCGGCGCGGTCCCATACCGCGGTCGCGTTGCGCACGCCGAGCGTCGCGATGGCGTGCTCGAGGAAATTCACGCGCTTCTTCGTCGAGTCGAGCAAGACCACGCGCACGTCGGCCTCGGTGAGCGCGACCGGCAGTCCCGGAAAGCCCGCGCCGCTGCCGAGGTCGAGCACGGTGCGACCGAACAGCGAGACCTGGCGCGTCACGCGCCACGAGTCGAGGTAGTGCTTGGCGGCGACCTCGCGCGGATCGTGGATCGCGGTCAGGTTCACGGAGCGGTTCGCTTCGAGCATCAAGAGCGCGTGCGCCGCGAACTTGTCGAGCACCGTGGGCGCGATCTCTTCGCCTTGGAACGCCCACTCGAGGGCCGCGCGCATCTCGGTCAGGGTTGGGACGGGCGTGTCGGGTTTCCCCGCCAGGCCTTCCTCTTCCTCGGGTTCGCTCTCCCCCAGCGGCGTCGGTACCGGCTCGTCGTTTCCGGGCGCGGCCGCATCGTCGTCGGGGTCGGGGGGCATCGCCATGCTGAGGATCGCGTCGGCGGGGAGTGGCAGGGCAGCAGGGACTCGAACCCCGAACCTACTGATTTGGAATCAGTCGCTCTACCGATTGGAGCTACTGCCCTCCGAATGAGGGTGAGGAGGGTACTCTAGCTCCCGGTGCGCCGGCAAGGCGCGCGCAACCCCAAGCTGCTGGCGTACTGTCGCGCGAGTTGGTCCAGAAGCGAGAGACAGATAGATTTCCGCGCGTGCATGACTGAAGAGCAAGAGAGCGCCAAGACACCTCCCCCGCCGTCCAGCCACGAGCCGCGGATCATTTCCGCCGACTCGATCCCGCTCGAAGTCCTCGACCAGGACGCGCTGCGCGTGATCTCGCGCCTCGAGCGGCAGGGCTTCGAGGCGTACCTCGTCGGCGGCTGCGTGCGCGATCTCTTGATCGGCCGCATCCCGAAGGACTTCGACCTGGCCACGAATGCGCACCCGCGTCAGATCAAGCGCCTCTTCCGCAACGGTCGCATGATCGGGCGGCGCTTCAAGTTGATGCACATCTACTACGGCAACCACATCGTCGAGACCGCGACGTTCAGGCGCGAGCCGTACGCGCGTGAGGAAGGCGACGAAGAGGACCTCCTCATCACGGAGGACAATCAGTACGGGAACGCGGAGGAGGACGCGCAGCGCCGCGACTTCACCGTCAACGGCTTGTTCCTCGATCCGACGCGCGGGCGCATCATCGATTACGTCGGCGGTCTCGACGACCTCGAGGCTTCGCTCTTGCGCACGATCGGCGACCCGGTCGTGCGCATGGCCGAGGATCCCGTGCGCATCTTGCGCGCGGTGAAGTTCGCGACGCGCCTTGGATTCCGGATCGAGGAGCGCACGTGGGATGCGATGTGCAGCCTAGCGCCGCTGCTCGCGCGCTCGGCGCCGCCGCGCGTCTTGGAAGAGATCCTGCGTCTTCTGCGATCGGGCACTTCGCTCGGCGCGCTGCGCATGCTGCGCAAGTGCGGCGCGTTGAAGGTCGTGTTGCCGGCGATCGACGCATTCCTCGATCAATGCGGCGAAGCGCATGAGAGCACGCGTGCGGAGCACCTGTGGCGACTTCTCGAGGCGCTCGACGCCGACGTGCACGCGGGCTACACCCCCACGAGCGCCGTCTGCATCGCGCTGCTCTACTCGAACATCATCGATCTGCGCTGCGACGAAGAAGCGGCGCGCTACCCAGGCGCACCGCCGGACCTGCTCCGCATCACGACGGATGTACTGGAACCGCTCACGGTGAGTTCCCGTTTGCCGCGCAAGGACTGCGGACGAGCGCGGCGGATCATCCTGCAACAGCGCCGTTTCACTCAGCCGTCGACGAAACGCTCCCGTCCGCTCGCGTTCATGCGCAGCGAGGAGTTTCCCGAAGCGCTCGATCTCTTCCGTTTGCGCGCCGCGGCGCGCGGACAAGGCTGGGACATCTACGAAGGCTGGCTCACGCGCCGCGAGCTGGCGCTCAAAGCCGCTCCCGAAGAGATCGCGGGCGAAGCCCAACCGCGAAAACGCCGTCGACGCCGTCGCGGTGCGCGCTCGACATCGGACGGCGCCACGGAAGCGTCGGAGAACTGAGCGACACGCGTCGCGCGGAACCTCGGCAGAAAATGCGTTCGCCCCCGCCCGCGCGTTCGGGCAGAGGTAGATTTCCGTGGTTCGACAACGGAATCGAGGTTTCCGGGGGCGCCGACAGCGTTCCAACACCCCCAGAGATCAGGAGTGCGCAACGATTGCGGCGATTGCGGCACAAGCGAAGCCTGATCTGAAGCTGTGCCCGGTGCCCCCGCGCGGGGAAACCTCGATCTGATGCCAGGCGACTGGACGGACCCGCCGACTGGGCGAGGGCCACAAGCCCGAGCCGGTCGGCTCCTGCCACCCGCAGGGAGCGGTACTCTCACGAGACCGCTCCCTGCCCCTTTCTACGCCGTGCATCGGGACTCCTCGGCCCGGCCTCTGCGTGGCACCATGTCGCGCGATGCAACGCTTCGCGCGCGCGCTCGCTCTCCTCTTGATCGCGGCTCCCACGAGCGCCGCGCTCCAGAAGAAGCCGAGCGGCAAGGACAAGCCGCCCACGCAAAGTAAGGTCAAGCCGGTCGCGCAGAGTCCGGAGATGGCGCGCCGCGATCAGGAGAACGTGCGCGCGCGCCGGGCGTTCGACGCGCTCTCCACCGCGGAACAGGGCGAGGTGGCTGAGTTCTTCTCGGCCGAGACCGAGCGGCTCGGCACGTTCCAGTGGTCGCTGATGCGCTCGGTGCTGAAAGGACAGGACACGGACAGCGGCCTGTGGCCGGAAGTGGAGGCTCCGCCGGTCTTCGATCCCAGCGTTCACGCTCCGGGGCAAGTGATTCCCCGGCAGTCGCTCACCGCCGACGACCCGCGCGTTCTCGCCATCCGAAATCGTGAGCCGGAGCCGGGCTTCGAGAGCGCGTGGACGTACGACTACGCGACGCGTGAATTGCGCCACACGACGAAAGTGAAAGACGCGGCGCGCCTCTTCGCGAACGGTCTCGCTGGAATTCCGCCGGGCCTCGACTTGTGCACCGCGCTCGTCGCGCGCGCGCTCGACGACG
>JANOFY010000319.1:0-6053 GCA_031413895.1 Planctomycetota bacterium | reverse complement strand
CTCGCGCCCCGGTAGATCATCGCTGCGCGTCGACGACGACAGTGGACGCGCGCCCCTCGCGCGCTCAATAGCCGAGCGCGTCGAGCTGACGCTTGACCTCGTCGGGCACTTGCGACTCCGCGGCCGACGTCGGGTGCTCGTCGACAAACGTCTTCATGGCTCCGTACGCGTCGCGGTAGCCCTCCTCGGACGCTTTGCCGAGCGCTGTTCCGCGGTCCGAAAGCGGCGAGCGTTCCGCAGGATCGTGCGCCAAGTCGTAGAACGCGTACTTGCCCGCCGCGATGTAATCGATCCACTTCCACTCGGGCGTTCGCACGGAGCGGATGCTGCGGCCGACGCTGAAGAGCTCCGAGACGGCGCGCGTGTCGTGCCGATCGCCGCGCCCTTGGATCAGCGGCACGAGGCTCTCCCCCATCACGTTCGCGGGACCAGGAAGCCCCGCGAGCTCGAGCACCGTCGGACCGACATCGATGCTGCGCGTCTGCTGCGCGATGCGCCTGCCGCCGGCAAGCTGCGCCGGATAGCGCACGATGAGCGGCACGCGAATCGACTCGTCGAAGAGCGTCTGACGATGCCCCTTCGCACCGTGCTCGAAGAACTCGGTCCCGTGATCGGAAGTCACGGCGAGTACCGAGCGATCGAGGAGTCCCGCTTTCTCGAAGTCCGCGCGCAGCTTCTCGATGAACGAATCGGTCCACGCGATCTCGCCGTCGTAGAGCGCGATCAAGTGCTCGAGATCGCGCGCGGCCATCATCGGGTTGATCCGTGAGTCGAAGAAGAAGTTCTCGCCGGTGATGTCGCCCTTGTAGTCGGGATCGAAGCGCGTGTCGTACGGCGGCGGCGGGATGAAATCGAAATGAACGTCCCACAGGTGGATGAAGAGGAAGAACGGCTGATCGGCGGGCCGCTCGCCCAGCCACTTGCCCACCGCCGCGTACACCGTCGGGTTCGTGATGTCGTGATGGCTCGCCTTCATCACGCCTTCGTCCATCGCCCACTCGTCGCTCGGCTTGCCGTCGAGCTTCTCGCGGTACGACGTGCAGTTCTCGTAGTGCTGGAAACCTTGATCGAGGCCGAACGCGGGATGCAGATAAGGGCCCGCGAAGAATCCAGCGGTCTGATAGCCCGCGCTCGCAAAGCGCTCGGCGAGCGTCGTCCACCCATCGGCGAGCGCCGTGTTCGTGTCCGTGCACTGGTGCACGGAGTCGGGAACCGACGTGAACATCGCGGCGTGCGCAGGGAGCGTCCAAGGCGAGCTCGAGATGTGGTTCTCGAACAGCACACCCTCGGCCGCCAATCGATCGATCGCGGGACTCGTCGGTCGCGAGTAGCCGTACGACGACAAGTGATCGGGCCGCAGCATGTCGATCGAGATCAGCACGACGTTAGGGCGCGCCGGCTTCGATTCGGTGGGGCTGCAGGCGACGAGAGCGAGCACGCTCGCGAAGGCGAGGAGCCCGTGCGGGTGACGAAGAGTCAGCATGCGACGACTCACTGTAGCAGGCCCGGTACGTCCTGCTGAACGTCGCCGCCCGGTGCGCGAAACGATCCGCGCTACCAGACCAGCGCGACCGCGCTCGTGAAGTTGAACGTCGCCGGATTGCAGAAACCCGGCTGCGCGCTGCGATAGAACGCCTGGTAGTAGCGTGCCTGACCGCTGCCGGGCACCACACCGCTCATCAGCGAGAGCGGAGCGATCAATCCGAGTGCCGGATTCGGATACACGATCGTCCCGTTGACCGCGTTCTGTACTCCGAAGCGGAAGAAGGTACCGCCCACGCAGCGCAGTCCGTCACCACCAGCGACGCCCGCCGGATCGCTCCCGTTCCCGACGATCAAGAGCGACAGCCCAACGGGCGTGAGCCCCATCCCATGCAAGCGCGCTTGATCGGGATCGAGCGGTCCGGTCGCGAGCAGCTGCGCACCGTCTGAGTTGAACGAGTTCGCGCAGCCCGCATCGGCCGCTCCGCTGGGACTCGGCACGACATCCGGCGGAGCGCACGGACACGGAGTCGGAAGTGAACCGTCACCGAAGCAGTACGGCGTACCGACGATGTCCGAGTGATACCACGCCACGATCTTGTCGACAGGCGTCCCGTCCGCGCTCGCAAACGAGCCGCCGACGTAGAGCGCTTCGCCACCCGAAATGCCCGGCGCAAGAGCTCCGTGCATCGCGAGCGGGTGGCTGCCCGGACCGACGCCGAGCCCGCCCGCGAGCGCGGACCAGCCGGAGCCATCCCATTTCGCGATGCCGCTCGCGGCGGTGCCACCGATCGACGTGAAGTCGCCGGCAACGTACAGCGCCCGCCCTGCACCGTGATCGAACACTTCGAGCGCGTAAACCGGGCCGTTCGACGTGGTGAGTTCGGACCATGACGTTCCGACCAAACGCATCACGCGTCCTGAGGCCGAACCGGCGAAAAGCGCTGGCCCCGAGCCGCTGCGGTCGTCGAAGACGGCGAACGAAGTGCAAGTGCCGAATTCCGTGATCGGACCGCTGAATCCCGACCACGTCGATCCATCCCAGCGCGCAACCGTCCGCTGTGGAGCGCCGTCCACGAAGTAGAAGAAGCCGCCGACGTAGAGCTCATCCCCGCTGCCGTTGTCGAAGACCTGCAACGCGTGGACGCGAGCGGGCCCCAACACTCCGCTGCTGGGAGGCTCGAGCATGACTCCCGGCATCGCGCCGGAACCGAGCGCGCGCCACACGGTGCCTTCGCGCCACAAGATCGAGCCGGGGCGGAACCTTCCGGCCGCGTACAGCTCCGGCCCAGCGATCGCGGGATTTCCGTCGAAGACCGCGAGCGCTAGGACTTCGCCCCAGTCTTCCGTCCCAGTCTCGAACGTGCCGATCAATCCGGTCGACGAACCGATCTGGCCGACGAATGCTCGCGGCACGATCGCGCCTGGCAACGTGCCACCGAAGTAGAGGTGTGGACCATCCGCGAGCAACGCGTAGATGTTGAACGCCGAAGTGGGAAACGGGTTCAACCCGTGCGCGACGGGACTCCAATCGAATCCGTTCCAGCGCGCGAGGCATTTCGTGCTCGCGCCGCCCGCCTTGACGAACCCACCTCCGGCGTAGAGCGCGGCTCCGCTGCCGTCGTCGAATACCTCCAGTGCTGCTACCTGGGGCCAGAACGAGTCCCCGAACACACCCGGCAGCTCGACGGTCGTGGTCCACTGAAGGCTCTGAGCCGACGCGGACAGCGATGTCAACACGCAGATCGAAGCGGTGAGGGCGATGCGCGGATTCATGATGCCTCCGTGAGGATTGCCACGCTCAATTCTACGCGCGCGTGCAAGTGGCCGAAAGCCGCAAGGAAAGTGAACCAATGCTCCCGCTTCACGCGTGTCCGTTGCACACGACGAGATCACGGAAGCTAGACCAGGAACTCCAATGCGACTCGCACGAGGCGTCGAACTCATGTGCAGGCCGTTGGAGTGTTCGGGTATTCATGCAATCATCTCGCGCGTGACGGACTTTCGAGACGCAGCGCGTGACACGCGCACCTTGCGCATCTGCTTCGCCGTGCTCGCGCTCGCGTGCGTCTACGCCGCCGCCACGCAGTTCGCGATCCTGTCGCAGGCGCTCGACAAGAATCCGTTCGCACAAACGCCGATCAACGACGCGGCGGTGTACTGGAACTGGGCGGGTGAGATCGCACGCGGGCGGCTCGTCGACTCGACTCCGTTCAACTCCGCGCCGCTGTATCCCTATGTGCTCGGCTTGGCACGCTTCCTCGGCGCTTCGATCGCTGGCGCGTTCGCACTGCAAGCCGTCTTGCACATCGCGACGATCGCCGTGCTCTTTCGCATCGGTTGGAAGCGCTTCAGCCCGGCGGTCGGCGCGGTAGCCGCGACGATCTACGCGCTCCTGCAAGAGCCCGCGTTCTTCACCGGGCGCTTCTTGAACTCGACGCTGCAGGCGTTTGTCGTGGTCGTACTTTGGGATCGCGCGATCGCGCTCGAACGTGCGCTCGACAGCGGTGCGCGCAGCGTTCGTCTGCCGCTCGTCGTGTTCGCGCTGATGCTCGGTGTCACGGCGCTCGCCAATCCCACGTTCATGCCGGGACTACTGCTCGCCGCGGTGTGGGTGTACTGGCGCAGCGGTCGAGAACGACTTGGAATCACGCGCGGTCTCGCGACACTCGTGCTGTCTGCCGCGGCCGTCGCACCGGCGACCTTGCACAACTACCTCGCGTCGGGCGAGTTCATCCCGGTGAGCGTGCAAGGCGGCCTCGCCTTCTACCACGGCAACAGTCCCGGCGCGGTCGGCACGTACAAGCCCGTTCCCGGCATCTCCGCGGACCGCACCAAGCAGAACGTCGATGCGCACGAGATGCTCAAGTCGACGACCGACGGCAGCTGGCGCGCGGCGAGCGCGTACTACTTCGACAAGGGGCTCGAGTTCTGGAAGTCGGACCCGCTCGGCGGCGTGAAGCTGTTCGCGCGCAAGATCCATTGGTTCTTCTCCGCGCGCCACTACGGCGACATCTATCTGCCGGCGCTCGAGATCGAGGAAGGGCTCGCGACCGCGCTGCGATCCACGCCGATTCCGCTCGCGTGGTGGACGATCTCTGCGCTGCTCACACTGGCGCTCTTGCTCACGAGCTCGCGCCGCTACCTCGTCGAGGCCGTGCTCGTCGCCGCTCCGTTCCTCACCGTCACGATCTTTTTCTACTCGCCGCGCTACCGGTTTCCGGTCGTCCCCGTCGTGTGCGTGCTCGGCGCGTACGCGGTCGTGGAAATCGCGCGTCGCAGTGGATCGCAAGCGCGCTCGGTTGCGCTCGCTGCGAGCCTCGTTTTCGGCGTCTTGCTCGGGCCGATCGACAAGTGGATGAACTTCGACGGCCTCGATATGCACCGCGCGGCGTTTCAACAGTTGCTGGGCACGACGCTCGCGACCGAAGGCAAGCTGCAGGAGGCGACGGTGCACTACCGCCGAGCGAACGAGCTCGGAGACTCCGACGCCGCCGCGAGCCTCGGTGACGCGCTGCGCCGGCTCGGCCGCGACAACGAAGCATTGACGGTGCTGCGCGACGCCGCCCGCGAGCGACCGAACAGCGCGTTCGCTCATCGCAGCCTCGCCGTCGCACTCGCGCAGCGCGGCGATCTCGACGAAGCCGAGAGTGAGTTCCGCGCGGCGCTGCGCATCGATCCCAATGATTGGGAGTCGCTGTCGGGGATTGGCAACGTCTATTCGAACCGCGGCGACTTTGCGCAGGCGATCGAACGGTACGGCGACGCGCTGCGACTCAACCCCGCGTTCGGCAGCGCACACTTCAACCTCGGCGGCGCGCTGATGGGCGCGAAACGCTGGGCCGATGCGGAGGCCTCGTTCCGCGCCGCGCTCGCACTGGATCCGAACCTCGTGCAAGCGCGCGCGCAGCTCGCCGAGCTCCTCACGATGCGCGGCGACTTTGCCGGCGCGGTGAGCGAGCTACGCGCCGCGTTGGCACAGTCGCCCGATCAGGACGCGCTGCGCATCGACCTCGCGTGGCACCTTTCGACCGCGCCCGACGCGAACGTCAGGAACGGCGCGGAGGCGCTCCGCATCGCGCAGGAGCTCAATCACAAGACGAACGGTGAGGATCCCTTGATCCTCGACACGCTCGCCGCGGCGCTGGCCGAGAACGGCCGTTTCGACGACGCGGTGACCTCGGTCGCGCGCGCGATCGAGCTCCTCGGCGCGGATCTCTCGCCTGCGGAACTCTCCGAGTTCGTGGCGCGCCGGGACCTCTATCGCGCGCGTCAGCCGTTCCGACAAGCGCGGCCATGAGTCGGACGAGCGCGTCCGGCGGAGAACACGGTCGCCGCGCACTCCTCGCGGGCCTCTCTGTATTATTGATCGCGGCGATCGCGCTCGGCGCGTTCCTTCGGATCCACACCGCGTTCGCCGATCCGAGCTTCGACATGCACAGCGCGAAGGGCTTGCTGCGCAGCGATCCAGGCCTCCTCTACTACGTCGCCGATCGGATCGTCGAGAGTGGCGGAGCGCGTCAGAAGTGAAGTACGGCGTCAGACACTTTTTTTCATCCACGCCGTCATGG
>JANOFY010000318.1:0-6584 GCA_031413895.1 Planctomycetota bacterium | reverse complement strand
CGCGGACGCGGGCTTGCCGTCGGTCGACGAGATCGAGGCGCTGCGCAAGCGCAACGTCGATTGGGAGAAGCTCGATTCGCTCGGCGTGTGCCGCCTCACCGGCAGGATCGACATGCCCACGCGCAAGCTGTCCGGAACGATCACGAGCTTGGCGTCGGTCGCGTCCGGCTTTCGCACGGACATCGATCTCGGTGCGTCTCAGATCCACGTCGCGTTCGACGGCGAGCGCGCGTGGTCGGCAAACTCCACCACGGGCACGAAGGAGCTCGCCGGCATCGAGTTCGCGCAGGTGCGCCTCGATCATCCGCTCCGGCGCGTCGCGAGCTTGCGCTGGTTCTTTCCAGAGATTCGCGTGATGAAGACGGTCGAGATCCGCGGGCGGAAGACGTACCTCGTGCGCGTCAAGCCGCCGGAATCAGGACCGCGTTCGCTGTACGTCGACGCCGAGACGGGGCTCCTTCTCGCAGAAGCGTTCGTGCCGGTCGTCGCGGGCGTCGGCGAGATCGGTGTGTGGATCGACTACGAAGATTGGCGGGAGGTCGGCCCGATCCAGCTCCCGCACCGGGTCACGCTCGAATACGCGTCGCCGCTGATCGGGACGACGACGAGCACGTACGAGACGGTGGAGACGAACGTCGTCGTCGTCATCCCCGAAGCGTTCCAACTCGACGCGAAGAAGTAGCCGTTCGCGCCGCGCCCAATCGACAGGACTGCTGCGGGCCGGCGGAGACTTTCCTCGGATCCTTGCCTGCGCGATCCGAGCTGGCACCATGGGCGCATGCGAACCCGCTCCGTCCTTCCGTGGGCGTCCCTGATCCTCGTGGCCAGCGCCGACGCCGCGCACGCACAGAATGCGGCAGAGTCGCCCGTGCGATCGCGCACCGAGGACGCGCAGGACGGCTATACCCTCGTCGCCCCGATCAACTCGAACTTGGTCTACCTCGTCGACATGGCGGGCAAAGTCGTGCACGAATGGAAGACGAACCTCGCTCCCGGCGAGGCGCTCTACATGTTGGATGACCCGCCGCACGCCGGTCATCTCCTGCGCTGCGGCCGTCTGGACAACAACCCGCGCTTCCACGGCGGCGGCATCGGAGGCAGCATCCAGGAGATCGACTGGGACGGGAACGTCGTGTGGGAGTACAAGCTGGCGGACGAGCACCGCACGGCGCATCACGACGTCGCTCGCATGCCGAGCGGCAACGTGCTGGTGATCGCCTGGGAGCACCGTTCGCGCGAGGAGGCGATCGCGCATGGCCGCGATCCGGCGCACGTCGGCGACGAGGGTTTCTGGCCCGACGCGGTGTTCGAGATCAAGCCCAAGGAGCGCGAGGGCGGCGACATCGTGTGGGAGTGGCACGTGTGGGACCACCTCATCCAGGACTTCGATCCCAAGGTCCAGAACTTCGGATCGATCCCCGCGCACCCCGAGCTCATCGACATCAACGTCGACCACCGCGATCGCCCGCCGATGAGCGACGAGGAACGCAAGAAACAGGAGGAGCTCGAGCGGCAGATGCGCGGGCTGGGCTACGTCGGAGGCGACGATCCTCGGGACGAGCCCGACCCGAAGGACGGAAAGGACAAGCCCAATCCGGACTGGCTGCACACGAACTCGATTCAGTATCGACCCGCATCCGATCTGATCCTGCTCTCGAGTCCGCATCTCAGCGAGATCTTCGTGATCGATCACTCGACGACGACTGCGCAAGCGGCCGGTCACAGCGGCGGACACTTCGGCAAGGGCGGTGACCTGCTGTACCGCTGGGGCAATCCACGCAACTACGGCGCGGGCACAGACTCCGATCGCACGCTCTTCAGGCAGCACGACGCGCAGTGGCTGCCGGGCAAGACGAGCGGCGAAGTGCGCGTGCTGGTGTTCAACAACGGACCAGGTCGACCAGAAGACGAATACTCCTCCGTCGACGAGCTCATCTTGCCCTTCGATGCCGTGAAGGGTTTCCAGCGCGAAGCCGGCCAGCCGTTCGGTCCGGCCGCGCTGGCGTGGACGTACTCGGATCCGGGCACGTTCTACTCGCCGTTCATTTCGGGCGCGCAGCGATTGCGCAACGGGGACACGCTGATCTGCGCCGGCGCGCAGGCGCGCATCTTCGAAATCCAGCACGAGGGCTGGACCGTGTGGGACTACGACAACCCGCACGGTGGCGAGGTCCCGCCCACCGATCAATCCGGCACGGCGCCGCCCAAGGCACTGTTCCGCGCGACGCGCCTGTACAAGGACCAGCCGGCGCTCGCCGGACGCACGCTGTGAGCGGCTCGAGCTGGTGTCCTGACTCGGGACACTAGCGCGCAACGTCACGTGCTTCGTCTTGCCGGCGCTCGCCGCGACGCACGCGCTCGCCACGACGACACAGGTTCGGATTCGATCGCGCTCGCGCGGGCATCGGCATTGGTCCGCGGCAATGCGAGCGAATCCGTTGCGGCATCGCCCGCGCGTGCGACAGGCGTCGTAGCCGGCGGCGTCGGCGCGAGATCGAGTTACTTCTGGTCAGAGTGTGCAAGCATTGTTCTCATGTGCGCCCTCGAAATCCGTCCGAGCACCAGGCCCCATGTTCCAACGCATCCTGATCGCCAACCGCGGCGAGATCGCCCTGCGCGTGATCCGCACCGCGCGCGAGATGGGCATCGAGTGCGTCGCGGTGTACTCCGACTTCGACTCGCGAGCGCTGCACACGCGCATGGCGCACATCGCCGTCCCGCTGCACGGCAACGTGCCGTCCGAGACGTACCTCGTCGCCGACAAGATCATCGCCGCCGCGCGCGCATCCGGCGCCGAAGCGATCCATCCGGGCTACGGCTTCCTCTCCGAGAACGCGAAGTTCGCGCGCGCCGTGATCGACGCCGGTCTCGTGTGGATCGGTCCGCCGCCGAGCGCGATCGAGGCGATGGGCGACAAGATCAAGAGTCGTCGCGCGATGAAGGCGGCCAATGTTCCCGTCGTACCCGGGAACGTCGATCCGGTCGCGGATGCTGCGGCCGCTGTCGCTGCGGCGGAGAAGATCGGTTACCCGATCGCGCTCAAGGCTGCCGCGGGTGGCGGCGGCAAGGGCATTCGCATCGTGCGCGACGCCGGTCAGATGGCGAGCGCGTTCCGCGGCGCGTCGGGCGAAGCGCTGAGCTCGTTCGGCGACGGACGCGTGTACCTCGAACGCTACCTCGACAAGCCGCGCCACATCGAGGTGCAGCTCATGTTCGACAAGCACGGACACGGCGTGCACTTCGGCGTGCGGGAGTGCTCGATCCAGCGCCGGCACCAGAAGCTGCTCGAGGAGTGTCCGTCGGTCGTCATCGACGCGGCGACGCGCGATCGGATGGGAGAGGTCGCGCTCGCGGCCGGACGCGCCGTCGGTTACGAGAATGCGGGCACCGTCGAGTTCCTGTGGACGCCGACTGGCGAGCGCGAGCGTGACGGTCGTCCGCGCGGCGAGTTCTACTTCCTCGAGATGAACACGCGCCTTCAAGTGGAACATCCCGTGACCGAGATGGTCACCGGCGTCGACCTCGTGCGCGAACAGTTGCGCGTCGCGGCCGGCGAAGAGCTCGGCTACGAGCAAAGCGCGATTCGCTGGAACGGTTGGGCGGTCGAGGTGCGCCTCAACGCCGAGGATTCGCTGAACGGTTTCCTGCCGTCGACGGGCACGATCCACAACTTGCGCATGCCCGGCGGACCGTTCGTGCGGCTCGACCTCGGCCTTTATCGCGGGATGGAAGTCGGCGTCAACTACGACCCGATGCTCGGCAAGCTGATCGTGTGGGGCGCGACGCGCGACGAAGCGCTCGCGCGCATGCGGCGCGCGCTGCAGGAAATGAACATCGGCGGCGTGCGGACCAGTGCTCCCGCGGCGCTCGCCGTGATCGAGGACGAGCGCTTCCAGAAAGGCGACTTCGACACGCACTTCCTCGAGGCGCTCGATCTCAAACGCGAGCACAAGGACTTCGACGAGCTCGTCGCCGCCGCGGCCGCGATCTACCGCCATCACCTGGCGACGCGGCGCGCGCTCGGAACGGAGACGGCGTCGCGCAGCGGGTGGCTCGCTCGCAGCCGGCGCGGCGTGTCGGACCAAGTGGCACGCGGTGCGCGCGGACCTGAGGCACGCGCGTGAAGTACCACGTCGAAGTGAACGGACGCGGTCACGAAGTCGATCTGATCGAGCGCCTCGGCCAGCTCGTCGTGACCGTCGACGGCAAGGTGCTCGACCTCAGCTACGAAGAAGTCGACGACCTCGGTCAAGTCGTCGTCCAGCGCGGCGGCAAGAGCTACGGCCTCTCGATCGAGGGCGACGAGAACCGCGTGCTGGTGACGCTCGCCGGCTACTTCCACGAGATCACGCTCGAGGACGAACGCGAGCGCGCGGCGCACGCCGCGGAACGCGCGGCGTCGAAAGGCGGCGGCCTCGTGACGAGCGTGATGCCCGGGATCGTCGTCGAGCTGCTCGTGAAAGTCGGCGCGCGCGTGGAGAAAGGGACGCCGCTCCTCATCTTGTCGGCGATGAAGATGCAGAACGAGATCTCCGCGCCTCAGGACGGGATCGTCACCGCGCTTCACGTCGCAGCGGGCGAGGCCGTGGGCGCAGGCGCGAAGCTCGTCAGCTTCGGGCCCCTGGGCGCCGCGTAGTCGGCGCCCATTGCATTCGGTGCCGCGCCGGAGCGAGCACTCACCGAGACTCGGTAGCGAGCATCGCGCCGCCCCGAATCCGAGGCTCGGCGGTAGACTTCATCTCATGAAGCACCACCCTCGCTCCGTCGCCGGTTGGAGACGCGCGCTCGTCGCGATCAGCGCCGTCCTCCTGCTCTCTGGTCCCGCGCTCGCGACGTGGTCGATCGTCGTCGTCAACACGAAGACCGGCGAGGTGTGCATCGCCTCGGCCACGTGCATCCCGAGCTTCCAGTTGAAGCCCCGGTTGGCGGTGCTCCTCGTCGGTCAAGGTGCGGCCGCGTGTCAATCGCAGATCGACACGACCAGTCAGAACAAGCTGTACATCTGGAACGGCATCCAGTCAGGCCTCACGCCCGATCAGATGATTCAGGATCTATCTCTGCTCGACGGCCAGCACCAGAACCGTCAGTACGGCATCGTCACGTTCGACGATCTGCCGGCGACGTTCACGGGGACGGGCGCGGCCGCCGCCGCATCCGGCGTCACCGGAATCGTCGGCGATCTGCGCTACGCGATCCAAGGCAACATCATCGTCGCGGACAGCGTCGTGCTCGACGCGGAAGCTGCGCTGCTCAACACGCCCGGCGATCTCTCGACCAAGGTCATGGCCGGCATGGAAGCCGCGCGCGCCCGCGGCGGAGACGGCCGCTGCTCGTGCGTGGGCGGCCCGCCGACGAGCTGCGGAGCACCGCCGCCGAACATGGTCTTTTCGTCGTACACGGCGTTCATCGCGCTCGCGCGCATGGGCGACATCGACGGCACGTGCGCGACGATGGGACCCACGTGCGCGAACGGCGAGTACTACCTCGACCTGCGCGCGGTCAGCAACGCGAATTCGTTCGAGCCGGTCAAACGCCTCGAGCGTCTGTTCCACCAATGGCGCGTCGATCTGCGCGGCACGGCCGATCACTTGCTGACTACGGTCGAGGCCTCCGTGAACTCGATCGTCGCCGACGGCGTGTCGCAGATGCAGATCGAGGTCGAGTTGCGCGACATCGATGGCAATCCCGTGCTCGCGAATCCGGCGTCGCTGACGATCGTGCCCGACGGACCGGCGGTTCCGATTGTTTCGGTCGGGACCGCGACGGATCTCGGACAAGGTCGCTACAGCTTTCCCGTCACGGCGGGGCTCGTGCCCGGCGTGCAGAAGCTCGCGATCACGGTCGTGCACGCGACGAAGAACGTGCGCCTGTGGCCGGACCTCGAGATCCAAGTCGATCCGCTGGTCGAGCTGCACTCGGGACACACGACGATCAGTGCGTCCGCCGGCGGCACGGTGCCGCTCGTCGTCAACCTGGGTGCCGCGTCGGTCGGCAGTCCCTATCTCTTGCTCGGCACTTCGTCGGGCACAGGACCCGGACTCGTGATCGCGGGCGTGAACTACCCGCTCAACTTCGACCCCTTCATGCGTTGGAGCTTGAACGCGGCCGGCTTGCCGCCGTTCGTCGCGACCATCGGCGCGCTCGACGCGAGCGGACGTGCGCAAGCGACGTTCGTCGCGGTGCCCGGCCAGCTCACGCCGTTCGTCGGACGGCGCATCGATTGGGCGGCGGGCATCACGCCGAGCCACGCGACGAACGTCGCCGGGTTCGACGTCATTCCCTGAGCGACGCGCTTAATTCTTGAGCGCCTTCGCTTGCGCGCGACTCTTCTCCGCGCCGGCCTTGTTGCCGAGCTTCTCCTCGAACGCCGCGCGCTTTTCGTAGAGGTCGGCCTGGCTGGCCTGATCGCCGACCTTCAAGCCCAGCTCGAGCGCTCGGTCGACCGCCTCGCGTCCGCGCGACCAGCGTTCCTGCGCGAAGCACAGGTCGATGATCGAGCGCACGTCGCCGTACTCGTCGCCGAGCAGCACGAGGTCGTGGTTCAAGATCCGTGCGAGCCCGTACAAATGGAGCGCGTCGTCGAG
>JANOFY010000317.1:0-2830 GCA_031413895.1 Planctomycetota bacterium | reverse complement strand
TGCCGATTGCACGCGCGCAGGCTCGACGTGGACGAGGAGTATGCGCAGCGAGTTGCGCGCGTGGCGGAGCGGGCGCTTCGGGTGTGGGTGGCGGAGAAAAGTGACTGACGCCGTATTACTCGCGCTCAGCTTGATTCCGATGCAGTCCGGCGTGCTGTCGCTCAACTCAAGAGCACTCGGCGGCTGCCGAAGGGGGGACCCCCAATTCCTCAGCCCGAGCTCTTCGACGCAGATAAAGCACTTATGACTGAAGTGATGAAGGGGGCATTGTGATTCAGGGTGTAGATGCCCTGGCGGGGCGCAGCCCGAGATTGTAGGCCTGGTTCTCGGTCGTGTTGTTGTCGCGGTTCGCCGAGCGCGCGTCCGAAGCGGCGATGTAGAAGCTGCCGCCGCGGAGCACGCGGTTGGAGGCGCCGGCGGTGGGGGCGACGGGATCTACTTGCTTGTCTGCTGAGTAGTTGTCCCAGCCGTCACGGCACCACTCCCACACGTTGCCGTGCACTTCGTGCAGCCCAAATGGATTCGCCGGGAAGCTCCCCACCGCCGCATGCACCAGCCACCCGTCCTCCAAGTCCGGCCAGTCCTTGATCGCCGACCACGGCGCTCCGCCCCGCGCCGCCGTCTGATCCGCAAGGTTCACGTTGCCACGCAAGCTCTCGCGATCCACCCCCGTCCACCAAGACGTGTCCGTTCCACCGCGACATCCGTGCTCCCACTGCGCCTCGCTCGGCAGCGAAAGATCCAACCTCGCCATCACCTCCGTGCACTGAGTCCAAGTCACCTGCTCGACCGGGTGCAGCAAGTTGTGCTGGTGGCCCGCAAAGTTGTTGTTCGGTCCGTAGCTGCTCGGGTTCCGACCCGTGAAGCGCAGCCACTGGGCCTGCGTCAGCTCGTACTTCGACAGGAAATAGGGAGAGAGAGCCACCTCGTGCACCGGCGACTCGTTCGCCACCGCCTGAAGATCGTGGTTCGGCCCACTCGGATCCGTGCTCTGCGCTCCCATGTTAAACGTCCCACCTGGGATCAGCACGAGCACAAGTCCCATAGCCTCCGTCAGCACGAGCTTGCCGTCCGCACCACGCTGTGGCGCTTCACCCGTCTGAAGGTGCGCGAACTCCCACAGACCTGACTCAGGGTCCACGCCGATCGGCAACAAACCAAGCTGCGGCACGAGTCTCAGCCCACGGTACTTCGGTGACGCAACGATCGCTGCGATCGCCTCGTCCCAACGACTTCTCGCGTCACGGTCGTCCACACTGCGCTCGCGGATCGTCCGCGCGAACTCGTAGCGCTTCGTTACCCCCCAACCGTACGCCTCGGCCACGTTGTCGCCCATCAAGCCTCGCGCCGGATCCCGCAGCGCTTCCAAGCTCGACACGAGCTTCGAAAGCTGCACCTGCCACCAGCCCGCCTCGGGGTCGGTGAACTCCCAGGTCCGCCGCTCATCGACGACGTGCTCGAGCTCCGTCGCCTCGGCGATCAGCGCGTCGCGCCGCTCGCGACGCTTTGCCGTTTCATCGCCGCGCCACGAATCGATCGACTGCTCGATCTTCGTGACGTAGCCCTCGAACTCGACCTTCTTCGAGTCGTCGACTTCGTCCAACGCGCGACGCGACTCCGACAGCGCTTCGTCGAAACGACCCAGACGGAAATACGCCCAAGCCAGACTGTCCCGCAGCGTCGCCCGCTCGCTCTCGGCGGCGACCGCGATCGCGCGACGCGCCAAGACGAGCGCCTTCACTTCGGACCCGTGCACCGGCTTCTCAGGATCTACCAGCGACCACGCCAGCGCGTTCAAGGCGCTCGGGTCCGTCGAAAGGGATTCGCTCGCAACCGCCGCCTCGACCTCCGCCTCGCTCGGCCAAGGCTCCAATCCCAGCATTCGCGAACGCCAAGTCGACTCGGCCTGTTTCGCCACGAGCTCCGTGTAGCGCGGATGCGACTCGCGCTCCGCACGCCGCTCCTCGTCCGTCTGCGGCAACGCCTGCGCGCGGATCTCGGCCAGCTTCGCCTGGTGCTGCGCCAAGCTCGGACGGGCTTTCAGACTGCGCGCAGGTTCCGCCGGACGGCCGTCGATCAGCTCGCGCGCGTCCGAGAGCCAGCGCTCGTACTCGCCAAGCTTGTCCGGATGCGCCGGCCACAGCCTGTCGGCTCGAGCGACCAAGTCGTCCAAGTCCTTGCTGGCCGAAAGAGACAGCACGTCGTCCGCGCGCTGTGTCGCGAAGCGCTCCTGCAACACGGCGCGCTCTTCACTCGCTGTCGCGCGCTCCTTCTCCGCCTGCGCTGTGCGCGCGCTCTGCTCCGACTCGCGACTCTTGGCATCGGCGCGCTCTTCGTTCAGCTTCGCAACACGCGCGTTCTCGTCGGCCTTGGCGTACAGCGTCGAGCTCACCACGAGACCGCCGATCAAGAGCAGCACGCCCGCCGCGAGCGACGCCGCCAGCGGCTTGTTGCGCTGCACCCACTTCCTCGTCTCCGCCCATGCGCCTGTCTCATACGCACCCACCACGCGGTGCTCGAGATACGCGCGCAGGTCCTCGGCGAGCGCCAGCGTGTCGGCGTAACGCTGCGCCGCTTCCCGCGACATCGCCTTCTCGCAGATCGCGACCAGCTCCGCCGGTAGGTCCTTGCGCAGCTCGTGCAAACGCTTGGGCGGACCCTCGAGCACCCACTGCAGCACCGACCGGTTGCTGACCCGCGCGCCCGCAGGGATGTACGGCGCTCGCCGACCGAGCAAGTGGTAGAGCATGGCGCCCACCGAGTACACGTCCGAGCGGGCCCCGAGTTTCTCGATCTCCCCGCGCGCTTGCTCGGGCGCCATGTACGCCGG
>JANOFY010000316.1:0-1837 GCA_031413895.1 Planctomycetota bacterium | reverse complement strand
ACGGACGCGCCCGCGCGCGCGATCTCGCTCGCGAGCGGACCGGCCTCGTCGGCGCCGTCGATCACGAGCGGCAGTCCGTTCTCGCGGAAAAAGTTCACGAGCGCGGTGATCTCGGCCCGGTCCGTCGCAGCGAGGCGCCAGGGCGTGCGCGCCCTCATCAACTCGCGCAACACGGGCCCGGCTTCCGGACCGTACTCGTCTGTGTCAGGCGCGCCTTGCGCAAGCGCGAGCAGCTCGCGCAGTGCAACCATCGCTCCCATGAGACTGCGCGGCAGCTGCGCCTTCTCCATGCCGAGGCCCACGTCGACGGTCGCCGGAACCGGCGGGCGCCAATAGCCCGGCGTGTTGCGTGCCTCGGCGCTCACGGCGCCGTGGATCGACGCGCTCGCGCTCAGCACGCGGCGGTCTTCGTCTCCGGCTTTGCCGGCGAGCTTCACGACCGCGCCCTGTCCCGCGATGAGTCGCCCGCGAGCCGGAGCGAGGTACGCGCTCGTGACGCCTTCGCCGAGCGCGCTGGTGAACGTGGTGTACGGATCGAAGTTGTCGATCGCCATCAAGCTCGGATCCGCCGTGCGATCCGACGCCCGCGACAGTCCGTACGGGCTGTCCGCAGACACGAGCCCGGGGACGATCACAGCATCGGCGCCGTAGTCGACGACGCGCGCGCCCGGCGGCACAGCGACGTCCTTGCCGACCGCGATGATGCGCCCGTCCTCGATCAGGATCGTGCCGCCGCCTTCGATGATCTGACCACCTTCGACGACGTGGATGCGACCCGCCTGGATGGCGACGACGCCGCTCTCTGCGATCGGCGCGAACGCGACGCAGGCCGCCGCCGCGGCGAGAGACACACCGAACCGCGTGATCCGCCGCGCGCGCTCACGCGTGCTCATGCCCGCGCCGTCACGTGTGGTGATCCGCGCGCGACCAATCGAGGTCCAAGGCTTCGCGAGCACATCAGCAGCGGCGAACGAAACTTGTCGGTGCGCCGCGGTCAGCGCGAGAAGCGACATGAATCGTCGCACCGGCATCCGCGCGGTGGACAACCGTGTGAAGGCGCGCGCCGACGAACGAGACGCTGCGAACGAACGCGATCTCACGGCTTCTTTTCTCCTGATTCCTTCTTGTCCGCCGACTCGCCGCGATCGGTTTTCGGCTTGTCGTTCGGATCCTTCTGCTCGCCATGCTCGTCGTCGTGCACGTCGGCCTCCGTCTCGGCGCCCGTGGGCGACGTGTTTTCCTGCTCGACACCTTCGAGCAGGTGGCGCGCGCGCACGTCCTTCGAACGGTCGTACACGAGCTTGCCTTCGAGCACGACGTACTGAACCGTCGACTGCACGGAGAGCGGATCACCCGAGAGCAGGACGACGTTGCCGTCCTTGCCGACTTCGATGCTGCCGACGCGCTTACCAAGTCGCAGGATCTCCGACGGCACGCGCGTGACCGCGTCGAGCGCTTCCTTGCGGTCGAGCCCGTAACCGACGCACAGCGCCGCCTGGTACCAGAGTGATTGCGTGGTGGGGTTCAGCGACTGCAGCGCGAACCGCACGTTCTTCTTCTTGAAGACGCTGGGAACGAAGGTCTCGATCTCGTTGCCGGTGACGGGATCACGCTCCACGTGCATCAAGGTCGGTCCCAGGACGACGGGGACGCCCGCTTCGGCGATCAGATCGACGGCTTTCCACGCGTCACCTTCGAGCACGAGCGTCGTGTTCGCGAGAAAACCGTTGGCGCGCGCGATCTCGAGGCCGAGTCGCACCGCCGTGCCGCTGTCGCAGTACACGAACGCCGGAATCTTGCCTTCGACGAGGCGCAGCAGCGGTTCCTGCTTCTCGTC
>JANOFY010000315.1:0-2201 GCA_031413895.1 Planctomycetota bacterium | reverse complement strand
CTCGCAAACCCGCGCGCGGATGGCACGCGGGGATCGGCGATCGTCCGCCGTCGGCGATCGTCCTCGGATGCTCCGACTCGCGCGTTCCGCTCGAGCACGTGTTCGACGTCGAGCCGGGCGAGCTCTTCGTCGTTCGCGTCGCGGGGAACGTCGTTGCACCGTCGCAGATCGGCTCCGTCGAATTCGCCGCCGGGCGTTTCGGCTGCGAGCTCGTGCTCGTGCTCGGCCATACGGAGTGCGGCGCCGTCGACGCGACGTTGCGCTGGATCCGCGGCGAGGAGATCCCCGGGTCCGACAGCCTTCGCAACATCGCGGAGCGCATCCGCCCGCACGTCGATCCGTTGCTGCGCGTCGCCGGGCGTCGGTATCCGCGAAAGAAGCTCTGGCGCGAAGCCGTGCGCGCCAACGTGCTCGCGTCGGTCGATCGCCTCTGGCATGGAAGCCGGCTCCTGGAGCAGCGTGTCCGCGACGGAACGCTACGCATCGAGGGCGCCGTCTACGACGTCGCCAACGGCCGCGTGGAAACGCTCTAATGTTCACCCCGTTCACCCTGAGCGAGCGAAGCGAGTCGAAGGCCGTGACCGCTGTGTCGGGGTGAGGGCTGCTCAGCCTGGGATCGTCGGGAGCGAACGCGGGGTGCGGCGGCTCTCGGTCGCGAGCTGCCCGCAGGCGGCGAGGATCTTGCGCCCGCGCGTCGCGCGCACGAACGTGAAGAAGCCCTTCTTCACGAGCGCGTCGCGAAACGCTTCGAGGCGCTCGGGCGTCGGGCGCTTGTAGGGCGCGCCCGGCCACTCGTTGAACGGGATGAGGTTGATCTTGCACGGCAGGCCGTCGAGCAGCTTCGCGAGCGCGGTCACGTCCTCCGGGCGGTCGTTCACGCCGCCGAGGACGACGTACTCGAACATCACCACTTTCTTGCGCGGCATCGGATAGCGGCGCACGGCGGCGATCAGATCCTCCACCGGGTACTTCCGGTTGAGCGGGACGATCTCGTCGCGCACGGCGTTCGTCGGCGCGTGCAAGCTGACCGCGAGATTCACGGGGAGCTCCTTCGAAAGGCGCTCCATCTCGGGGATCAATCCCACGGTCGATACCGTCACGCGCTTGTGGGAAAAGTTCATCCCCAGGTCGTCGAGGAGGATATGCAGCGCGGCGACCACGTTGTCGTAGTTGTGGAGCGGCTCGCCCATGCCCATGAGCACGAGGTTGGTGATCTTGCGCTCGGGATGGAGCCGCTGCACCGCGAGCACCTGCTCGACGATCTCGGCCGTTCGCAGGTTGCGCACCAGCTTCATCGTGCCCGTGTGGCAGAACGTGCAGCCCATCGCGCAGCCGGCCTGGGTGCTGATGCAGAGCGTGACGCGGTAGTGGGTCTCGTCGGCAGCTTTGCGCTTGCTGCCATTCTCGTCTGCGCCGCCCTTCGACTCGCGCTCGCTCAGGGTGAGCGGGGGATCCTCGCTCTCGTCGACGCCCGGAATCCAGACCGCCTCGATCTTCGAGCCGTCGTGCATCTCGAAGAGATACTTCGTCGTGCCGTCGTCGGCGCGATCTTCGTGCACCGGCGCGAATCGCGTGATCGTCGCCGTGCGTTTCAACTCCTCGCGCGTGACCTTCGCGAGGTTGGTCATCGCGTCGAAATCGGCCGCGTCGCGCTGATGAATCCAGCGGAACACCTGCTCGGCGCGGTATTTCGCCTTGCCGGATGACGTCAGCAGGCGCTGCAGCGCCTCCCGCGTCAGGTCCTTCAAATCGACTTTGTCCGGCGTGTCCACCAACGGCGGACGGTACCTACCGCGCCGTCACTACGCAATCAGCGCGTGGGGGGTGCTCTCCCCGCGTTTTCGCGCCGGCTGTTCGCGCCGGGGTCGCGTAGCCCCGCGTCTCCACGACGGAATTTCGCGTACTGCCCGTTGGTTTCGCGAAGCCGTTCGTGTACGCTTGCTCTCACTTCGGAGGTTTCGACAATGCTTCTGCTCGCGATCGGAATGCCTGGACCCATGGAGCTGGCGCTCATTGGAGCTCTCCTGCTGATCTTCTTCGGCGCCGGGAAGCTCCCCCAGGCCGGCCAGTCCATCGGACTCGGCATCCGGAACTTCAAGAAGGCGATGAACCAGAAGGAAGAGGACGACGAAGTCGACGTCACGCCGAAGAAGGACGCCCTCAAGTCGGGTGCCGAGAGCGGCGCCGAGGCCAAGGAGAGC
>JANOFY010000314.1:0-1873 GCA_031413895.1 Planctomycetota bacterium | reverse complement strand
ATCATCTCGGCGATCAACACGCTCGGCACGCGCGCGCTGTTCGACATGACGCGCGAGGGCAAGAGCGGCGTCGCGACCGGCGGCACGTTCGACATGTGGTGGAACGGCGGCAATCGCAACGTTCCCGTGCGACACAACATCGTCGGCCTCTTGACTGAGGCCGCGTCGGTGCGCATCGCAACGCCGGTGTTCCTGCCGAAGAGCGAGCTGCGCGCTCCCGATGGCTTGAGCGAGTACGCGCCGTCGAATCGCTTCCCCGATCCGTGGCCCGGCGGTTGGTGGCGCATCGGCGACATCATCGAGTACGAGATGTCGTTCGCGCGCTCGCTCTTCACGAGCCTGGCGCGCGAGCGCGTGACCTGGCTCGAAAACGCGCTCGCGGCGGCGGAGCGCACGATTGCGAACGGCACCGACGTCGCGCCGACGGCATGGCTCGTTCCGAGCGACAACGAAGATCGCGGCGCGACGCGGCGGCTACTCGACGTGCTGCTGCGCTCCGGCGTCGAAGTCGGGCAAGCGTCGAAGGAGTTCACTGCGGACGGCCGCTCGTGGCCCGCGGGGACGCTCGTCGTGCGGCGCGATCAACCCTACGGCGCGCACGTCGACGATCTGTTCCAAGTGCAGCGCTATCCCGCCGGCGAGCCGCCCTACGACGTCGCGGGCTGGACGCTGCCGTTCTTGCTCGGCGTGCGCCGAGTCGAAGTGCAAGGTGCGTTCGACGCACCGCTCGCGCGCGTGGCGGACGCGGCGGCAGCGGTGGAGAAGTTCGACGACGCGCGGAAGTCTGAGGACGCGCAGATGTCCGACGAGGCGCGGAAGTCCGACGACGCAGCCGCGCGGAAGTCCGATGACGCGGCCGCGCGGAAGTCCGAAACTCCGGCCGCGCGCAAGTCGGAGAAGGCGGACGGAGCATCGTCGCTCTCGGCGCGCGACAGCGACACGTGGCGCACGGTGTTCAAGCGCTTGAGCGACAAGCAACCGGTGTCGTTCCTGCGCAAGGGCGAGGGCGCCGGCTCATTCAACACGGCCGAACTCTCCGTCGCGGATGGATCCGATCCGCTGGTATTGAAGTCGATGCCGCGCGTCGGACTGTATTCGCCGTGGAGCGGCAGCATGGACGAAGGCTGGATGCGCTCCGTGTTCGACACGTTCGGCGTGCCGTTCGTCACCGTGCGCAACGAGATGGTCCGCGCGAGCCAGCTCGCCGACTTCCTCGACGTGCTCGTGCTGCCGAGCCTCGATCCCGACGAGCTCGATCGCGGACGCGAAGCCGGCACGGTGCCCGATCAATTCGCGGGCGGCCTCGATCCGGAGGGCGCCGTCGCGGTCGAGGAGTTCGTGCGCGCCGGCGGAACGCTGGTAACGCTCGGCAGCTCGAGCCGCTGGGCGATCGATCTCCTGCGCTTGCCGCTCAGCGACGTCACGCGCACCGCGAACGCGTCCACCGTGAAAGACTTCTCGTGTCCCGGGAGCGTGCTGCGCGGCATTCCCGAAGAGTCGCCGTGGACGGTCGGATTGCCGGATTCCGTCGCGCTCTTCTTCTCGCGTTCCGCGGCGTACCGCGAGCTCGACGAGAAGGAGCGCGAGGCGGGCGGCGTTCCCAAGGACCTCAAGATCAAGCCGCAGGTGCTGCTGCGCTACGCACCGACGCGGCTCTTGCTCTCCGGCTGGATCCAGAAGCCGGAGACGATCGCCGGACACGGCGCATGGCTGCGCGTTCCGCACGGTGAGGGGCGCGTGCACCTCTTCGCGTTCCGCCCGCAGTACCGCGGCTGGTCGCAGGCGGCGTTCCACCTCGTGTTCCGCGCGATCTTGTTCGAGGACCGGATCGGAGAACGCGAGTGACGCAGCTCGGTCGAGTCGCGTGGCTGCT
>JANOFY010000313.1:0-14288 GCA_031413895.1 Planctomycetota bacterium | reverse complement strand
CGACGAGTCGATCTGCTCGGCGTGGACGGGTCTGGCCGCGCGATCCTCATCGTGTTCAGCGATGGCGCGTCGGACGACAACCTCCTCGTTGCGCTCGAGTCGGTCGCGTTCGCGCGCCATCACGCCGGCCTCCTCGCAGACCACGTTCGATCGCTGCGCGGTGATGCCGGCGCCACGCTCCACCGCCCGCCGCTGTCGGTGCTGGTGGCCGAGTCGTTCGCTCCGCGGCTGCTCGACAAGCTCGCGCTGCTGCCCGCGCGCGAGCTCGCGATCTTCGTAGTCATCGAGGTGAAGAGCGGGAGCCGCTCGTCGGTGGGTTTCCGCCCTGTCGAGAGCGCGCGTGCGCCGAGCCGGACCGCGCGCACGACCGAGCAGTTCGTTGCGGCCCTTCCGCCGGAGATGCGTGCCTGCGCCGAGATCCTCGTGCGTCGGCTGCCGCGGCTCGACGACCGTCTGAGGTGCACGTCCACCGAGGATTCATTGGTCTGGCGTGTGGACGAACGCGACTTGTGCCGGCTCGACCGGGTTCCCGAAGGCCTCGTCGCGTGGGATGCGACCGCGCCCGAGCCGATCCCAATGCGGGATCCGCGAGATGTCGGCGAACTCCTCGATCGCGTGATCCGCGCCAGTCGCGGGCTGCCGGAGAAGCCAGCGGTCGGATTGGAGCGGGCATCGACGCCGCTCCTGACTCCCGACGAGATCGCTGCCTTCCGCGATCCCTAGGCACCCATCCACGCGAACCCTAGGCACCCATCGACGCGACCGATGGACGCCAGTCCAGTGGAGGAGGGTGGGACTCGGCCGTTCGGGAATTCCCCGACCGAGCCCCTTGGAATGCCGCGGCCCGAGGTGCAGGGTATGCGGGCCGCTCACTCGCAGCGGCGCCGGACGCGACAGCGCGTTGCCGGTTGGACAACCAGCCGACGGCGTGTCGTGTCCCGAGAGCGATCTCGTGCCATGAACTGGAGTCAGGCTCGGCGGATGCTGAACATCGCCGGCCGGCATGTGGACGATCCACGTGCCGCGGGCGAAACCGTCGTCGGCGCTGAGCCAGAGACGCTTGCGGCTCCGCGGGCGAGCAGCCTGTGCGTCGCGAGCGGCAAGGGCGGTACAGGCAAGTCAGTCGTGAGCGCGTCGCTCGCGAACTTGCTGGCGCACGGCGGCCGAACGCTTCTCGTCGACGCCGACATGGGCGTCGGCAACGCGCACATCCTTCAGAACGTCGTGCCCGAGCACTCGTTCGTCGACGTGGTCGAGGGTCGCTGTGCCGTGCGCGACATTCGCGTGCCGTGTCGCGCCCAGCTCGATCTCTTGGCGGCCGGTTCGGGCGTCTCGCGCATGGCCGGTCTCTCGTCGTACGAGATGCACCTCGTCGCGTGCGGGCTCGAGAGCGTCGAGCAAGAGTACAAGTACCTGCTGGTCGATTCCGCGGCCGGAATCTCGACGCAAACGGTCGCGTTCGCCGCTGCGAGCGACGTCGTGCTGATCGTCACCACGCCGGATGTCACGGCACTGACCGATGCGTATGCCTTCCTCAAGGTGCTGCTGCAGCGCAAGGCGGATTGCACGCCGCTGTTCGTCGTCAACCGTGCGACCAGCGCGGAGGAGGGGGAGCACGTCGCCGATCGCATGCGTTCCGTGGCGCGCAAGTTCCTCGGTCGCGAGCCGCGTTTCGTGGGAACTTTGCCCGACGACCGCGCGGTGGTGCGCAGCGTCAACGAGCGCGCGCCCGTGGTCGAGAGCGAGCCGTCGTCCCTGTTCTCCGTCGCGATGCACCGCCTCGGACTGACGTTGATCGAGGAGCTCGCGCGCGTGCACGCAAGAGGCGTCGGACGATCGCTGCTGCGCAGCGCGGGCTACACGCCCGGACTCGTCTGACCAGTGCCGGCGGCCCAACCTGCAACCGATTCGTCCGGCGAGCGTCCCACTAGACGTGACCCGCGAACGGATCGGTTCGTTGCCGAGCGGCGGCAGCGCGTGGGTATGGCTGCTCGCGGGCTGGCTCGTGGCTGCGGTGCGCGTCTCCGCGCCCTCGATCCTCGGGGACGCGAACGCGATCCAGTCGCGGATCCCGGCGCGCGAGTCGCCCAGTCACGCTCCCGTCGACCTCGCTCGACTCAGCCCACGCGAGCTGCGGTCGCTGCCGGGCATCGGGGAAGCGCGCGCGCTCGCGATCGCGCGCGAGTGCTGGGAGCGCGGACAGCTCGACGTCGACGAGCTGGACTCGATCCCGAGCATCGGAGAGGGCACGGTCGACCGCGTCCGCGCCTGGATCGAACGAACGGAGGCGCGGCCCTAGCGGAGGGGCACGCGTTCGTGCCCCGGCCGACGCGGTGGCGAGGCGCGACCGGGGCCGACGCGGTCGCAAGGCGCGACTGGGCCGACGCGGTGGCGAGGCGCGCGGACGATGTCCGCCTAGAGCGGTTCGGACCGGAAGCGTAGACTCGCAACGATCCCCTCGTGCCGACCCGCGCCACAGACCCCCGCGACGCCCCGGAGCCCACCCGCTCGGGTCCAGCAACCACACCGATCCCGGCGGTGAGTACCCTCCCCGCGCCGCGCATCGGGCTTCCACCGCCGCTCTCGATCGAAGAGATCGACCGATTCGTGCGTCCGGCCCTCGCGGAAGACCGGGGCGGCGGCGACCTGACGTCGATCACCGCCGTGCCCGACAAAGTCCGCGCGCGCGCGCGCCTCCTCGCGAAGTCGGACGGCGTCGTCGCGGGTCTTTCCGTCTTCGCGCGCACGTTCGACCTGTGCGATCCGACGGCGAAGATCCACCTCGCGAAGAAGGACGGCGCTGCGATCCAGCGCGGCGACGAGCTGGCGAACGTCGAGGGCTCGGCGCGCGCGTTGCTCGGCGCGGAGCGCACGGCGCTCAACTTCATTCAACGTTTGTCCGGCATCGCGACGCTGACGGCGCGCTGTGTCGCGCTGGCGCGCAGCGCCGGTCCGCGGCCCGCGCGCGTCCTCGACACGCGCAAGACGACGCCCAACCTGCGCCTGCTCGAGAAGTACGCCGTCCGTTGCGGCGGCGGCGAGAACCATCGCTTCGGCTTGTACGACGAGGTGATGGTCAAGGAAAACCACATCGAGATGGCCGGCCGCACGATCGTCGAGGTGCTCCGCGACCTGCGCAAGGCGATCGGGCCCTCGGTGCGCATCACCAGCGAAGCGCGCGACGAGCGCGAGGCGATCTCCGGCGTCGAGGGCGGCGCCGACGTGATCCTGCTGGACAATATGACGACGGCCGAGCTCACCCGGCTGTGTCCGATCCTGCGCCGGATCGCCGCGAGCCGCGGCCACGCGATCGAGATCGAAGCCTCGGGCGGGATCGACGAGCGCACGATCGCTGCCTTCGCGAAAACCGGCGTCGACCGCCTCTCGGTGGGTGCCCTGACGCACTCCGCGCCGGCGCTCGACCTCTCGCTGGAGCTCGAGCCCATCTCGTGAGCGATCGGGCCGTGAACGCGCGCGGGGAGAGTGCCGATCGGTCGGAGCCGCTCCGGCTGGAAGTGCCCGCTGCGCACAGCTCGGAGCGCGGCGCGCGCGAGGCGCTACGCAAGTTCGCCAAGCAGCGCGGGGTCGCGCAGTCGGAAGTCGACACGATGGAGTTCGTGGCCAGCGAGCTCCTGTCGAACGCGGTCGACCACGGCGGCGGGAACCACGCCATGGACGAGAAGGACGTGATCGACGGCGTGCGGATCACGCTCGTCGTGTCGATCGACCACGGAGCCTGGCAGATGGATGTCGCCGATCAAGGCGGGGGAGATCCCGAGGAGGTCGAGCGGCTGATCAACAACGACGACGACGTTCCCGATCTCGAGGACGAGCGCGGGCGCGGGTTCTTCTTGCTCAAGCAGATGGTCGACAGCTTGCACGTGGCACACAGCGCCGACGGCCTCGGTCTCGTGATCACCGCCGTGCGCCGGTATGCCGAACGGTCCTGAAAAGAGCGGCTCGCCCGCCTTCCGTCCGGCGACACTGACGCGCGCGCTGCGAGCGATCGGCGGCCTGCTCGTCGTCATCCCGCGTCCCGTCGCGGTGTTGATGACGATTGCGTGGGCCGGCGTGATCTGGTTCTTCAGCGAGCAACGACCGGCGGTGTTCGAGATCGCAAGCGCGTGGGGCGGCGTGCTCTCCAACCTCGCGCATGCTCCGGAGTTCGCCCTGCTCACCGCGGGCCTCTTGCTGTGCCTACCGCGTCGCGACGATTGGCCGGACCTCTCGCGCGCGAACGTGATCCGCGTGCTCGCGATCGTCCTCGCCTACGCGTCGATCGACGAGCTCCACCAAGCGCTCGTGCCTCTGCGCGATGCCTCGGTGCTCGACGTCCTCACCGACCTCTCCGGCGCGGTCATCCTGCTGCGGCTGGCTTGGATGGTCGGCCCGGGCGAGCGGCCGGCCCCCGTGCCGGTCTTGCGCACGCTCGCCTGGGGTGCGCTCGCCTGCCTCGCGTCGGCCTGCCTCGCGTCGTTCGTGCCGCCGCTCTTGCCCACGATCTCGTGGCTCTGAGTCGGGAGGACCGTTGTCGCGGTTCGACGCGTGCCTTGCGCGCCTCTCCGTGCGATGCTCTCTGCCCCCTGCCCGAGATGACGGCCGACAATTACCAGAGCCCGCTTTCCGAACGCTACGCCAGCGCGGCGATGCGCCGGCTGTTCTCGGAGCAGTTCAAGTTCACTACGTGGCGCAAGCTCTGGATCGCGCTCGCGGAGTCCGAGCAGGCGCTCGGCCTCTCGATCCGTGACGACCAGCTGGCGCAGATGCGTGCGCACGTCGACGATCTGAACCTGGAGGTCGCCGCGCGGTACGAGCGGGAGCTTCGCCACGACGTGATGGCGCAGATCCACGCCTGGGGCGAGCAGTGTCCGTCGGCGCGCGGGATCATCCACTTGGGCGCGACGTCGTGCTACGTCACCGACAACACGGACTTGATCGCAATGCGCGAGGGGCTGCGGCTTCTGCGCGGTCAGCTCGTCAGCACGATCGCGGCGCTGCGGGCCTTCGCGCTCGAATGGCGGACGTTGCCGACGCTCGGATTCACGCACTTCCAACCAGCGCAAGCGACCACCGTCGGCAAGCGCGCCTGCCTGTGGTTGCAGGATCTCGTCCACGATCTCGAGGACCTCGACCACGCCGAGGCGTCGATCCGTTTTCGCGGCGTGAAAGGCACGACGGGCACGCAGGCGTCGTTCCTCGAGCTCTTCGACGGCGATCACGCGAAGGTGCGCGAGCTCGACCTGCTCGTGACGAAGAAGATGGGCTTCGAGAAGAGCTTCGGCGTGACGGGCCAGACCTATCCGCGTCAGCTCGACTTCCGCGTCACGCAGTCGCTGTCCTCGATCGCGCAGTCGGCGCACAAGTTCGCGACCGACTTGCGGCTGCTCGCGCACCGCCGGGAGATCGAAGAGCCGTTCGAGTCGGCGCAGGTCGGCTCGTCCGCCATGCCGTGGAAGCGCAACCCGATGCGCTCCGAACGCATCTGCGCGCTGGCGCGCTACGTGATGGCGTCGCTCGACAACACGGCGCACACGGCGGCGAATCAGTGGCTCGAGCGCACGCTCGACGATTCCGCCAACCGCCGGATCGCGATCGCGGAGATGTTCCTCGCCACCGACGCGGTGCTGAACCTCTACCTTAATGTGGCGTCGGGCCTGGTCGTGCACCCGCGCGTCATCCGCCGCGGCCTCGACGAGGAGCTGCCGTTCCTGGCCTCCGAGAACCTGATGATGGAGGCCGTGAAGGCGGGCGCCGATCGGCAAGACGTGCACGAAGCCGTGCGCCGCGCGAGCCACGAGGCGGCGCGGGTGATCAAGGAAGAGGGCGGCCCGAATCCGCTCCGCCAGCTCCTGGCGGCCGATCCGTTGCTCCGTGGCGTCGCCGGCCGGCTGGATGAGCTTCTCGACGGTGCGCGCTACGTCGGCCGGGCGCCCGAGCAGGTTCTCGAGTTCATCGAGGCCGAGGTCGACCCCGTCCTGCACCGCTACCGGTCGCTCGTCGGCGCGACGGCGACCGTCCGGGTCTGACCGCCGGTTCGACTGCCCGGCTTGACTGCCCGGCTTGACTGTATTGGGGAGCAGGAGCGGACTTTTTCCTTTTCTTACTACGAGTTTGTATCTTGCTCACCCTCGCGAGTTCTTTGGCTTCGACATCCGCGCGGGTGGATCGTGGGAGATCCGGCAGGCGCAAGTCGAACCATGTTGAAAGCAGTCGCATCGATGCGCGGTCTCGCCGCGCGGCATGCCGGGAATGGGAATCGCCCGACATGCCACGTGTGCTGATCGCGAAACTCCTCGGGGCAGACCTAAGGAAGCATCGATAGGCGCTGCGTCCTCGTCGACTCATCTCGCGACCGACGCGAGCTAGTGCGTGTACATCCAACCCGGCATCCCCAACAACTATTCGCTGTCGACGACGTGCTACGGCAGTCGGCTGCGCACGATCGAAGATCAAGCCTTCGCCGCGGTGGCGATGGGATTCAGGCGCCTCGAGCTCGGACTCTTGGACGCTCCCGTGCGCTTGAACGGCTTCGAGGACTCACGGCGCGAGACGGGCATCACGGTGCGATCGATCGTCGCTGGTTGCCTCGATCCGCGCTCGGAACACATGTCGGGCACCAGGCTCGGCAGCCTCGACGACGACGCGCGCGAACGCGCGATGAACTGTGTACGCCGCCACGTGCGGCTGGCTCAGAAGTACGCTTGTCCGACGGTGGTCGTGCGCGGCGGCGAGGTCGAGGACAAGCCGCTCCAGGACGAGGCCGATCAGCTGCACGCGAAACTCCTGCGCGACGGTCCGAGCGATGCGCTGGGCGAGGAAGTGCGCGTGTTCGCCGGTCGGGTCCAGAAGAAGGGCCAGCGGCAGGTCGAGCACATGTGCCGATCGCTGCACGCGTTGCTCAACGAGTTCCCCGACACGAAGCTCGCGATCGAGTCCGGTCCGAGCTTCATGGAGCTCTTCAACTTCGAGTCGGTCGGCTGGGTGCTCGATGACCTGGCGACGCGCAGCCTGGGCTACTGGCACGACACTGGGCGGATCCAGCTGCGCGAGCGCGCCGGGCTCCAAACTCAGGGCCAATGGCTCGATGCCTACGCGCCGCGCGTCGTCGGGATGCACCTCCAGGATGCAGCCGAGGGCACCGCGGAGCTGCCGCCGGGTTCGGGCGAGGTCGACTTCAAGCTCGTCGCGGGCTACCTGCCGCGCGACGCCGAGCGCGTGCTCGACATCAACCCGCGCCATGGCCGGGCCGAGATCCTGGCGGCGGTCCAGTTTCTCGCCGACCACGGGTTCTGAGCCCGCGATCCGCTGATCGGGGCCTCGGCTATCGCGCCCGCGCGCGCACGTAGGTCGTCCAAGCGTTCTCGAACGCGTCCCCGTCGATCTCCATCGCCGCCTTGAAGTGCGTCGGTGAGCCCTGCGACTTGTACGCACCGCGCACGAAGTCGAAGAAGTGGCCGCGATGCTGGCCGCCCTCGCCGTGCAGGCAGAACTGCACGAGCGTGTAGGCCTGCGCGTAGCGCAAGTCGGACTTCGACTCCGTGTGGAACTCGCCGGTGTCGAACGTCAAAAGGCGCGCGAGGTCGTACGGATCCTTCGCGTTCGCCTGCTCCTTGAAGTGCGCCTCGAGGACGAGCTTGTCGTCGAACCGCAGGCGACCCGAAGGGCCGGTCATGCACGCGCGCATGTACTCGGCCAGCCCTTCGTCGAGCCATGCGGGAATGTCGCTCGACACGCCGCGCGTGCGGTCGACCGTCGAGCGCAATATCTGGTGCGTCGCTTCGTGGATCAGCATCCCGCGCTCGAGCCCGTTCGAAGCATCGACGATCACCGTCGCGAGCGACGGATCGTAGTAGGCGATGCGATTCACGAGCGCGATCGGATACGACTCGCGCGTAGCGTGGACCTGCGCATCCATCGGAGCGAGCACTTCGTGCAGCGTGAGCTCGCGACCGAAGCGATCGAAGAACGATCGGTAGAAACATTCGAGGTCCAGCACGGCGCCGATCGCCGTCGCCATGTCGAGGTTCGTGCGCAGGCGGTAGTGACTGCTCGCGAGCTCCCAGGCCGTCTTCCAGTTCGCGCGGAGGCTCTCCAGTTCCTCGCACGGGACCCAGCGCGTTCCGACCCGCTCGGCCCATCCGTCTGATCGCCGCTCGTGTCCGAGCGTCTCGTGCGCATCGGCATCCGCGGGGTTCGCGACGAGCGCCGCGCGCGCGAACGCGCACGCGTCCTCCGTGAGATCCATGCGTTCGCAGAAGCGCACGATGTCGAGCAGCGCGTGCGGATCCTTGGGCTTCAAGTCGAGCCAGCGCCCGAGCGCTTCACGCGCGTTCGCCGCGCGCGACACGACGGATTTGACGTCTCGGCGATCGATCTCGCGCAGGCGCGAGCCCTCGCGCAGCATGACCCGCGTTTCGTCTTCGTAGACAACGCGTCCGGCGAGCCTGCTGCCGTTACGCAGTTCCACGTAGTCGCCGCTGCGGCCGTCGCCGAGCGCGAGCGGGAGGAACGCTCGCGGAGCGTCGACGATTGCAGCGGACGAGAGGAGCGTGAGAGCCAGTGCCGCGATCGCCATCGGGAGTCCTGCGCGCGATTCTATGTAGGGTCGCGGGTTCAGCCCAGCTGCGCGCCGCGGGCCAGTCGAGCGGCGCGTGCAATCCGCGTTCGAGCACCGCTTTCCTTCCGTGGCGACTGGACAGGTCGCGGTTGCCGAACCATAGGTCGTGTGCGCGCAGTACGATGCCGCCCGCAGAGTGCGCGGACCGCGCGCCGGAGCGTCTTTGGATGACCTTTCAGCAAGAACCCGCGACGCGACGCGAGAGGCCGCGCCTCTTGATCGTCGCTGGGCACGATGCATCGGGTGGAGCCGGTGTGGACGCGGATCGCGCGAGCGTCCGGCGCCTACCGATCGAGCCCATTTGCGTCGTGACCGCGTGGACGGACCAGGATGATCGCGAGGTCCGGGCCGTCGGTGCGCGGCCGCCGCACGAATGGCTGCGCGAAGCGCGCGCGGCGTGTGCCGAGCCGCTCGCCGCCGTGAAGATCGGGCTCCTCCCCGGGCTCGATCACGTGCGCGCGGCGAGCGAACTCATCCGCGACGTGAGCGCGCTCCACGGCGCGTCGCTGCCGATCGTGGTCGACCCCGTGATCACGTCGTCGAGCGGCACGCGCTTCCTCGACGAGGCCGCGATCGACGCGTTGCTCACGGAGATCGCAACGGCGAACGTGATCCTCACTCCGAACTTGCTCGAGGCCGCCGAGCTGACGGGGTGTTCGTTCACGGAGATCGCGACTTCGCTCCCGACGCGCATCCGGGCCGCGCGCGCGCTCCTCTCACACGGCTGCGCGGCCGTGGTCATCAAAGGCGGGCACTCACGCGAGAATCCGGTGCGCGATCTCGTCGCCATGCGCGACGGCAGGCTCGCGTGGTTGCGGCATCAACGCGTGATGGGCGGCAAGATCCGCGGATCGGGATGCAGGTTCGCGACGCGGCTTGCCGCCGAGCTCGCACTCGGTCGCACGCTCGAAGCGTCGGGCCGCGTGGCCGGCCGACACGTCGTGCGATTGATCCTCGCGCATGCGCGCCGTTGACGCGCGCATCCAGTTCGATTCGAGCGCGCGATCGCTAGCGCTTCGGCCCGATCCCGAGCGCGATGAGCCCCGGATGATTGGGCGCGATGCGCGTCGCGCGGAAGACGGCGATCGGCTCCACTTTCGGCGGCGGATCGCCCTTGGGCGCCGCATTGCCGAAGCTCGCGGGGATTTCTCCGCCGTAGGGATTCAGATACTCCCACACGATCTTGCTGTCCTTGGTGACCTCGAAGAAGCGCCCGTCCTTTCCGGCGCAGATGAGCGTGTTGCCGTTCGGCAAGCGCTGGCAACCGGAGATGAAGAACGAATAGAAGTTCTCGGGATCGGAGTAGCTCCACACGGGCGCGCTCGGACCGAACGGCTTCTTCGGTTCGTACGCGAAGCCGCGCTTGGCATCGAACGGCAAGACGATCTCGTCGACCGAGCTGAACTCTTTCTCCGGTCGTCCGCCGCCGTTGTTGAACACCGTGACGTGGCCCGCACCCGGAAGGCCGGCCGGAATCCATTGCGGATCGTGCTGCTCGAAGAGACGGCGATCGGCTTCCGTCCCCGCGCCGTAGTTCATCGGATTGCCGTATCGGTAGAGGAGCGCACCGCCTTTCCCGAAGCGTCCGCCCTTCTCGGTGCGCGCTTCGGCGGTCGTCGTCGAGTGATCGATCACGAAGAGTTCGCTGAAGCGCGGGCTCGACAGGATCACGAGGTCCGAGGTCGGCTCGTAGTGCACACCGTTCGTGTGCATCCAGTCACCGGCCCATTTCAAGCGCGGTGTGGTCGGCGCTTCTTCTTCCTCTTCGCCTTCGTCGCCGCCGGCGTAACCAAGCGCCTTCATCTGGCGCTGCTTCTCTTCCTCTTTCTTCTTGTCCTCGTCGGTCGCCGGCTTGCGCACGGGCGGGTTGTAGTTGATGTCGAAGCGACCGCGGTGATCGGCGATCGCACCGTGGTTCGGCTTGCTCGGGTCGCGGTCCTGCACGAAGTGATCTTTGGCGTGCCACTCCCACACGATCTCGCCGCCGGAGGGACGCGTCGGTTTGATCTCGAGCACGCAGTCCGGCCAGAACCCGCGCCCATCGGTTTGCTCGGGATCGCGGCCGAGCGCGATGGCTTCGTCGCGCGAGAGGAACTCCCACGCGATCGCGAGGATGTTGCCGTTCGGCAGGCGCTCGATGTCGTGGTGCATGCACATTTTGTCATTCGAGAGCACGTAGTCCCACTTCACGTTCCCATCGCGATCGAGCTCTTGGATGCGACCGCCGATGCCGCCGCCGAAGAACACGGGGTTCTCGTTGATGCGCGCCATGCGCAAGAGCGTTCCGTCGGCAAGCAGCTCGACCGACATCGGAGCAGTCTTCGTCTCCCAGCGATGAACGACTTCGCCCTTCATGTCGACGAGGAACGTCGTGCCGGACATCAGCGGCGCGAAGAGCGTGTAGCCTTGGAACGCTTCAGGCTTGTTCTCGCGCAGTCCGCGCGGCGGTGCGTCGTCGATGATGGCGGGGGAGTTGGTGCTTGCGGCGGCGAGCAGGAGGGATGCGATCATGGGCCGTATGTTAAGGAGCAACGGCAGCAACCGCCATCGAGCGGGATTGCGCGGCGCTCGCATGCCCACGCAGGATCGAAGTCCGGCTAGTCACCGCCCCGGTTCATCGCACGCCACACGAGCTCGCGAATCGTTTCCGGTCCGTGGCCCGCGTAGTGATTGTTCGCATAGACGTAGATCTGCCAACCGCGTCCAAGAATCGGAGCGAGGTACGCGCTCCATCGATCGAGCCGCGCCGACTGATCGAGCACGATGCGATCGAAACGCTCGGTCTTCGCCTCGACGGCTTTGCGATCTCCGATCAGGCGCACGTACGTGAAGTCGGTCGTCACGAGATCCAGCTCGATGTCCGCCGGATGCGGCATGTACGCGATGTCGACGAGGACCAGGGCGGCGTTGTGTCGCCGCAACGACTCCGTCAGCTCGGGCACGAGCCAGGCCTTGTTGCGGACCTCGACGCCGTAGCGGAAGCGAGTGGGGAGGCTCGCCAAGAACGGCTCGAGTCGATCGAGGAACTCGCGCACGCCGCGAAACGCGTCGCGACCGAAGTAGGGGAACTGAAGCACGAGTGGTCCGCACTTCGGACCCAAGAGGTCCATCGCGCCGAGGAACGCGTCGACGTCACGTCCGACGGCTTCCGGCACGAGCACGCGTGAGCCGTCCGGTTTCGCTCCCTCGCCGCAGTGAACGATCGAGCGCGGAAACTTGGCCGAGAGCACGAAGCCCGCCGGCGTCTTGCTGGCCCAGCCGAGCACGAGCTCGCGCCGCGGCACGGCGTAATACGTCGTGTCGGCCTCGACGCTCATGAACTGCGTCGCGTAGTAGCTCAGGAAATCGCCCGGCTTCATCCCGGACGGATAGAACGAGCCGACCCACGAAGACTCGGACCATGACGACGTGCCAAAGCGCAGATTCGGGGGCGTGGCGATCTCGGTCATCGGCGACGGATTCTAACGACGTGACGTGCGCGTCACGGATCGACTCCGCCCGACGCACGCACGTTCAGACGCCGATCGGGCGCGGGAGTGGGCTCGGCGGGCTGGGTCGTGCGTGTCGCGCAGTGCCGCTAGGATTGCGAATCCAAAGAAGGAGATCTTCATGGTGCTCACCTCGTCCACGATGCTTCCGCTCGGTACCTTCGCGCCCGACTTCGTCCTCGCGGACACGATCTCCGGCAAGCAGATCAAGCTCTCGAGCTTTGCGGACAGAGGTGCGCTGCTCGTCATCTTCCTCTGCAACCATTGTCCGTACGTGAAGCACATTCAGTCCGGACTTGTCGCTCTCGGGTGCGACTACGAGCAGAAGAATGTCGCGATCGTGGCGATCAGCGCGAACGATCCGGGGACGCACCCGAACGATTCGCCCGAGAAGCTGGGGCAAGAATCGAAACAAGCGGGCTATCGATTCCCGGTGCTTTTCGACGCGGATCAATCCGTCGCGAAGGCCTACACCGCGGCGTGTACGCCCGACTTCTTCCTGTTCGACTCGACGCTCCAGCTCGCGTACCGCGGGCAGTTCGATGCGAGCCGCCCGGGGAGTGACGTTTCCGTCACCGGTTCCGACGTGCGCACCGCGATCGACGCCGTCCTCGCAGGGACGAGCGTGCCTTCCAAACAGACCGCGAGCCTCGGCTGCAACATCAAGTGGCGGCCGGGCAACGAGCCCGAGTACTTCGGAAGCTGAGCGAGTCGAACGGCGGCACGCTGACTTCTCGTCCTGTGGAGCGGATGTCGTGCAGCGGTCGCTGGGGTGCGCGGTTCATGTGCCGCGGCTTGCGTTGGAACGCAGCGCCGCGGCCCCGGCGCAATTGAGGTGCCACGACTCGCAGCAACACGAGTGCGGAGCTTTGTCGTAGTGGTTCGCTGCGCGCGCAAACCTCGCGTTCATGACAACCGTGACACGCGTTGGACGCATCACCGTAGCGCAGGCCAGACGGCGAAGTCGCGTTCTGCTAATATCCCCGCCGTGAACCACCATCTCCCCGCAGTGCTCCTCCCCGTCGTCTTTTGCATCGGTTGCGTCGGCCCGGCAACGCCCAGCTCGTACGAGTACGAACCGCATGCGTTCGTGGACCCGAGACTCGCGCGTGCCCAGCCCGCAGCGGCCGAGAACGCCGCCGAATCTCCCGCGCCCCCCGCGCCCCCCGCGCGCACGGTGGAGCCGCAGTCGAAGCCGCTGCCGGAATCGATCACGTCGGTCACTCATCCAAAATGGCAGACCGGCGAGGTCTTGATGCAAGGCTTCCTCGGAGTGTCGTTCTTCGACAACGTCGCGGTCGACGGCGGCAGCGGAGCCGAGGTCGACGGCGACGACGGCGATCTGGATCAGCTGCCGCTGATCGGCGGCGGCGGACAATGGAAGCTCGGAGGCGAGCGGATCGACATGGGCGCGGAATTGATGTTCTCGTTCAGCGGCCGCGCGGACGCAGCGGCGTTCGTCGTCACCGGCGGTGGGGCTGCGGTCGCCATCGATGTCGACCTTCTCATTTTCGAAATCTACGGCGGTCCGTTCGTCAGCATGGATCTCGGCGAGAAGTGGCGTCTCTACGGAGCCGCTGGCCCCGTGCTCCAGTTCGCTGACTACGACCAGTCGGGCAACGGTCTCTCCGACGATGGTTCGGGTTTCGGTAGCGGCTTCTACGCGCGCACCGGGCTCGAGTTCGCGGTCTCGCCCAGCACGCTGATTGGTTTCGGCGCGCGTTGGTCAGACACGACGGTCGATCTCGGTGGTGATCTCGGCGATCTCGAGGTCGACGGCCTGCAAGCCGTGTTCACCGTGTCGAAGTGGTACTGAGCGCCGCGGTCAGTCGCGCAGCCGGCGCGTTCCCAGAGTCACGTAGAACGCCCAATCTTCAGGACCGCGCGCGATGTCGCGGCCGGCGCGCAGTCCCAGCGCAGTTCCTCTTCGAGAGTGGGCGCGACGTTGTCGACGCAGCGACCCCGTTGGGTCTCGGACGTCGATCCCGAACTCGGGCACCGCGAGCGTCCGAGGGGGAGCTAGCCCGCATTTCTCACCAGCTTCTACTGCCGCGCAGCCAACTCGTGCCCCGCGGCGTCGTTGGGTTCGATCCGATCCTCGGTGACCTAACAGGTCACCTCCGGTCGTCTCGAAGCCAACTCCTTGCCGGACACGAGTTGGCTGCGAGGGAGTGGAAGCGGGT
>JANOFY010000312.1:0-12749 GCA_031413895.1 Planctomycetota bacterium | reverse complement strand
AGTGGCGCACCGTTGGTGCCTGCGAAGTGCGATCCAAAGCGGATCAGCGCGCCGTCGCTGCAGCGGATACCGTCGCTCGAAGCGACGCCGTTGTTGTTCGTCGCGTTGCCCTTGAGCATGAACGCGAACGCCGCGGTGCCCTTGCCGATCTTCGCGATGAATCTGACGGTGTCCGGTTGCGTGTCGCCCCATGCCTTAAGTGTGGCGCCGTTCAGATCGAACGAGTTCGCGCAGCCGTGTCCCGGAGCGGCTGCGGGCGACGGCACGGTGTCCGGCAAGGCGCACGGGCAAACGGTCGGCAGCGTGCCGTCACCGAAGCAGTACATCGCCGATCCCGTCGGCGGCTTCAGGATCTGGCCGCGCAGCTCACCGGCCGGAGTCCCGGTCGTGTGGATGTTCAGGTAGGTCAGCCCGTTCAGCATGTTGGTCACCTCGGATGCCGACAGGCTGCCGCCGCCGCTCAACGTCCCCGAAGTTCCGCCGGTCGTCAGGATGTTGATCATCACCGGTCCATTGGCGCCGATCGCCGCGATCCCGTGAATGTGGGACGCCGTCGCGTTCGTCAGGAGGCCTGAGTAGCTCCCCGTGACCGTCACCGACAGCGCGACGTCATCGAGCGACAGTGTGACCGTGCCCAGTCCGAGCGATGTGGTCGCCGGCACTTCCTCGACACCGTTCATGAAGGCGAACAGGGTGTGGACGGTCGCTGACGCGGGCGCTACGACGAGCGCCGCGCAAGCTGCGCGAAGGAGAGCGCTGCGGTGAATTGCGGCAAATCTCGAGTTCATGATCGGCTCCTGAGCGAGAAGAAATACGTTGGGGACGGTCCAGCGCGGTGGGTCTGGCGCACCCTCGTCGGGAATTGTACACGCGCCACGAAGAGTGCGGGGGCCTCCATAATCATTGGCCCGACGGGCCGCGCGACCCGCAGTGACAAGAGCGTCCGGCGGCTCAAAACGTGTCGGACGTATCCGTACCCACGCCCGAAAGGTGCGCCGGCTGCGGATTTTCGGTCCGCGGACGGGACCGACGCGGCCTCGATCCCGGAGCGAGAAGGCACGGGCAAAAAAATCGAGGGCCTGCCACAAGCAGGCCCTCGACACGGGCTGACGTGCGCTCGAAACGCGCGGCCATGCAGCAGTGCCTGACGGTACTGGCGCCTTCGCGCTCGGCACTCCCGCCGAATGGCTCCGGCTCGCGCCGGACGGCGGGTGCGCCGATCAACGCTGCTTCGATCCGCAGCGTACGTCGATCAAACCATCGACTTGAGCGACTTGAGCGCGCGAATCTTGACGACGTTGCGCGCCGGCTTGGCCTTGAACATCACTTCTTCCTTCGTGAAGGGGTTGATGCCCTTGCGCGCCTTGACGGCCGGCTTGCGAACGACGAGCACCTTCATCAGGCCCGCGACGTTGCAGATGCCCGGGCCAGCCTTGCCGAGGTCGGCGGCGAGCACCTTGCCCATCGCCTCGAACGCTTGCGCGACCTGCTTCTTGCTGAGGTCGGATTGCTCCGCGATCGTCGCATACAGCTCGCCCTTCGTGCGCGGCTTCTTCGACGGGGTGATCTTCGCCTTGGCCTTGGTGGCCGTCGTTTTGGTGCGGGCCGGAGCGCGCTTGTTGGACTTCTTCGCCATGGGGTTTCTCACTGGTTTTCTTGGGGTTTCGAGGAGTTTTCCTCGTCTGGAATGCGGGTCTAGCAAACGCGAGAAGTGCGATCAACACGGAAATCTCTCAATTCCCCGAGAAATCCGAAGGTTTTGTCGGTCGCGGTGAAACTCGCGACGATTCCACGAGCGCGGCGGTTCCTCGCGCGCCCCTGTTTTTCGAGGGTTTTCGAGACGCTGGGCCGCGGCGCAGGACCCTGCCGGAGCTTCGCGCTGGACCCTCTGCTAGCATCCCACGCCGCGCATCCCTGCGCGCCGTGTCCCCATGAGCCAACGCACCCACTGTCCGACCTGCGGCGCGAAGATCGCGCGCGCCGACCTGTCGATCTGTTCGTACTGCCTCACGCCGCTGTCGCTTGGAAACGAGCGCAAGCCGCGCGATAGCGCGACGGCTCAACGCCTCACGAAGATGCGGGAACACCCGGAGTTCAAGGCCGCCGAGGCGTGGGATCCGCCCGAGGGCCTCGAGTACCGGCGCGCCGCTCGCCGGCAGTCGCTCGGACTCACCGCCTTCGTGATCGGCGGGGCCTGCGCGGTCTACGCCGCGCTTCGTTCATCGGGAAGCAGCGCCGCGGAGCTCCTCTCGTCCGCCCCCGGCATCGCCGCCATCGTGTTCGCAGCGTGCGGCATCGCACTGTGGATTCTCGGCGCCCGCGAGCGCGGTCGGATTCGCGCGCTGCCGCTCCTGAAGCGGCCGGCTCTCGTCACTTCGCGCCGCAGCGAGACCTTCGTCGACGGCGGCGGACAGACGATCTACAGCTTCACGCTGGAGTTCGAGGACGGAGCCGAGGGCGACTTCCGCTTCCGCGGGCTGGGCGCCAGCCACGATCCACTCGTGGCGGGCAATCTCGGGATCGCGTACACGCGGCGCGAAACGCTGCTCGCGTTCCGGCTGATCCGCGTGTAGCGCGGACTCGTCAGCTCCGCGCGAGATCGGTCCAGCGGTCAGGATCGAGCGGAAGCTTGCGCCCGGTCAGCGTACGCAGGCTCTGCCAAGCGTTGTTGCGCACGGTCTCGTCCTCGTGCCGCAAGCACTCGATGAGCCACGGTACCGCACTGCGCGCGCCAATCGTTCCGAGCGCGCCCGCGGCGACCCGCGCCGACGCGACGTCCCCGCCGTCGAGGAGGAGGCGGAATTCGAGCGCCGCGCGGTTCTTGAACAGCGGGTGCTGGGCCATGACGCTCGCGGCGTCGACGACGGTCGCGAGATCCCGGCCGTGCAATCCGTCGGTCAACGTGGACCAATTCTCGTCGTACCACTGCTGCTCAGCGTCGCAGTACGCGCCCCAGGCCGCACGATCGGGCTCGATCGACTGTCCCGTCAATCGTTTCAAGCTCCAGTGAGCGGCGCGTGTCACGAGCGGATCCTGACTCCCGAGGAACGACACGAGCCGCGGGATCGATTCCGTGTCCCCGAGCGCTCCCAGCCCCGTCATCGCCGCGCGCCGCACGCGCGCGTCACGGCTGTCGAGGAGGGACCGCACCTTGCCGATCTCCTCCGAGGACAAGTCGCAGTAGTTCTTCTCGGCGAAGCGCACGAGCTCTTCGACGACCGCCAGGTCGAGCTCGCGCTCGCGTCCGATCAAGCTGGCGAGCCACGGCGCCGCCGCCGGTGACCCGACGCGCCCCACCGCGCGCACGAGCATCGGGCACATGCGCGCGTCGAGCCTCGCGGATTGATCATTGATGATCTTCATGAGCCGCGGCTCGCGAGAAAGAAGCGCGGTCAGCGAATCCTCGATCGGAACTTGCACATAGGTGCGCATCCAATGGATGGGCTCGATCCCGCCGGCGATCGCGAGTACCGCTTCGAGCGCCTTCGCGCCGCCGATCTCGCCGAGCACTTGCACGGCGACGAGCTGCGCGTCGAGCGCGGTCGATGCCTTGAGATGATCGATCACCTCGCCAGCCGGGAAGCCCCGCAGACTCGCGATCAGGATCTCGCGGCGTAGATCGATCGCCCGCGGATGGACGTCGGTGAGCTCGACCGGCTCGGTGATCTCGCCCAGCAGGATGCCTGTGATCGCCGGAATGGCTCCGCTGCCCAGGCGCACGATGCTCGCGGAGATCGCCGCGACCGTGGGTGCCGCCGACTTCGCCGGCGGCAGGAGCAGACGCCAGATCTCGCTCTCGACTCCACCTTCCACGGCGACGGACGAGTACGCGGCGGTCAAGGGGCCGGAGAAAGCTCCGACCGGAGCGCTCGCTCCGGTCAGAGCCATGATCACGAACAAGTTCCGTGAGAAGTAGCGACTCACGGGACCGACACCTCGCGCCACGAAGCGACGATCCACGTCGGGTCGGCACCGCTCATCGAAGGCAGACCGGGCAGCGTCAAGTCGCCGTCCCAGATGCGGCTGTCGAAGTCGACGGTCAGCTTCGAGTGCTGCGCACCGTGGTCACGGTTGATCTTGACTTGGTTGCCGGCGGTCATGTTGCCGAGCACCGTCACTCGGGCGGAGCCCGACGCCGACAGGTTGTTGTCGTAGAAGTTGTTCTCGGCGTACATGAACGCGGACATGTACTCCAGCGTTCCGAAGGTCGGGTCGCCGAAGTAGATGTTCCCGCTGTTCGCGACGGCCGTGTCCTTGATCGCGATCATCGCCAGACCGTCTTTGTCCGGATTGTCGTAGAAGATGTTGTCCGAGATGTAGATGTTGCCTTTCACGACGAACGTGACCTTGATCGGCGTGTCCGTGGAGTTCCACAGCGTGAACGAGTAGGCGTTCTTGTTGTGGATCCACAGGTTGCCGTCGATGTAATAGACGAGATCGTTTCCGCTCGCTCCCGGTTCGCCCCCGATGCCAGAAATCGTGATGTGCGAGCCGCCGCTCGCGGCAATCGTCGAACTCGAGTTGAGCGGCTCGAAGCGGTCTTCCAGGAAGTAGTCGTCCTTGGACGTGCTGGCCGTGTCTGCGACACGGTCGCTCGGGTTCTTGCGGAAGATGTGTGCCCGGTTCGACTCCGGCAGTTGCCAGGCGCTGCCGCCATAGCTTCCGCCGCTGGCGTACGTAGCCGACGCGAACGCCGCCTTCACGTCGACGTCGTTGTTCACGGCGTAATCCATGCCCGCGATGTCCGGGATGGGCTGTGTGACGCCTGACTCGCCGCCGACACCGCTCAAGCTGCCGGTGGCGCGCGCGGTTCCGTCGATCGACGCCGTGCCGGTGAGGTTGATGTTGCCACCGCTGTACACGTTGCCGTTGATGTCGTCGGCTTGCGTGCCGGTGCCGCCGAACTTCAAGTCGTAGTTCGGATCACCGGAGCTGTTGCCGGCGAAGAGCGCGCTCGAGAAGATGCCGTCGCTGGTTTGCTGCAGGACCGCCTCGATTGCGCGTTGAACGCCGCGACTCGAGCCGATCGCCGTGATCGTGGTCGTGTCGTCGCCGTTGTCGACGACCGTGCCCGAATAGCTACCGTTCGAGAACGGGACTTCCACATCGGGATCGAGGTTCGGCACGGCTCCGTTCATCACGGCCGCAATGCCTTCCGACAGACCCGCCTCGGCCACGTAGAGCGCCTTCATGTGGTCGGCTGCGGCGACGTGCTCGTGCTGCGCCGCCCCGCCGACGGCGAGCACCGCCCCGGCCATGCCGGCGAGCACCGTGGTCGCGATCAGCGCGATCATCAGAGCGCCGCCGCTCTCATCGTTTCGTTTTACATAGATGGTTTTCATGGTTGCGTCTCCTCTGCCAAGAATCGCTGCTCTTTCCCCCTCAATTGCGGACGTGGACTGACGTTTCCACGGACCGCGTGATCACGCGGCGCTCGGAATCGAGCGCTTCGAGCGTCAAACGAATCGTCAACGTGTCGTCGACGATCGAGAACGAAAGTCCGCGCTCATCCTGCAATCCGTTGCCGTTGTCATCCGCGGCGTTGAGCGTCTCGCCCTGCAGGAATTCGCGAACGAAACCTGCCAGCGCGACCGTCTGCTCATCGGCCGCGCCGACGTTGCGCATCAGCACGACCTGGCACTCGTCGACCAGGCCGTTGGAGTTGTTGTCGATCCCGTCGTTCGCGTCGGCCGGACTCGGTTGCACCCGGACGCTGGTCGGCGTCGACCACACCATGCCGCCACCCGCGAAGCCGACGCACGTGGTGAACGTGCACGTGGACGTACCGACGAGCGGCGTCGCGGCCGGATTCGGGTTGAGACTCGTGCGGCTGGCGCCGGCGAACTCGCTGACGATCCGGTCCAGTGTTCGACGCGCTTGCGCTTCGAGAGAACCCACGGTCATGCCTTGATCGTAGGTGGCCTTCCCGCGCAGCACCGTCGCACCGACGGCGCCGAGCATCACGGCGAGCACGGTGAACGAGATCATCATCTCGACCAGCGTGAAGCCTCGATTGAGTGTGTATTTCTTCGTCATGGCGCTCACCTTGCGGAGAACATGCACTCGGCCGCCAGGGTTCGCTCACCGCTCACGCCGCGCCAAGAAACGCGCACGCGCATCGGGAGCACGCGATAGTCCAAACTGTGATCGAGGAGTTCGTCGCCCGCGACGAGGATCCCATTGAGATCGCGTGGCATGCCGAGTCCGGCATCCACGACGTCTTCGCGCAGCTGCTCGCCGCCCCCGACGACCGTCGTCGGGAACGTGACCTCGCCCACGAAGCCATCCGCGTCACCCGCTTGCGGCTCGAGCCCCTGGGCCGCGAAGTTCCGACCCGGCGAAACGACTCCGCCCGGGTTGTCGGCCGCGGACGAGTTGTAGCGCGCGAAGAGTTCGTTGAACGGCACTCCGTGCGCTTCCTCCATCACGCGGCGCACCGCTTCCTGCGCGAGCGCCGTCTCGCGGTTGACGCGATTGAGCGCCAGCGCGGAAACCATCGAGCCGGAGACGCCGCACACCGCGACCGTCAACACGAAGCTCGCGATCATGAGCTCGATGAGCGAGAAGCCCGCTCTCGCGGAACGCGCTTTTCGAAGCTTCGCCCGCGCACTGAATCTGTGAATCGCCATGAACACCGATCTCCGCTGGCAGTTGCCCCGAGGCGGCGCCGAGCCGGCGCGCGCGAGTTCGTCGCGTGACCTGCCTGATTCACCTGTGCTCGCGTCCCCCAGATCCCCATCTGGCCCCAGCCGCGAGTTCCCCGTCCTCTGCCGGGGGAGTACATCGGCCGGCGGGCACGCGGCCTTTAGTTGCACCTTCCTAAACTGCGCAGTCCCTACAGTCGCCGCCGCACTCTCTTTCGGCGATTCCCGCGGTCGATCACGACGGCCTCCGCGCGCAACCGATAAAGAACCCGCGATGGAGTCCGTGGAAACAATTGCCGGGGTCGCCGTCGTCGTGATCGGCCGCAACGAAGGCGAACGGCTCACGCGCTGCCTCGAGTCGATCCGCGCGGCGCACCATCCACAAGACGCGATCGAGCTCGTGTACGTCGACTCGAACTCGACCGACGACAGCGTCGAACGCGCGCGCGCGCTCGGCGCGCGGGTCGTGATCGTTCACCCCGAGCGTCCGAGCGCCGCGCTCGGACGAAACGCAGGCTGGCGCGCGACGCGTGCACCGTTCGTCCTGTTCCTCGACGGCGACACGATCCTGCACCCGGAATTCATCTCGGTCGCGCTGCGATCGTTCGACAAGTCGAACTGCGCCGTCGTGTGCGGCCACCGGCGCGAGATCCATCCCGAAGAGTCGATCTACAACCGCGTCTTCGATCTCGACTGGGTGTTCCCCATCGGACGCTCCGACTACTGCGGCGGTGACGCCTTGATGCGCCGCAGCGTGCTCGAAGAGGTCGACGGCTTCGACGCGACGCTCATCGCGGGAGAAGAGCCGGAGCTCTGCCGTCGCATTCGCGCGCGGGGCTACGCCGTCCTTCACATCGACGCGCCGATGACCGGGCATGACCTCGCGATCGAGCGCTTCTCGCAGTACTGGAAGCGCGCGTACCGCACGGGCTTCGCCTACGCCGAGGTTGCGGAGCGATTCGCGGCGAGCGACATGCCGCTCTGGACGCGCGAATCGAGGCGCAACATCGTTCGTGCGATCGCGCTCGTCGGACTCTCGTTCACGAGCCTGGCCGGGACCGTCGCGTTCGGCTCGATCTTGCCCGTGGGATGCCTGGCTCTCTTCTTCACCGCGCTCGCCGTACGCACGGCATTCAAGACGAGCTGGAAAGGCGGGAGCTTCGTGACGCGCGTCGCGTACGGAGTGCACTCGCACTTCCAGCAGATTCCCATCGCGTGCGGGCAGGCGCGCTACTGGCGCTCGAAGCGCGGCGGTCCGAAGCAGACGTTGATCGACTACAAGGAACCGCTGCGCAAGGCCGACGCCGCCTGAGCGACGGTCCGCTGATCACGCGCGCATGCGTTGCTAGACTCTCGCGCATGTCGAAGCGATGGAAGCGCGCGGTCCTCGTGCTCGGATCGCTCGCGCTCCTGCTCGCCCTGTCCGACGTCGTGCTCGCGCGGTGGTTCATCGAGGACGACCAGTTTCGAGGCCGTCCGCTGCCGCCCTTTCGCGCGGTGGCGACGGCGGCTCAGCGAGCGTGGCTCGCCCGGCAACAGGACGAGCTCGCGGGGCGCGTACCCCCCGATCCCACGGGGACCTTCGATGCGGAGCTCGGCTGGACGAACCGTCCCTCGTCGCGCTCCCTCGACGGTCACGTCTCGTTCAACTCGCTCGCCGCGCGGGGTCAGCGAGAGTACGCCCGACAGCGGCCCAGCCGCGCGCGACGCATCGTCGCGTTCGGCGATTCGTTCACGTTCGGCGACGAGGTCGGCGACGGCGACGATTGGCCGGCGCAGCTCGAAGCCCTCGATCCGGCGTTCGAGGTGATGAACTTCGGCGTCGCCGGCTACGGCACCGACCAAGCCTTGATGCGCTTTCGCCGCGACGGCAAGAGCCGCGACGCCGACGTCGCGCTCCTCGGCATGCTGATCGAGAACATCGGGCGCAACGTCAACCGTTACCGTCCGCTGTACTACCCGAACAGCGCGTCGTGCGGCGCGAAGCCGCGCTTGTACTTGGACCGAGGGGCGCTGCGCGCCGTCCCGCTCCCCTTCGCCGAGCGCGCCGAGCTCGTCGCCGCGATCGCCGACGGCAGCGTGATCGAGCGCCTCGCGGAGCACGAGTACTGGAGCGCGCACCAAGACCTCGGCTTCTTGCGACACTCCGCGCTGGGTCGACTCGTGTGTGCGTTCGACGCCTACTCGGCGCGGCAACCACAGCGCCTCTGGCGCGACGAAACCGGCGAGCCGTTCCGCGTCACGATCGCGATCCTCGATCAGTTCTGCCGTGAGGCGCAAGCCAGCGGCGCCGAGACCGCGCTCGTCGTGCTGTTTCCAAGGCAAGCCGAGCTCGAGTCGCTCGCAGCGGACGGCGCGCCGTATTGGCGCACGCTTCACGCTGCGCTCCGCCAGCGCGCCATCGATTTCGTCGACGTGTCCGAGCCGCTCCTCGCCGCATGGCATCCACCCGACGGCTCGGCGGGCAGCGCGATCTTCAAGGGCGGCCACCTGAGCCGCACCGGCAATCGCGTCGTGGCCGAGACGCTGCGCGCGTGGTTCGCCGGACATAGACCGGCGCGCTAAGCCGCGCGGGACCAGCGCGCTGAGGCGCGCTACGGCAGTCGATTCCAATCGCGCGCCTCTTCGTATCCACGGCGTAGCGCATTCTGGATCTCGGGCGGCTGGCGCTCGATCGCGGCCTGCGCTTCATGCGGATACAGCTGGAACGAACGGTGGAGTCGATGACCGACGCCGTTGAAGTAGAAGATGCGATCGACGGGCGACAGTCGCGGCAGGACGAGCTGGATCTCGCGCTCGAGACCCGGCGGCACTTGTGCGCTCGCGATCGAACGATACGGACCTGGCCCCCAGCGACCGAGCGCGGAGAGGCGCCACGAGCGCTCCAAGTCGTTCTCGAGGGCAATTCTGTCGAGCGCGCCCTCGAGCGTTCGCCCGCCGCGCGCGAAGAGGTAAGGCCCGAGTCCGATCAGGAAGTCGCGCCACCGCGGACGGTTTATCCGCTCGAAGAGCTCCGTCAGGTCCTTCGGCGTCAAGTCCTCGGTCGTGATGAAGCTCTGCACGGTCTCGATCACGAGCCAGTCGCGCGCGGGCTCGTCGAACGAGAGCACGAGACGCAATTGGTCCTCGAGCCGGCCGTCGAGATGCCGCCGGAAGTACGGCAGGTAGTCGGCGTAGGAGTAGCCCTTCGTGCGCAGCAGCGTTTCCGCGTTCGCCGAGAGCGATTCGAATCTCGTCTCGCGCCACACGCGCGCTGCGTCGCGCACACCGGAGAGCAGCAGGAATGCGCCGAGCACGAGGCCCGCTACACGCGCGCTGCGTCCCGGTGTCGTGACGAGGTGCACGACCGTCGCCGCACAGAGCACGGTCCCGACGAGCCAGTAGGGGCTCATGCGGTTCAGCGTGAAGAAGTGGTAGAAGGTCCCGACCGCGAAACCGCTCTTCAAGTACACGGCCGTGAAGAACACGAGGTATGCGCAGAGCGCCGCATACCGCTGCGGCTCGCGCGCGGTGTAACGGCGGCGCTGCATCCAGAACAGCACGAGCCCCGCGATCGGCGTGAGCTGCAGCACGGCGATGTGCAACTTGTCGAGCAGCCCGCGCCCGGCGTAGAGCGACGCGACGAAATCCAGCGCGCCGGGGCCGCCGGAGCTGCGCGCGACCGACTCGAACAGGTAACCGTCGTGGACGCGAAAGACCTCGCGTCCCGCCTGGCTCCACATCCAGAAGAACGGCGCCAGGCCCGTCGCGAGCGCGGCGAGCACCGCGACGATCTTCACGAGCGATAGATCGCGCCAACGCATCGCCAGCACGAGGCCGAAGGCGAATACGATCGCCGGGGCTGATTGGAAGCTGAAGTAGAACGCGCAGCCCGACACGAGGCCGAGCCCGACGTACGAGACGACGCTCGACTCGCGATCGAACGCGATTCGGAACGCGAGCCACAGGATCAGCGCCAAGAACAAGGTCGCCGCGAAGTGGTTCCCGAGGTTCAAGTACGAGAGCCGGTGGAACGACTCGGGCGCGAACACGACGAGCAGGCCGGCGAGAAGCGCCACACGCGCACCGAAGTTCCGCCGAGCGAGCAGGAACGTCGCGCACAGAATCCCGATCGACACGAAGAGCGCCGAGATCTTGTGCGCGAGGATGCACGGCCCGAGCCACAGGAAGAGCAGCGCCGTCAGGTGCGCCACCGTGAACGAGCCGCCCTCGAAGTACCAATGGCCGATCTTGTAGTGCGCGACGGGCAGCGCATCGACCATCGCCTTCGCGGCGGTACCGCGTGCGAGCTCCTCCCCGTAGTAGAAGACGTCGGCCAACCCGAGGATCGACGCGCCACGCACGCACACGAGCAGCACGATGAGCGCGGGGAGCACCCAGGCTCGCGTGCGCCGAGAATTCGAGGTATGCGACGGGTCGAGAAGTGCGAGCATGCGGAACGCGATCAGCGGCTCATCGTACTCACCGCGCGTGCTGGTCGCGCAAGCTCGCGCTCACGTTCCCTCGAGATGGACGTCACAATGACGCACCGCCCTTCGATGCCCAGCCATCCCACCGAGTTCGCGAGCCTGGTACGCCTCGTCCGCAGCTACTTCGTCCGAGACGTCGTCGAGCTGCGATCGACCCAGTTCCATCCCCGCCTCGAGGTCGTCGCGCTGAACGGCCGGCTCGTGCTCAACGGGCTCAGCGTCAACTACTCGTTCGGCAGCCTGCACCGCGTCTTCGAGGCGGCGTTCGAACGACTGAAGCTCGGCGACGAGAAGATCGAGACCGCGCTCGTCCTCGGAATGGGCGCCGGCAGCGTGGTGGAACTTCTGAGCAGACTGCCGCGACCACCGCGTGCGATCACGGCGGTCGAGATCGATCCGGTCGTGGTCGAGATCGCGAAGAAGCACTTCCACATCGATCGCCAGCCCGGCCTCGAGATCGTCACGGCGGATGCGCTGGAGTACGTCGCGACGGCGCAGGCGACCTTCGATCTCGCCGTCGTCGATCTCTTCATCGACGCCGAGATCCCGCCGGCGTTCCAGACGGCCGAGTTCTTGCGCGCGGTCCGCGATCGACTGAACCCCGGGGGCCTGCTCGTCTACAACCGCATGGCGCACAACGAGGCCGCGCGCGCACGAGCCGCGGACTTCGAAAGGCTTCTCGCGGTCTCGCTCGGCGGTGCGATGTCCATGCGTGTAGAGGACAACCTCGTGCTCGTGCACCGGCGTCCGCGTCCGGACTCAGGCCCGCACGATTGAAGCCCGCTCGATGGCTTCGAGCACCCAGGCCGCCCGCCGCGCGTACCACTGGTCGGCGGCGTGGTGTTCGGCCGCCGCGTGCGCGGCGCACGCGAGCGTCGCCAGCTGTGCGCGATCCCGTGCGATGCGCACGAGGCGCAGGGCGGATTCCTCGCGATCGGCGCGCGGCAGCACGACTGCGGCTTCTTCCGAGTGCGCGCGTTCGACGACGTAGTCGATGTCGCTGCCGATCAACGGCAGCCCGGCCGCGTAACCGTCGAAGATCATGCGCGGCGTGTCTTCCGCCGTGGGCGTGAAGAAGAGCGCGTCGTAGGCCGCGAGCTGCCGAATCAATCCCGGACCGTACACCGCGCTACCGAGGAAGCGCACGCGACCGGCTAGATCGAGCCTCAGCACGAGTGATTCGAGCGCGGACCGCTCCTCCCCGTCGCCGATGACGTCCAGTTCGATCCGCGCACCGCGTGCTCGAGCCGCGTGCAACAGCTCGATGCTGCGATCGACGCCCTTACGCGCGACGAGCCGGCCGCAGTACACGAGGCGCACGGGCCGCTCGGATGCGAGCGATACTGTGCGCGTCATGACGGTTTCGAGCGGCACGATCTCCGCGCTCGTGTAGTTCGTGTCGTGAAACTCCTGCGCGTTGCGCGCGAACGGGCCATAACGGCGCATGAGCCCGCGCCCTTTCAGGAGTGATAGATCGGCGCGTGCCACGCACCACTGCACGCCACGCTCGTGCGCGCGACTGTAGACGTGCGTTTGCAGTCGCGCGCTCGCCGAGCGCGTCTGCGCCAGCTGGCGCATCTGCACGACGACGTCCGTGTCCTGCACGAACACGGTCGGCTTCGAAGCTGCGAACGCG
>JANOFY010000311.1:0-22912 GCA_031413895.1 Planctomycetota bacterium | reverse complement strand
CACGCTGCTCGGCGTCATCACGAAGATGGACCTCGTCGACTTGTTGATCTCGCGACCAGCGCGCGGAGACGTCGCCGGCAGGTGACGCGCCGCTCACGGCGCGCGAGGTCTCGGGCTCCCGTGCAGACTTCTGCTCCGCATCGGCCTGCGCCGCGCGCATCGCCGCGCGGCGCCTGACCGACAGTCCGGTACAGCTCGTCGGCTCGAGATCGCGGTCGACCGTGCACGCCGATCTCGACTTGCTCGGCGCGCGAGTGCAGTCGCCGGCTCGCGCGCGGCCGGCGGCGAGCCGCGGTCAGCAGCCGAGCTCGCGAGCGAGCGAAGTCAGATCTGGAACGGTCCAATCGATCGCGACATCCGTCGGAAGCGGCTCCGCATCTCGATTCACCCACGCGACGTGGAACCCCTGCGCGCTCGCGGGCCTCACGTCGTGATACAGACTGGCAGCGACGTGCAAGACTTGGTCGGGCGCGAGTCCGAGTTGTTCGATCGCGGCTTCGAAGTGCGCCGCGGCAGGCTTGTATGAAGTGAGCTGCTCGGCGGTGATCAGCGCTTCGAACGGCGCGTCGATGAGGCGCGCGCTGGCCTCCAGCACACGCGTTTCGACGTTCGAGAGGATCGCGAGTTGAAAGCGGGTGGCGAGACGGTTCGCAGCCTGCGACGTTTCGTCGAACGGCGGCCATGCCGTCATGCTCTCGGCGAATTGCCGCGCGTCTGCGGCGGACACGGCGACACCCTGTTCCAGAGCGGCGCTCACGAGGCTCGACGCGAGGACGTCGTTGTACCGTTGGTAGGGGCCACGCTGGATCTCGCGCTCGACGCGTTCGCGCGCTTCCACGAGCCGCGCTACGTCACAGCGCGCGAGACTCTCGATCGCTTGCGCCGCTCGCTCGACTCCGCGCCGCCAATCGATCAACGTGCCGTAGCAGTCGAACGTCAGGGCGTAGATCGAATCGGGATCAGGCCTGCGTCGCATGCAGCGCGTCTACCTCGCGCCCATTCGCGCACGGACAGCGAACCGACCCAGAGGAAGCTCGAGAAGAAGAGCAGGAGGAACGGCACCGTGCCCCACATGTCGCGCTCGATCGCCGCGTACAGGCCCCAGCCGAACCACGCGGCGAAGAGCAGCTCGATGCCCGGCCAACCGAGGAACGCGGCTCGGTAGCCTTTCGCGCTCGGTGAGTCGCCGCGCTTCGGTGTGCGCACGAACACGCCGGTGCCGGGGAGGCAACCCTCGATCACGGCGCGTGTTTGACTGACGCACATTCCGATTCCGAGGGTGACCGCGGCGAAGATATCGCGAACGCGCGCGGCCGCGGGTCGCTCGACCGCTCGCTGGCTGCACTCGTAGAAGACGAACACCGACGCCGTGCACATCATGAAGAGTGCAACTTGGAGCCAGGATGGAAAGTGGCGCTCCAGCAAGAACGAAACCGGCAAGAGCACGGCGAGCAGCAACACGCACGGATAGCCGACGTTTCCGGAAAGGTGTGCGAGCGCTTCGAGCTTCACCTTCCACGGCTCGTCGGACACCAGGAGACGCCAACCGAGTTTGCGCAGCACCTGCACACTGCCCTTCGCCCAGCGGTGTTGTTGCGACTTGAACGCGGCGATGTCGGGAGGAACTTCCGCCGGCGCCACGACGTGCGGTGCGTAGACGAACTTCCAGCCGCGGAGCTGCGCGCGGTACGAGAGGTCGAGATCTTCGGTCAGCGTGTCGTGCTGCCAACCACCGGCAGACACGATTGCCTCACGGCGCCAGATACCGGCGGTGCCATTGAAGTTGAAGAACACGCCGCCGTCGTAGCGGACCTTGTGCTCGATGATGAAGTGGCCGTCGAGAAGCGTCGACTGCGCGCGCGTCAGGAGGCTGTCGTCGCGGTTGCGGTGTCCCCAGCGCGCTTGGACCAAGCCAACCCTGGGATCGGCGAACGCTCCGACGAGACATTGCAGAAAGTCGGGCTGCGGCACGAAGTCGGCGTCGAAGATGCAGATCAGCTCACCGGTCGCGCGGCCCAGGCCGTACTCCAGCGCACCGGCCTTGAAACCTCGTCGATCGGGGCGACGCACGACCTCCACCGCGATGCCGTCGCGCCGCAAGAGTGCCGCTTCGCGCTCCGTGATCTGCACCGTCTCGTCGGTCGAGTCATCGAGAATCTGGATTTCAAATCGGTCGCGCGGGTATTCGAGCGCGCCCGCCGCGCGGATCAGGCGCGCAGCGACTGTCCGTTCGTTGTAGATAGGAAGCTGAACGGTGAGGCGCGGCAGCACCCCGGACGATCCGGGGGAGGGCTCCGCGGCGGGGCGCCAACGAAACCTCGTGAGCATTACGACGCGATGCACGCCATACACGCCGAGTAGGCACATCGTCGCGATGTACACCGGCGTGAGGATGGACTGGAGTTCCAAGATTGGGTGTCTCGCGCTAGACCTGAGCGGCGGCCCCGCGGCTCGTGTGGGTGGGGTCCGTTGCAGCCCGGAGTCCCGCTCTCTCCCGATTTCTCTCTGAGCGGCGGCCTTGGAGTCCTGGACGCTGGTTCCAGGCACCCCACCGTGCGGGGCGCGGATGATAGCTTCCCTTTGGACCGGGCCGCCAGGGGCGGGTGCTGTTCTAGAGATCAGGCGCTCCACGATCGCGGGATTAGCTGATCCGTCGTCAGTGGTAGCGCTCGATCATCGCCAGGGTGGCGCTCGCAACGGCCTCCCAGGCTTCGACGGAGCCCGAACGCATCGGGTGGCCGACTCCGAACGTGTGTGACGCGCCGGGAATGAGGAGCGTACTGCGCAGACTTGCGCCGATGTTCGCCGCGAGGATTTCCATCTCCCGCGGCCGAACGACGTCATCGGCGTCACCGTGGATGAGCAGCGTCGGCACTTCGAGCCGACGGCAAGCGGCTTCGATGTCGAACCGGGCGCGGTTCTTCTCGATGTCGTCGAGAAGCGCGACATCGAGCCGTTGATCCTGGCCCGTGCGCGCGTTGCGGATGAAAAGCGAGCCGTGGTCGCGCCACATGGCCTTCGTGTCCACGTCGAATCGGTCGACGTTCGACACCGCAGCCCACGTGACGACGGATCGAACGTCGGGGTGATCCGCGGCGTGAAGTAGCGCGAGGCCCCCGCCGCGACTGTGCCCGATCAGCGCTGCACTCCCGGGGTCCACGCCGGGAGCATGGCGACCGTACGCGAAGGGAGCATGGCGACCGTGCGCACCGGAAGCGTGGCGACCGTCGATCCATCCGCGCACGAGCTCCAGATCGCGGAGCTCGCGGCTGATCGTGTTCTGTGCGAACGCTTCGGGCTCGCTGAATGTCTCGAGGTCGGAGCCGATGCCGTTGCCCGACATGTTGAACGAGACAGCCACCATTTCTCGTTCCGCGATTCGGCGCGCGATGTCGGGGAAGAATCCCCAGTTCATGAACCCCTTGAAGCCGTGGATCACGATCACGTGCGGAAGTCCGCGGCGTGAAGTGACGAACCCTCGCGGACCGTGGAGTCGACCGCGGATGACGCGCCGTGGTTCGCCCCGGGCGTCGAGCTCGAACGGAAACGTTTCAGTCGTGGACATGCGTTGCGCGAAGGCACTGCTCGGCGTCTTCGCGTCGCTTCAGAAGAGTCTCTGCTGGCCCTCGACGCGCGTGATCGATCTCAAGCGCGGGTACGCCTCGACGATCTCAACAGGCGCGAGCACCTGTTCGCCTCGAATCAGCGCGAGGAGTTCGATCGCGTTCGCGACGGCTTGTCCCGCGAAGTGATTGTTCGTCACCACGGTGACATCATCGTGCTCCGTTGCGAGTCGGTGAACTTTGGCGACGAGTCCCTCGAGTTCATGGCGCGAGTACAAGTAGTCGTACTTCTCGTCGCGCCCGGCATCGCGTCGGAACCACGTCGCGCTGTTCCGCCCATGCAGTCGCAAGTAGCCGATCGGACCGGTCGATCCGTGCCACTCGGGAGGATGGTTCCACGCAGCAGGCTGATCCGTGTGCGCGAGCGAGTAAGAGAGTCCTCGTACCGTGTCGAGCGCGGGCGGCGAGAACCAGGAATGATGCCGCAGCTCGAGCACGAGTGGCACGTGTGGAAACAGCGCCCTCAACTGCCCGAGACGGCGAACCTCGGCTTGTCCGTACAAGAAGCTGATCGGAAACTGCACGAGCAGTGAAGCGAGACGTTTGGCGCGTTGAAGCGGCTCGATACCCACGTTGAATGAGTGCGCGGATGCAGCCCACGAGTCGGGCGTTGACGCTGGTTCGTGCGTGAAACTGCGGTGCAGTTTCACGGCGAACCGAAACGCAGGCTGCGCGCGAACGAGTCGCGCCCAACGCTCGGCGTGCTGCGGATGCGGCATCGCATAGAAGGTGCTGTTGATCTCGACGCAATCGAAGAAGCGAGCGAGGAAGCTCAGCGAGTCGAAGCCCACGGGTTTCGCTGCCGGGTAAACCTTCCCTTCCCAATCGGGATAGGACCAACCCGCGGGACCGACACGGATCACCAATCGGGCGGCTCCTGCAGATGCTCGAACCCGCGCTGCTCCGCTTGCATCATCCCCGCGCGTATCTTCTCGGTTGCCCTCGCAAGATCGTCGGCGGAGGCGTTCCTCTCCACGCGCACGGGTGCGCTGTACACGAACATGACGCGCGCACGGGGCTTTGGAACGGTGAAGCGATCCCAGCTCCGCGCGTGCCACGCGCGGTCACACACGAAGCCGCACGGAACGACCGCGAATCCTGTCGCGCGGGCCATCCATGCAAGTCCTGGATTCATCGAGTGACGCGGTCCGCGCGGTCCATCAGGCGTCACGGCGAGAACGGCGCCGCTCTCGAGAACCGTGAGCATCTCGCGCAAGGCGCGCGCACCGCCGCGACTCGACGAACCGCGGATGACTTGATAGCCGAAGCCTTCGAGCAGCGCTTCCGAGATGTCGCCGTCTTGGCTGGGCGAGACGAGTACGTACCAATCGCGCTTACCGTGGTGCGGAAGCGCGACCACCATGCGCCCGTGCCAGAGCGCCATGAAGTGTCCGTTGCCCTGTGTGCGTGCGGCCTCGAGATGCTCCGCGCCGAGCACGGTCACTCTCCACGTGCGAGACAGCCACCGCAGTACGACCGGACCGAGATGCGCGACGAGGATTCGCGCAACTCTCCGGCCCCAGCGTCTCGCTCGGCGTCGCACTGAGACTTTGCTTGTGGGAGCGTCGACTCTCCGCGGAGCCGCGAGCGCCTCATCGGCGAGCACTGAGCCGGAGGCCTCGCTCCCACCTGACTGCGCTTGGGAATCGGCTCCTTCGGATGCGGGCTTCACTGTCGCGTCGCCGACCACACCTCTATAATGCCGCGCCGACACGGCGTGGAGATTCACGATCTGCGCCGGACCAGGCGTCCATCGAACGGCCCGTGTGCCCGTCGCTGAGTAGCGGCGCGGTCCGGTGCCGGGCGAAGCCCAGCAAACCCGCTATCGCAGACACGCCCACGGCGCCGAACCTAGACACGCCAGACCAGCCCCGGTCTCAACTATACGACCATAGACACCTGATGGGTGACATTAGAGGTGACTTTGAGGCCCATCCGGTTGGATGGCCGCACCCGTCGCCCTAGGAGATTTCATTTCACATGGCCAAACACAAAGCGGCGACCTCTGTCACGATTGCCCCCACTGTCGAGAAGTCGGGCTTCGCGAGCTTCGTCGAACGCACGTGGAAGTTCGCGGCGATCGCCACCCTCGCGCTCGTTGCGGTGATCATCTACTGGGAATACTCGCACCAGTCGCAGCGCGCAGAAGACGACCGCAGCTGGGAGCGACTCACGGCGCTCGCGAGTCAGGATCCGACTTCGAAAATCTTGGTCGGGTCAGCCCAGGAGCTGTCCGCACTCGAAGCGCAGGTGAAGGGAAGCCAAGCGGCGCCGTGGGCGCTGTACGTAGCGGCCCATAGTGCACTCGCAAAGCGTGCGTTCGTGGAAGCTAAGGCAACGCTCAGCGAGCTTCGAACGCGCTACCCTGATCATCCACTGGTCGCTGAGACCTTTCGCTTCGAGAGCCAGGCCAGTCCCGTCAGCCCTGTCGACTTGCTGCAGCAGCGAACGCTCGAGCTGGAAGCGTGGGTCGGCGCACATCCTGGCCTCTATCAGAATCCCGCGCTCCCGGAGGGTTCTACACGTGTGAGGCTCAACACAGACCGCGGAGCCGTCGTGCTCGGGCTGGACCAGACACGGGCACCGAAGCATGTCGAGAACTTCCTTAAATTAGCCCGAGAGGGATCTTATACGGGCACTAAATTCCACGCTATCGTCAAAGGGTCGATGGTTCAGGGGGGCGATCCGAACTCGATTCAAGGGGCTGTAGAGACCTGGGGAAAGGGTGGCCCGGATTCCAAGCTCGAGTTCGAGGAGAATGACCTGAGGCATTTTGCGGGGGCACTGTGTGCCGTTACGGAACCAGGCAGTCGCTCGAGTTCGGGCAGCATGTTCGGAATCGTCACGACGGACTCTCACATGCTCGATGGACAGAATGTCGTCTTCGGCCGGGTACTCGAAGGGCTCGACGTCGTGACGCAGATCGAACTCGGCTCCGTCGTGGAAGGCACGACTCGCCCGACGGATCCGGTGGTCATCCAGTCCGCCGAAGTCCTCTGACCGCCCGTTCGCGATCCGGATGTTCCACGTGGAACGTCCGAGACTCGGGGGCGTGAACTAGCCCGCATTTCTCACCAGCTTCGTAGCGGGGGTTCACCAGCTTGAGGCCGGCAAGGAGTTGCGCTCGATCTGAGCGCAGTCGACCTGGTTGGTCAGCGAGCAGCAGCTCGAGCGCAACGACGCCGCAGGGCGCGAGTTGCCGAGGCCGCAGTAGAAGCTGGTGAGGAACGCGGGCTAGAGCGGCGTCTGCGGCGCGAGCACAGCGATGAGCCGCTCGAGATCGGCACGCCCAAAGTAGTGGATCGTGATCTCGCCACGATACTGAGCCCCGTTTCGCAGCTCGATCTTCGTGCCCAGCCGCTCGCGGAGACGAGCCTCCAGTTCGGTGATCCAGGCGGCTCCTTTTGACGCGGGGGTCGGAGCGCTGCGAGCCTTCGCCTTGGTTCTAACGGCAGCTTCAATCTGCCGAACGGAGAGGCCTTTGCGCACGATCCTCTGCATGAGATCGAGCGCTGACGCGGCGTCCGTGGCTCCGAGCAGAGCCCGTGCATGCCCCATCGATAACAAACCCTGCCGCACACCGTCTTGGACTGCCGACGGCAAGTCGAGCAGCCGCAAATGGTTCGTGACCGTTGCGCGGCGAAGACCCACCTTCTGCGCAACCTGCTCCTGCGTGAGCGCCAGAGAGGCCATGAGCGCCCGAAAGCCCTCCGCGCGCTCGATCGCGTTCAGGTCGTCGCGCTGAACGTTTTCAACGAGAGCGAGTTCGAGCATTTCCGCATCGGACACGTCCTGACGCACGACCACCGGGACCTCGCTGAGCTTCGCGACCTGTGCCGCACGCCAGCGCCTCTCTCCAGCGATGATCTCGTACGACTCTCCTGACGTGCGAACGACGATCGGCTGGAGGATTCCGTGCTGTTTCACGCTCTGAACGAGCTCGTCCAGCGCTTCTGCACCAAAGGTCTTTCGGGGCTGACGTGGGTTAGGCCGCAGCGCGCTAATGGGCACTTGAACCACCCCCATATTCTTCTCAAATGGCTCGTTGACGCGAATCAAAGAACCAAGGCCTCGACCAAGTCGACGTTCCATTTTGTTGCGCTCCTTGCTCCGCTGCGCCAGGCCAAACACCCGCGTCAGATGCCGTTTCTGGGCCGAGTCTGACGTATTCGCATGCTCGACTCCAGTGACGAGTCGCGCCTCGCAGCAGCCGCGGGGAACTAGACGTGCCCGCAGCGGGCCCGTAGAAAGTCCTCCGTGTTGGCTACCGCCCTCGTTCGCGCGGTCATCGTCTGCCTCGCGCGAGCGAACCCGGTCTGCCTACTCGGCCTAGTGTTCGCGATTGCTTGGCCGATCCTGGCTCCCGCATTCTCCTCGGGGATCAGCTCCGGTAGCGCTCCACATATCACGGATATTTACGAAGTTGCATTGTGGGGCATCCTGTTGGGGGCGACAGCTGGCCTGCTCGCGGCCGAGAAACTTCGATCCGCGCTCGTCAGCGCGCCCGCAGCACTCCGCTCGTTTATCGTGTCGACGACGATCGTGGCGGCGGCGACGGCCGCGAGCGCGCTAGTCGTTCTGACATTCCATATCGTACCGACAGTCGAAACGCCCCACGTCTACTGGGACACCTTCGTCCCGACGCTGGCCCTCTCCATCCTGCACGTAGCTGCGATCGCAATCACCATCCACGGCGTGCCCGTCCCACCGAGCGCGCGACCAATGTTCCTCATTGCGACGGCCTGCGCTCTCCCGGCACTCGTACCGACAGCGTTCGCGTCGATCGCGCTTCTGAGAGCTAGCGAACCCCCGTTTCAGTCAACGATCGCCGGAGACTGGGCTGCATTGGCGCTTGAGTTCGTGCCGATCCTAGCTTGGCTCACCGCCGCGCTGCTCCTACACATCCCCAGCACTCGCCGCGCATGAGATACGGAATCCTCGGAGACATCCACGCCAATCTGTCGGCGTTGCGCGCGGTGCTCGATCGCCTTCAAACCGAGCGCGTGGATCGTGTCATCAGCGTCGGCGATGTCGTCGGATACGGAGCTGCGCCGCGTGAATGCATCGCGCTGGTTCGCGACATCGGCGCGGTCGTCGTCAAAGGCAATCATGACGCCGCGTGCGTCGGCGAGATCGATGTCCGCTACTTCAACAACTACGCACGCGATGCGGTGCGCTGGACCCAGAGCGTCGTGACCGAGAGCGATTGTGAGTGGCTCGCATCGTTGCCGATGATCGCGAATCTGGATCACTGCAGCGTCGGACACGGTACCTACTTCCGCCCGGAGCTCTTCGACTACATTCAGAGCACGACCGACGCCGACCCATCACTCGACGCGATGGTGCTGCCAGTGTGCTTCGTGGGTCACACACACGTGCCCGTCACATTGATGCGGCTGAAGGACGACCCACTTCGCACCGCCTACACGATCGATCCGGAGATCGATCTGTCGGAGTCCGCACGCGCGTTGATCAACGTCGGCAGCGTCGGACAACCGCGCGACGAAGACCCGCGAGCGGCGTACGCCGTCTACGACTCCGAACTCGATCGCGCGTGGATCAAGCGCGTCGCGTACGACATCGACGAGGAAGCGCGGCGCATCCGCAGCGCGGGCCTTCCGACCGTGCTCGCCGACCGGCTGTTCCTCGGCGTCTGAGCGACTACGCTTCGCGCCGACTCGGCACCGCGTCGTATTCGGCAACGCATTCCCCAGCACGAACTTCGGAATTCAGCGTGGTGAGCACGGCCGGCCGCGGGACCCGCGCGCGTACATTCGGTCGCACGCACCGAGCGACACCGTGAATGCATCCTGCGATGCCAGCGAACTGCATCGCTCGCGAGCGCGGTGTTAACGCGCTGGGCCAGCAGTCTGACGCCATCCGCGCGCACGGATGAATCAAGTCGCCCGTCCCAGGGTCCAGTGACTCGGAAGCGGCGCTGGCACGAACCGCTCGAGTAGGCCCGCTCCGCGAACCGAGGCTCAACCGTTGTTGCGCAGGTACGACAGCGCGGGCGGCAACTTGTGGATGCCGGCTTCGCCGAGGCTGCTCTGGAACAGCAGCTGGATGTCGCGCAGCGGATTCTCGTCGCCGCGGAACACGTAACGGCGCGCTCTCGGATGCGAGCCCACGGTCACCATCAGTTCGAGGATCGACGCGGCATTGCAAGTCTGGCCTTCGATCTGCATCTCCACCGGCGTGCCGTAGCGATTCACGATGCCCACGATCAATGCCGCGGGCCGTGCGTGCAATGTGACGTCCTCAGGTAGCTCGACTTCGAGCTCTTGAACGTTCGTGTAGCTCGGCAGCAGGTCCTCCGCGAGAGCGCGCCCACGCCGCATGAACTGCGCAGCCCAGAAGAGCAAGTGATTGAGCGTGATCTCCCGTACCTCGGCGCGCGCAACGAGCGCCGAAACCCTGCGCTCGACCAGCTCATTCCTCGAACCACTCTCGTGGCGCTCGACGAAATGCGTGAGATGAGTCACCGCTTCGAGCAAGTGCAACGCGGCCGACACATGTCCGCGTAGCTTCGGCAGACGGCTATCGCGAGCTTCGATCACTGTGTTCTTGACGTGCGTGTCGTACGCGGACTGCAGGTTGTGAACCGTCGCTTCGTAGACGCGCGCCTGTTCCTCCGAACAACTTCTTCGCAAGTACGATTCGCGCTCCGACTCGTCCTGAATCCTGCGCACCCCGATCTCTTCGAACATGCCGCACGCTTGCAGGAACTTCGACGCGACCTCCGCGACGCGCTGCTCGTCGTCCTCGAGATCGACCTGTCCCATGTTGCGCGGCAACGTGCGCCGCGGGACATCGGCGCTGTACCGGTTTTCTGGAAAGCTCTCGGACGTGATCCGGAGTCCCAACGCACGCGCCTCGTCCCGCGACGCCGCGAGGAGAGCGCGCTGGCGATCTCCCAAGAAGGACTTCGTCTTCCGAATGGAAGCGATGGCTTGATCCGAATCCCGGACCGAAAGCACGGTGCCATAGCTTTCGATGCGGCGCTCCAGGTGAGCGATGCTGAACCCAGCGAGCGCCAGACCGCGCAGAGACGCCACGATCTCGCGAAAGAAGGCGTAGGTTCGGTTGTGTCGCGCGCCGTAGTCGTCGAGCAGCGCTTCGAGTGTGTCCGTCTCGCTGATGAGCTGGAAAAACTCGTTCCGACTCCAATCGGCGTCGGAACGACCGAGCAGCGTGTTCGCGAGCCGGAACAGCATTTCCGACTGGTTCTCGAGGACGCTGGCGAAAGCCTTTTCGGGGACGATCTCTTCCAGGGAGGCTTCGGTCATGGCGGGTGTGCAGCGATCGCGCTCGGTCGGCGAATCGTACCGAAATGGCTGCCGCGATGGGTCATCCGTTCCACTCGCTGTGCGCTCGAGATCCGACCGCCGCGCTCCGCTGATCGCCGAGCACGTTGCTCAAGCTCAGGATTCTGGCCAGTCGATGGGAGGGGAGATCACGCCCAGGCGGGCCGTGTCCTCGATCGAACCCCAGACCGGAGACTTGCCATTTCTGCCGAACGCTGCCTGGAAACGTACCTGCAAGAGATCAACGAAGTTCCGCTGCTGAGCGCAGAGGAGGAGCTCGCTCTCGGCAGACGCATCAAGAGTGGTGACCTCCAAGCGCGCGAGCACATGATCCGAGCCAACCTTCGGCTCGTCGTCTCCGTCGCGAAGATGTACACGGACCGCGGCTTGGCGCTGCAGGATCTGATCGCTGAAGGAAACATCGGCCTCATGAAGGCCGCGGAGAAATACGATCCCGATGCGGGCTGCCGCTTCTCCACCTATGGAACGTGGTGGATCAAGCAGGCGATCCGTCGCGCGCTGACGAACACCGTCAAACCCGTGCGCGTTCCGAGTTACATGTCGGAGCTGATCTCGCGCTGGCGAGTCGTCAGCCAAGAGCTGGCGTATCTCCTCGGACGAGCACCGACGGTCGAGGAAGTCGCCGAGGAGCTCGGAATTCCCGAGGAGAACTGGCCGCTGCTCAAGCGCACGATCACGGTGTCCGGCATGGGGCCGCAGGTATCGCTCGATGTTTTGTCTGCCGGGCAAGACAAGGTGGAGGATTCGACGTCACAAGCTCCCGACGAGCAGATGCTCAACGCGGACTTGATCGCTAAGCTGGGGGAGCTCCTCGATGTCATCGACGAGCGCGAAGCGACGATCTTGCGCTTGCGCTACGGCCTCGGTTCCACGACCGGCGAGACGATGACGCTGAAGGAGATCGGCAAAGTGGTTGGTTTGACTCGCGAGCGCGTGCGGCAGATCGAACAAGAAGCGCTGCGCAAGCTCTACGGAGTCATGAGCGAGGAATGACATGGCAAGACCCCAGGCGGGGCCCCCGCCTGGTGTCGGGGATGGCGATCGTGCGGAGCGCGCGCAGGACGGGACTCCGCTGTACGTGCACCTGCCGTTCTGCGCCGCGAAGTGTCACTACTGTGATTTCTTCTCGGTGGCGGCCGAGGGCCATGATCGCGGCGCGCTGATCGACGCGATCCTGCGCGAAGCCCGCGCCCGAGCGCCGTGGCATCCGCACACGGTCTACCTGGGAGGCGGGACACCGTCGCTGCTCAGCATCCCGGAGCTCGAGTGCTTGCTCGACGGGCTGCACGCGTGCACCGGCTTTCGTGACAGCGCGGTCGAGGTGAGCGCGGAGTGCAACCCCGAGAGCTTGGACGAAGCCAAGGCGCGTGCGCTCCTCGGACTTGGCGTCGGCCGACTCTCGATCGGATTCCAGAGCCTCTCCGACGAGGTGCTCCAACTGTTCGGACGCGTGCACAGCGTCGCCGACAGCTTCCGCGCGTTCGACGCGGCTCGCGCGGCCGGAGCCGCGAACGTAAACGTCGACCTGATCTTCGCGGTCCCGGGTCAGAACCTGGAGGGCTGGACGGCGGACCTGAATCGCGTGCTCGACCTCGGGCCTGATCATCTCAGCGCCTACAACCTGACCTTCGAGGAGGAGACGCTCTTCCGTCGCTGGCTCGAAGAAGGCCGCCTCGCGAAGCAGCCCGAAGAGCTCGAGCTGGCCTTGTTCCACGCGACCCGCGACGTGGCGGCCGAGCGCGGCTACCACGCTTATGAGATCTCCAATTTCGCGCTAACGGGACGGCACTGTAGCCACAATGTGAACTACTGGCGCAACGGTCCCTATGTCGGACTCGGACCTTCGGCAGTCAGCAAGGTGGGCTGGAGACGGTCCGGGAACATCAAGGGCGTGGCTTCTTATCGCGCGCGCATCGACGAAGGGCAATCGGCGCGCGTCTGGGACGAGGAGCTCGGGCCGCGGGAGCGACTCGCGGAGACGTGGTGGCTCGGACTGCGGCTCGCGGAAGGTCTCGCTCCCGAAGATGCACGGGCGCGGTCGGGCTGCGCCGCCGAGCAGGACGCCTCGCTCGATGTGGCGGAGGCGCTCCTCCGCGACGGGCTGCTCGAACGTGACGCCGGTCGCTTCCGCCTGAGCCCGCGCGGTCTGCCTCTGGGCGACTTCGTCGCGCGCAAGTTCTTGCAAGCCGGGCACGCCGGATCCCGCGTGAGCTGACCGCCGAGCGCCACCACGGGCGACGCCTCGCCGTTGCACACGATCCGGCCTCGCGTGGCACAAGCGGATCCCCGCGTTAGGATCCGCGGCCGCGCGCCATTTATTAGGACGCCGCTCCCGATGCACTTTGCCGATCGATTGGACGCCGCGGTCGAGCGCATCGGCAATCCGTGCCTCATCGGGCTCGATCCCCATCCCGACTCGCTGCCCGACGAGTTCACCTCGGCACGGAGCGATGCCGCGACACGCGCTGAGAAAGCTCGCGACGTGACGAGCTTCCTGTGCCAAGTCATCGACCTCATCGCCGGCCGCGTGCCTGCGGTCAAACCGCAGTCGGCGTTCTTCGAAACGTACGGCCCCGCTGGCGCCGAAGCGTGGGAGCGCGTGGTCGCGCACGCGCACTCACAGGGCCTGCTCGTGATCGGCGACGTCAAGCGCGGCGACATCGACAGCACGGCACGTGCATACGCGCGCGCCTTTCTGGAAAGCGGCGACGCGACGTCGTGTGACGCCGTGACCGTCAATCCGTTTCTCGGCTCCGACTCGATCGCACCGTTCCTCGAAAGCTGCAGGCGCACGGGTCGCGGCATTTACGTACTGGTCCGCACGTCGAATCCTGGAAGCAAGCTCTTCCAAGAACACGGCACGCCGCCGCTCTACGAGCGCATCGCGGACGCCGTCGCCGAGTGGGGGAGCGAGCTCGTCGGGACATGCGGACTCTCGAGCGTCGGCGCCGTCGTCGGCGCAACGCATCCGCTCGAGCTCGCTCGATTGCGCGAGCGCATGCCGACCACGCCATTCCTCATCCCGGGGTACGGCGCACAAGGCGCAGGCGCCGCGGACATCGCGGGCGGCTTCTTGGCGCACGGCCGCGGTGCGCTCGTGAACTCGTCGCGCGGGATTCTGTTTGCTTACAAACATCCGCTGTACCGCGGCCGGCACTGGAAAGACGCGCTGAACGCCGCACTCGACGCGATGATCGCCGAGATCAATCGCGCGATCCGAGTCGAGGCTCGATGACCCGCTTGCGGCACCTGCCCGCGGACAGCCTCGGGCTCTCCGTGCTGGCGCGCGATGCACTGTCGGGACATCTTGCGCTCCGCGGATTCACGTTGCCGCGCAGCATCGAGTCGATCGAGCGCGTCGGAAAGTTCGACGCCCACGACCGGGCTGCGCTCGTCGCGAACGTTTCGAAGCAGCTCGTGCCGTACGGGCCTCATGTCGCCGTGCTGGACTCGCTGCGTGCGCTCGGACAGCCGGACGCGTGTGCTGTGCTCACCGGACAGCAACCAGGATTCCTCGCCGCGCCGCTCTACTCGCTCTACAAGGCGCTCCAGGCGTTGCGCCTGGCTCGTGATCTGTCGTCGGCTTGGCGCATTCCAGTCGTTGCGGTTTTTTGGAACCACGCGGACGACCACGACATCGCGGAGGTGCATCACGCGCACCTGCTGAATCCCAATCTCGATCTGCGCAAGGTGTCGCTGCCCGGCTTCTCTTCGGGACGCCAACCTCTCTCGAGCATCCGACTGGAGGAGCGCGAACATGATCTGTCCGCCATTCGCGAGCTCCTCGCGCAGCTCGACAGAGACGAGCCGTACGTCGAGCGCGCGCTCGACGTGTTCATGCCGCGCTCCGGCGAGACCTTCTCGGGAGCCTTCACGCGCTGCTTCCTCGAACTCCTCGGCCCGCTCGGACTCATCGTCCTCGAGCCCGAGTGGATCCGCGCGAGCATGTCCGACGCCCTGGCACGGATCGTGACCGCGGATCCCGCGCGTCACCTCGAGAGCGGCACGGCATCCGTTCGCGCGCTGAAACACGAGGTGGCGATTCCGCCGGAGGGCGCGGCGCTCGTCTATCGGCACGATCGCTCGGGGCCGCGCGGGTCCGCGGCTCCGCAGCGCCGCGCGTTGCGCGCCGGTGGCGATGGATTCCGGTACGACGGTGAATCGGGCTCGCGCACCGCGAGCGAACTGGCCGCCGAAATCGTGCAGAGCCCGTTCGACTGGTCGCCCGGTGCGCTGCTGCGACCGATCGTGCAGGATCTCTGCCTCCCGGTCGCCGCGTACGTCGGCGGTTTCGGCGAGCTGGGATACCACGCGCAACTCCTCGATCTGCGACGCGCAGTCGGCGCATCGACGCCGGCGTTCGTGCCGCGCATCTCGTGCACGCTCGTCGATCCCGAATGCCGTCACTCGCTCGCGAAGCTCGAACTCGGCGTCGCGGACGTGCTGCACGCGAAGGGATCGCTGTCACTCGATCCGTCCGGCGGCGAAGCGCCCGCAGTCGTCGCACGCCTGCGAGACATCGCCGAACGAGCCGCCAAGGAGATCGTGGGCTTGGAGAGCGACGTCGCGGAGCTAGACCGCGCGCTCGCCGTGTCTCTAAAGCGCACGGCAGACCAACTGCGCGGCTTGGTCGAGAAGCTCGCCGAAAAAGCCGAGCGCGTTCACCAGAACCGCTCGGGCAAGGGCAAGCGTCACGAGCGCCGTCTGAACAACTCGCTGTATCCACGCGGCCTGCCGCAGGAACGCGTCCTGGGCCCGTTCCAATTCGTCGCGCGCTTTGGAGAAGATTGGATCCGCGATCTATTCGATGAACTGAATCCGCTCGGCTCGGAACACCTGGTCGTCGACCTCGGGCCGGAACTCCAAGGAGAGCCCTCGGCATGAAGCTCGACGTACTCGCCATCGGCGCGCACCCCGACGACGCGGAGATCTCCGTCGGTGGAACGTTGCTCCTGCTCGCACGCGCTGGAAAGCGCGTCGGCATCGTCGACGTCACGCGCGGCGAGCTGGGCACGCGCGGAACGGTCACCGATCGCGAGCGCGAAACCAGTCACGCGAACCAGTTGATGGGGCTGGCGTTCCGCCACAATCTCGATCAGCCGGATGGGCGGGTCATCGCGACGACGGAAGCGCGGGAAGAACTAGCCGCCCTGATTCGCGAACACGAACCCGACGTGGTGCTCGCGCATCACGTCGACGATCTCCATCCCGATCACCGCGCCGCGGGAGAGCTCGCGCGAGCGGCGTGGTACCTGTCGGGCCTCGCCCGCCTGCACCCGACCAGGCCCCCCGCGCGCCGCCCGCAGCGTCTCTACCACTTCATGGGGCACGTCCCGTTCGAGCCGACGTTCGTGGTGGACATCGGCGCGGTGTGGGAGCAGAAGATCGCGCTCGTCCGCTGCTACGCCAGTCAGCTGGAGGCGCGCGGTCCCGACGACCAGGGCCAGCACCTCTTGTTCGGTGCCGACATCCTCGCCCGCATGCAGACGAAGGCGAACTACTACGGTGAACGCATCGGCGTCCGCTACGGCGAGCCCTTGCTGTCGCGCGTCCCGCTGCCGTGCTTCGATCCGCTGCTAGGGCCGAGCCGGTGACGCGGCGATCGCGAGCACGCTCGCTGAGCTCGGCGCGCGCGCAGTTGAAACGAATCCACCACCCGCGCACGCCCACGCTTCGCTCGACGCACCGCGCGAGATAGACTCCCCGTAGAGGCAGGAACAAGTCATGCGGTGCATCGCGGTCATGAACCAAAAAGGCGGCGTGGGAAAAACCACGACGACCGCGAACCTGGGCGCCGCCCTCGCGTTGCAAGGCCGGCGCGTCGTCGTCGTCGACATGGACGCGCAAGCGAACTTGTCGCTGTCGCTCAACGTCGAGGCCGCGGCAGACTCGCCGTCGTCGTACACCGTGCTGACCGGAAGCACGACCTTCGCACAAGCGCTGCGACCGACCGCGATTCCGCGGCTGCGACTTGTCGCCAGCCATCTCGATCTCTCCGGCGCGGAGCTCGAGCTCGCGAGCACGATCGGTCGCGAGTACGTGATGCGCGATGCGGTGCGCCAGTGGATCGATTCGTCGGGCGGCGACCCAGCCGACTACGTGCTGTTCGATTGTCCGCCGAGCCTGGGCTTGCTCTCGATCAACGCGCTAGCCGCGTCGCAGGAAGTGCTGATCACGCTGCAGACGGAGTTCCTCGCGCTGCAGGGCATGAGCAAGCTGATCGACGTCGTGCAATTGCTGCGGCGGCGTCTCAATCCGCATCTCTCCATCACGGGCATCCTTCCGTGTCTCTACGACAGCCGTCTGAAGCTCGCGCGCGAGGTGCTCGGTGAGATTCGCACGTACTTCCCCGGGCAGGTGCTGCCGAAGCCCGTGCGCAGCAGCGTGAAGCTCGCCGAAGCCCCGAGCTACGGTCGCACGATCTTCGAGTACGCACCGGAGTCGAACGGCGCGCACAACTACATGAACGTGGCGCGCGAGATCATCCAGCAGGAGTCGCGCGACCCGGCCTTGGCCGGACTGCAACCGTTCGACGAGAGCATCCGAGGTTTGCCGGCGCCCGAAGTCGCACCGCGTGACGTGTCCGCTCCACGAGCGACCAGTGCCGAGCGAGCCGAGACGGTAACTCACGCCAAAGATTCGAACCGCGCCGAAAGCGCAGCGCGTGCCCGTGCCGCGAAGCAAGTCCGAGCAGCGCAGCGCGTTCAAGCGGCGGCGCGCATCGATGTTTCGCCCGCCGCCGATGTGTCACAGCGTGCCGCCGTTTCGCAAAGCGTCGGCGCGGCACACGCCGTCCATGATTCGCCGCGTGTCGGCTGCGCACGGCGTGTCGATCCCAAGCCGAGCCATACGGTGTCCGTCGCGGACGATGGAGCGGCTCCGAAACGCGCCTCGGTACGCACGCGAGGCGCGACCGCGGTAGAGAAGCCCGCGCGCAACGATGCGGCTGCTCCGCTGCGTTCGCCCAGCACACCCGACGTTCCGACGCCCTCTCCGTCGAAGCGCACGCGGATGCCGATCCGCGAGATTCCGGCGGCGCAGAAGCCGACTGCTTCTGCATCGCCGCTCTCGGTGCCGCCCGTCTCTGCGCGCCCCATATCTGCGTCACGCGCCGCGTCACCAGTGCCGCTCGCTCCGGCGAAGAGAACTCCCAGCGCGACCGCTGGCGTTGTATTGAAACCGGCAACGACGAAGTCCCGCGTCACGACAACTCCGGCGGCGGCGACCCCGCCCGTCGCTCCGCAATCGACCTCGACGCCCGCCGCGGCGAGTCAGCCCGAGGCCGCTCGCAAGGCGCGCGCGACAAAGGCAAGCGCTTCGAACACCGTCGTGCCCGCGCAGCCCGCGAGCGAACCTCGAGAGCTTCCGGCCACACGACCGACGCCTTCGACGGTCCGTCCGTCACTCACGCGCACGATTAATGTCGAGAACACCGCGCCACGACTCTCGGCGCGCGCCGAAGACTTCCCGCCGCTTCCGCCGGATGCATTCGAGATCCTGACTTCCTTAGGACGCGAGCCGTGAGCTCGCCTGCGACATCGGATCAAGCGCGAGCGAGCACTGGCGAGAGTTCGTCGCGGCCACTGCGCATCGGAATCTTGTGCCATCCGACGTACGGCGGCTCCGGCGTAGTCGCGAGCGAACTCGCGCTGTCGCTCGCGGAATCCGGTCACATCGTGCACCTCTTCTCGCACGACGTGCCGCCGCGGCTCGCACGCTCGCCGGGTCCCGTGCAGATGCACGTCGCGCAGGGCATTCCCTATCCGCTGTTTCATTCGACGCCGCACGACCTCGCGATCACGTCGTCGATCCTGAACCTGCACCGCAGCGACGGACTCGACATTCTGCACGCGCACTACGCGTTGCCGCACGCCGTCTCGGCGTACTTGGCGCGCGCCGCGGCGCAAGCGGACCACGGTCGGCCCGCGCCGCGGATGGTGACGACACTCCACGGCACGGACATCACGCTCGTCGGCGTCGATCCCTCGTACGCGTCGCTCACGCAGTTCGTGATCGCGCACAGTGACGCCGTCACGGCGGTGTCGCATTACCTCGCGCGGCGCACACGCGAGAACTTCTGTCTCGACTTCGGCCCGCCGTGCGCCATCGAAGTCATCCACAACTTCGTCGACACCGAGCTCTTCCATCCCGGCGCAGGCGAAGGACGACGCGGCAGCGTTCCGTGCGCCGTGCACGTCTCGAACTTCCGGCCCGTGAAGCGCGTTCCGTGGCTCCTGCGCGCGTTCGCGCTGGCGACGCGCGGCCGAACGTCGATGTTGACGTTGATCGGAGACGGCCCGGATCGAGCGGCTTGCGAGCAGCTGGCACGCCAGCTCGAGATCGCGGACCAAGTGCGTTTCCTCGGCGAGCGGGACGCGATCCCCGAGCTCCTGGCGCCGGCGCACGTGTTCGTCCTGTCGAGCGCCGATGAGTCGTTCGGCCTCTCCGCCTTGGAGGCGATGTCGTGCGGAACACCCGTCGTCGCGACGGCCGTCGGCGGCGTCAGTGAAGTGGTCGAAGACGGCGTCACCGGCTTGCTCGCCGGCGTCGACGACATGGAGGACTTCGCCGCCAAGCTCGCGCAGCTTCTCTTCGACGCCCCGCGCGCCGAACGCATGGGTCGCGCGGCGCGCCACGCGGCCGTCGAGCGTTTCGCGCGCGCCAAGATCGTCCGCCGATACGAAGATCTGTACCGGCGGCTGATCGCGGTTCCATGACTCGCGTCTACCTCGACCACAACGCGACGACTTCGCTCCGACCGGAGGCGCGCGACCTATGGCTCGAGCTCGCCGATCGTTTGCGCGGCAACCCATCGAGCGTGCACGCGGCGGGTCGCGGGGCGCGACAAGCGCTCGACGAAGCGCGCGAACGAGCGGCGGCGGCACTCGGAGTGCACGAGGACGAGATCGTCTTCACGTCCGGCGGCACCGAATCGAACAACCTCGCGATCTTCGGGAGCCTAGCCGACCGTGTGCGACCGCGAGCCCTCGTGACCACGCAAGTCGAACACTCGTCGGTTCTCGGCGTCGGAGCCGCCTTGGAATCGCGCGGGCATCGCGTCGTGCGCTCGTCCGTCGATCGGGAAGGGCAGCCGATCCTCGACGCGTTGCTCGACGCAGCCGCTAGCTCGGACGTCGGGCTCGTGTCGGTCATGGCGGCGAACAACGAGGTGGGCTCGGTTCCGCCGCTGGCCGAGATCGGGATCGGTCTGCGCGCGCTCGCTGGCCGCCGCCCGTGGTTTCACACGGACGCGGTCCAAGCGTTAGGGAAAATACCGATGCGCCTTCGAGACTGGGATGTCGACCTCGCGTCGTTCAGCGCGCACAAGGTCGGAGGGCCTGTCGGCGTTGGGCTCCTCTATAAAAGGAAGGGTGTGCAGCTCGCGGGGCTCTTCTTCGGCGGCGAGCAAGAAGGCGGCGTGCGCCCGGGAACCGAGAACGTGCCTGCGATTGCGGCGGCGAGCTTGGCGGTCGAGCTGGCCGTCCGCGAACAGGCGGGCTTCCATACACGCACGAGCGAGCTCTGCCTCGTCCTTTGGCGAGAAGTTGAACGCCTCGTGCCAGGCATCGGAGTGCATGGACCGCCGATCGGTGCGAAGTCGCGCTTGCCCAACACTTTGAACCTCGCGATCCCGGGCGCCGACGGGCGGACGCTCGTCGCTCGACTCGATCTCGAAGGGCTCGAAGCGAGCGCCGGGTCCGCGTGCGCGAGCGGATCGCTCGAGCCATCGCATGTCTTGCTCGCGATGGGAGCGTCACCGGATGCTGCGCGTTCGGGGTTGCGCCTGTCGCTCGGGCGCTCGACGAGTGAACAAGATATCCACACGGCCGCGAAGGTCTTGCGGATAACTGTCGAGGCAGCGCGCTGATCGTGTGCTCACGTCTCCGCTTGTGAACAGCGCATGAAGAGTTCGTCGGTCGAGCGTTGACCATGCGCGCATCGGCGCATGTAATGCGCGCCTCACAGCATCGCGCGACTGTCGTCGTCGACAACCTGTGAGCCGTCGAGGGGTGAGGAGGAGCCCCTTCGCGGTCAGCCGCTGGACGGCGTGCTCGCAGCGCGTCACCACTGGGATCCTCCACCCCGATCGGCTCGCGCGCCGGTCTGACCCTGCCGACCCGGAGCCGCCAGAGCCCCCAGAGCCTCAGGAGCGTAGCTGACTTGGAACTCTCGAACGTCCAGCGCCCGGAGGCTGCGGCCCCTGTCCCCCGACTTGGTGAGCTGTGGCTGGCTTTGCAGAACGCCGTCCGAGCAAGGATCCAACCGGAGCAGTTCGAGACTTGGTTCCGCCACGCGGCCCTGCTCCACGTCGACGAGCAAGTCGTGCGGCTCGCGGTGCAGAACTCGTTCGCACGCGACTGGCTCAACACCTACTACCTCGAGATGCTCGGCCAGGCGGTGCACGCGACCCTCAAGGGAACGCGTCGGATCGAGTTCGAAGTCGACCCCGAGCTCGTGATCTCGCCCGCAGCGGAGCCGGCCCCGTTGCTCCTCCCGCTGACCGCGGCGCGTTTGCCCGCGGCGCATCCGAACGATCCGGCTCGACCTGTCCAGACCGGCGTCCTTTGGAACAGCGACATCGGTCTCAACCCCAAATACACGTTCGACAACTTCGTCGTCGGACCCTGCAACCGATTCGCGCACGCGGCGGCGGTCGGCGCGGCTGAGTCGCCCGGCAAGGCCTACAACCCGTTCTTCCTCCACGGCAGCGTGGGGCTGGGCAAGACGCACCTCCTGCAGTCGCTGTGCTTCGCGCTGCTCGATCGCGATCCGCGCACGCGCATCCTGTACTTGTCGTGCGAGACGTTCGTCAACCACTTCATCAGCGCGCTCGAGAACGGCGACCTGCAGAAGTTCCGCAACAAGTATCGCAACGTCGACGTGCTCGTCGTGGACGACATCCACGTGCTCGCGAACAAGGAGCGCACGCAGGAAGAGTTCTTCCACACATTCAACACGCTCTACCAATCAGGTCGACAGATCGTGCTCTCCTGCGACAGTCCTCCGAAGGACATCCCGTCGCTGCAAGAGCGGCTCGTCTCGCGCTTCAAGTGGGGCCTCGTCACGGAGATCGAGCCGCCCTGCTACGAGACGCGCATGGCGATCCTCAAGCGCAAGAGCCGTGAGAAGGGGCGCGAGATCCCAGACGACGTCGCGCGACTTCTCGCCGAGCGCATCGACAGCAACATTCGCGAGCTCGAAGGCGCCGTCACCAAGCTCATCGGCTACGCCGGCCTGTCTGGGCAACCAGTGACCGCTGAACTGGCCCGCGAAGCACTACGCGACATCTTCGTGACCCGCAAGGGCCAGCCTTCGATGGAGGACATCCTGGGCCTCGTCACCGAGCGCTTCGGCGTGAAGCTCAGCGAACTCCAGTCGCGCAAGCGCACGAACGCGATCGCGTATCCGCGACAGATCGCGATGTACTTGGCACGTCGCATCACGCGTCACTCGCTCGAGGAAATCGGTGGTTTCTTCGGGGGCCGCGACCATTCGACCGTGCTGTATGCGGTCGCCAAAGTCGACCGCTTGATCGTCGAAGACGCGAGCTGCCGCGAGGTCGTCACGACGTTCCTCGGAAAACTCCAAGACCCCTCTTCGTGAGCTCATTGGGCTGCCGAATTCAGCCCATAATCCGCGGCCTACCGCGTGTCGGCAGGGTGTACTTTCGACACCCGCTGACCTACTCTATTCGAGCTTCGAGAGCTGTCTCTGGCGCCGGCAACCACGCCTTCGTCACGTCCGAATCCTTGTGGACATCGCCGGCAAAACCTCTGGACTCCGCGTGGACAACCACGCTCCCTTCCACATCCCCCCTAATCCTTGTCGAGAGTCGTTCAGAAGTGCGCCGTAGCTGTCGGATCATCCACGAAGGTGTGTGCGTTCTGCACGGTCGAGAAGGAGAGCTAGGTCGTATGCAGGAGCGGAGTTCGAACCAAGTTGCTGCGTGTTGTGCGCAAA
>JANOFY010000310.1:0-1689 GCA_031413895.1 Planctomycetota bacterium | reverse complement strand
CCGGGCTACGTCGGATACGAGGAAGGCGGCCAGCTCACCGAAAAAGTGCGCCGCCGCCCGTACTCGGTGGTCCTGCTCGATGAGATCGAGAAGGCGCACCCCGACGTCTTCAACATGCTGCTGCAGATCATGGAGGAGGGACGCCTGACCGATTCGTTCGGCCGGCACGTCGACTTCCGTAATGCGATCCTGATCATGACGAGCAACCTCGGCTCGCAGCAGATGAAGTCGGGCTCGCGCCTGGGCTTCGACCGCATGACGGACAACCCGAAGGGGAACGAAGAGCAACGCGGCAAGCGCATGCGGGCCGACGTCATGATCGAGGTCGAGCGCTACTTCAGGCCCGAGTTCCTGAACCGCATCGACGAGCTGATCGTGTTCAACCCGCTCACGCACGCCGACCTGCAGCACATCGTGCACTTGCAGCTCAACGAGGTGCGCAAGCGCGTCTCCGAGAAGGGGCTCACGCTCGATCTCGACCAACCCGCGATCGATTTCCTGATCGCCAAGGGCTACAGCGACGACTACGGCGCGCGTCCGCTGCGTCGCGCGATCGAGCGCTTCATCGAAGATCCGATGGCGGAGCAGCTGCTACGCGGTCACTTCGTCGAGGGTGTTCCGATCCAGGTTCGCGCCGCCACCGACGGACAGAGCCTGACGTTCGTCCAATCGGCGGTCGAAGCGGTGCCAGCCGCGACGGCCCCCGAGAGCTGACGTTCACGGAAGCGTTAGGCGAGGGCGGCGGATCGCGTACGATCCACCGCCCTCGCTCGTTTTCGTACGAACCGATCGCACGGACTCCGCCACTACCGCGGCACGACCCGGTCGAGCGCCACGACTCGACTCTGCCGATCTGCCTCGCTCGACTCCGCACGATGGCCCGCATCGAACCCGACGATCCGAGCTTCGACCCCGCTGAGTGGAGCGCGAACTCCGCCATCGAACACTTGGCGCGCGGGGTCGAGCTGTTCAACGAAGGTCGATACGTCGCCGCCCACGAAGAGTTCGAACGCGTGTGGCTCTCGACACACGGTCAGGGCTCCGACTTCCTCAAGGGTCTGATCCAGGCGGCGATCGCGATGCACCACTTCGAGAAGGGCAACCTGGACGGCGCGGCGCAGCTCTACAGCGGCCACCGCCGCTATCTCGCCGCCTATCTGCCCACGCACGACGGCATCGACGTGGCCGCGTTCCTGGCGGAGATGCAGAGGACGCTGCAACCGGTGCTTCGAAGGACGCCCGGTAGTTCGATCCGGTTCGATTCGGCGACGCGCCCTGCGCTGCGGCCGGCGAAAAACTGATCACTCCGGCACGACTGGCCTGCAACCAGTCCGCGCCTCCACGGTCGCACGGACATGGCGACTACGAGTCGGGCCGTGCGCATCGAACCGGGAAGCTCGCTCTGGCCCAGCGAGCTGGAAGCGATCGACCTGCCGCCCGAAACTCTGTGGCTGCGCGGCCGCACGGAGTTGCTCGCGCACAGGCCACGGATCGCGATCGTCGGAACACGCGCGCCGACGCCCTATGGCGAAGCGCAGTCGGCTCGGTTCGCGAGCGCGCTCGCCACGGCGGGTGTGTCGATCGTGTCAGGCTTGGCGCGTGGGATCGATCAAGCGGCGCACCGCGCGGCTCTCTCGGTCGGCGGCACGACGATCGCCGTGCTCGGAAGCGGGGTCGATCGGCCGTGGC
>JANOFY010000309.1:0-4627 GCA_031413895.1 Planctomycetota bacterium | reverse complement strand
CGCCAGCTCCTTCTCGAGGACGTGCACGATGAACTCCTCGTGCGAAGCGTAGCCAGCGACCGCCGCGATCTTCTTGATGCGATCGAGCAGGTCTTTCTCGAGCTTGATCTTGTTGCCGCCGAACATGTCTCAGCCTTTCCGAGTGCTTGCGTCCGCCGGCCCGGATGCCGGTCATTGTGAATGATGCCTACCGAAGAACCGGCGCGCCACGCATGCCCGATTCCGGCGCGATGCCGTACTGCTTCAGGATCTCGACGGTGAGATCTTCGAGCAGCGGGCTGCCGCCGAGGACTCGTCCGTTCGTGAGAAGCGTGCCTTTTACGACTTCCGGTGACATCAGGTGATTGCCGTTGAACGTGCCGCCCATATTGTCGTCCAGCACGGCGTTCGGGATCCGTCCGGTGGACGAGAAGTCAGAGTTTCCGTATTCCGCATTGTATCCCACCAAGAGATCGGGAGCCTCGCTCGCGCGTTCACCGTGGTAGATCTCCGCGGCGATGTCGCAGCGGAAGACGACCTGCTTGGCGCCGTCCCTGACGGCTTCGAGCTTGTCTTTCAGCTCGCGCACGAGTGCTTCGGCTTCCGCGCCGGGCCGAACGATCCCCGCTTCATTTTCCGGCGTCGCAGGATCGTCGAGTTCACGACCGGCCAAGTTCAGGTACAGCGCGTTGAATCCCATGCCGTACGCGCGCGTCTTCGACCAATCGACGGACGACTTGAGGTATACGCGCTTGAAGTTCGGATCGTCGCGCGGGAGTTCCTTCGTCTCGCCTGGCTTCAACACGAGATAGTCGTTTTCGACGAGCCACGTGTTCAAGCTGAACACGCGCCGGTAGGGAGCAAATCCGTGGTCGCTCATCACGATGAGCAGCGCATCCTCGCCGACTCGTTCGCGCACGTGGCCGAGCACCGGATCCATGTGCAGGTAGAGATCGTAGACGACGTCCTTCCAGGTGCTAGCCGGACGATGCGACCACTGCGATGAGTCGGACGAAGCGAACTCGCGGTCGTGGTTCGGATGCGCTTCGTCGAAATGGCGCCACATCATGTGGCTGCACAAGTCGACGCCCGAGAAATAGAAGAAGAGGAAGCCGCCCTGGCCGCCGTCCATGTATTCGTCGAGCGCGAAGTCGAGCATCCGCAACCCCTCACGGTGCACGAGCTCGGATTGCGTCATGAACTCCTCGTCGGTCAGCGCGCGCTCTTTCAGCGCGTTGACATCCTCGGGCATGCCCTGCGTGTAGTACACCCCGATCGCGCGGGCGAGATCGGCGCTCGCGTCGTCGGGACTCGACACCGGCATCACGGGATCGAGCGGGTCGATGTTGATGGGCGACGCGTACAGCTCGAAGTCGGGCTCGATGCGTCGCAGGTAGAAACGCACCGCACCGCTGACATCCATCATGCCCATGGGCAAGAGCGAGAACTTGAGCTGCGTGAAGCGACTCCACTGTCCGGGTCGCAACACGATCCGCTCGCTGCCCGTGTCGATCGCGATCGCACCGGTGAGATTGCCGTCATCTGCAGCCGCCGCGCGATCGATGTAGATGCGCAGCGGCACGGTCGCACTGCCGCCGCTCTTGCGGAAGAGCTGCGGCGGACCCGCGATCGTCGTCTCGATCAGTCCGGGCACGTATTCACGCACCGGAACGATCTTGCCTTCACCGACAGCGCTCCGTGCCGGAGGATTCGTCGTGTAGAAGCTGTACTGACCGTACGCCGAGTCGAGCGCCGGCGTCATCATCCCCGAGAACGACAGGCCGAGCGCGGGTTCGACCGGGAAGTTCGCGGGCATGCGCCAAATGTCGGCGGGCACGCCGTGGTCGGCGAGGATCTGCCAGAAGGCGCGGCCGCTGCGATTGCTCGTGCTCTCGCCGCCGATCGGGAACTGCCAATCGCCCCAGAGCGCGACGTGCGAGCCTTCCGACGTGCGCGTGGTCGACGGAGCGACGTCGCGCGTCGTTGGATCGCGATGGATGAAGTCGAAGATCCCGTGTCCACCTGGATCGCGGCCCGTGATGAAGTTCGACCACGCGACCGGACTCTGCGGCGGCGTCGAAGTGCCGAGCTCGTTCAGCCCGCCGTCCGCGACGAGACGCGCGAAGTTCCGCATGCGGTCCGGAAACTTCGCGATCGTCTCGCGCAAGATGTCGGGATCCATTCCGTCGATGCCGAGCACGACGGTCTTCTTGTGCTTCGGCGCTCCAGAAGAGTTCGAATCCGCCCGTGCGGAATCGTCGAGCTTCCCCGGAATGGCCGGCAGCATGAGCGCCGCGAGCACCGCCAGGGCGGGCCACACGGTCCAGCGCGGGATCCTCACAAGCTCGCTCCTTCGAGCGACGTCGTGCGCGCAGGTGGTGTCGCGCCGCCCTGCGTCGCGGATTCAGCCCCCCACAACGGGTGCCCCTGCATGTACGCGGGAATCGGCACGCCGAAAAGATCGAGCATCGTCGGCGCGAGATCGATGAGCGCGGGCTTGTCCGTGCTGATCTTGCGATTGCACCAGAAGACGCCGGGCACGAGCCGCGGATCGACGCAGTGATCGCCGGACCACGACTTCGTGTTGTCGGTGAACACTTGCGTGGAGACCGAGCCCCGTCGCGCAGTCCCACGAGTGCCGAAAGCCCTTGTGGTATCCGATCAAGAGCTCGGGCGCGGCGTCGGCGTACGGCCCGCTGTGAATGCTGCGCGTCAGGAACACTTCCTTGATCACAGGCTCGCCTGTCATCGGATCGCGCAGCGCTTCGAGCTTCGTCTTGAGCTCGCGGCACAGCCCGTCGAGTTCGCTCTTCGGCACGAGTCCTTCGCGCTCTCGGCCCACGCGGTTGATGAACAGTCCGGTCAAGCCGAGCGTGAAGGCCTTCGTCTTCGACCAATCGACCTTGGCGAACCAATCGGGTGAGGTTTCGGCGCCGTCCTTGAGCGCCAAGTAGCCGTTCTCCTTGAGCCACGTGTTCAGGTTCACGCCGCGCCGGAAGTTCGTGAAGCCGTGGTCGGAGATCACCATCAGCACGGTGTCGGGATCCTTGCCGAGCTGCTCGCGCACTTCGCCGATGAGCCCGTCCATCTTCTGATACATCTCGGGCATGACGCGGCGGTAGCGCTCGACTTCCTTGTCCGCGTTCGCCGGGTGCGTCGGATCCAGCGTGCGATAGAACATGTGGCTGATGCGGTCGGACGTGTCGAAGACGACCGTGACGAAGCCTTTCTTCGTCTTGTCGAGCACATCCCACAACTGCTTCTTGCGCTCCTCGAAGATGAGCCAGGCCTGCTTGAGGAACGCATCCTCGTCGATCAAGCGCTCGTTCAGTGCCCACGTGTCTTCCGCGAGCCCCAGCGTCGCGTACGGCCCGTGCATCTTCGCGAGGTAGATCGCGTACACGAACGGGTGCGAGATCGGCATCGCCGGCTTGTCCGGATCGATGTTGATCGGCGTCACGTAGAGTTCGAACCCGCTGTCGTCCCACGCCTGCACGTAGAATCGCGCGATCCCGGTGATGCCGTCGAACGGGATGACCATCCACGGCGTGTATTCGTTCACGCCGACCTCGACCGTCTCCTTGTCGACCGTGATGCGCACCTTGCGCTTCGCGCGATCGAGCTCGACGGTGAACGGCGACTTCATCGGATGGCCGTCCTTGCCGTGCGGACCGGTCAACTTCGATTCGATCCGGTCGCCCCGGATCGCGATCTGATACTGCTGGCCGCCGATGTGCGCGCCCTTCGGACGCGACTTGGTCGAGTAGAAAGAGAACGATCCCTGCGTCCCTTGCAGATCCGGCACGCACATGCCGGAGAGCAACGTGCCGTTCTTGAACTTCTGCGGCGGGAACGTGATCGGCACGCGAATGATCGAGGACCACACGCGGTTGGCGCCGAGCAGCTTCCAGAAGGGCTGGCTCTTCTGCATGAAGCGATAGACCGCGCGCGTCCCCCACGGCACTTCCGCGAAGCCAAGATTCAGCGTCTTCGCGACGGTTCGCGTGTCGCTCGAGGACAAGATCGGCGCGTACGAGCACGGATCGCGCGTGAGGAAGTCGTAGATGCTGTGCCGCGACGCATCGACGCCGGTCGCGTACGTCGACCAAGCGACGGGTGAGATCGACGGGCACGCCGTCTCGAGCGGATGGAAGCAACCTTCGTCCGCGAGCGCCTTGAGGTTCGGCATCAACCCTTCGGCCGTGAAGCGCTGCGCGAGACCGGGGTCGAATCCGTCGAGGCCGATCACCACGACGCGCTTCACCTTCGCCTTCCCGCGCCGCCGGAACGTGAACGCGCGCACCGCCGCCTTGAGCGGCCACATCAGAATGATCCCGAACGCCAGGACGAAAGTGCCGAGCAGCACCAAGACGGAGCCGGCCGCCGCGAATCCGGCGCCGGGGCCGATGTACGCCAGCGCAGGGGGCGCGGCGAGTACTCCGACGAGCACCGTGCCGGCGACGAGACGCAGGACCTGGGGACGATGATTCATGCGCGAACGGGGCCCGATCCTATCGTCCACAGGCGGCCTGGGGTGGAGCGCCCCGCGCGCGACATCGACGATCGTACGCGCGGGTACGCGAACGGCCGCCCGCCGTTGGCCGATGAAGGCGTTTCAAGGGCAGACGGCCGCGCTTCGGAGTCCTTG
>JANOFY010000308.1:0-6340 GCA_031413895.1 Planctomycetota bacterium | reverse complement strand
CACCTGCAGGCGCAGCACTACAGCACCAAGGGTCGCGAGATCATCCTGATCGGCCATCCGGGACATCCCGAGGTCGAAGGCACGCGCGGACGGATCGACGGGCCCGTGACGGTGCTCTCGACGGTCGCCGAGGTCGACGCGCTCCAAGTGCGCGATCCGGAGAAGCTCGCGTACGTGACGCAGACGACGCTTTCGATCGACGACACGCGTGAAGTGATCGACGCGCTCGTGCGACGCTTCCCGAAGATCCAAGGTCCCGAGCTGAAGGACATCTGCTACGCGACCCAGAACCGCCAGAACGCGGTGCGGCGCATGGCCGACGAGCACATGGACGTGCTGATCGTCGTCGGATCGAAGAACAGCTCGAACTCCAATCGCTTGGCAGAGCTCGGCACGCGTTCGGGCGTGCGCTCGTACTTGATCGACGACGCGAGCGAGATCCGGCCGGAATGGCTCGTGTCGACGAAGCGTATAGGCGTGACCGCTGGAGCGTCGGCGCCCGAAAGCCTTGTGCAACAAGTCATCGAGCGACTGCGCGAGCTCGGCGCGAGCGACGTGCAAGAGATGGCCGGCGAGATCGAAACGACCGTCTTCAAGCTGCCGGAAGAGCTCGCTCGCAAGTAGCAGCGCGCATGCAGCGCCGGATCAGAACGCCGAATCGAGAACGGTCAGCGTCCTGAAGCTGCCGAGCGTGATCCCGTTCGGTCCGATTCGATACGCCTGCAAGAAGCGCGTCTGCGCATCTTCGCCGGGCGGCAACATCGGCACGCGGTACTTCGCCGTCAACACCTCGGACGCGGGGATGGTACCCCAGCGCCGTGAACGCGCCGGACCGATCTGCGCCTCCGGGAACGGCGAGAGCAGCACGCCGCGACGCGACGCGACGGCTTCGAACGTCGTCGTCAGCTCGTCGTTCAGGAAGACTTTCGCGCCGGGCAGTCCGGTGAACGTCACGGTCACGAATTCACCTTCGCGTGCGATCGCGGGGATCGTGAATCCAAGGCTCGCGACCGAGAACGTGAACCCGGGTTCTCCCGCGTAGGCGGCCCCTGGAAGAGCAGGATCACATCCGAAATCATTCCCATTGGTCCAGGTCCCTTGTGCGCCTCCGGCGACCATGAGGTCGAGCAACCAGCCTTTCGTGGGTCCGGCCATCGTGAAAGTGCCCCAGTCGAGCCAGACGCCGTCGCCCCCAGTCCGGGCGCAACCCCACGCGGCGCAATCGGTGTTTCCTCCGTCGCCGCCGTGGATGTTCGAACGCGATGCGAAGAAGAAGGCGGGCGCCGTCGCGCTCGTGATGTGTTGGACGAACACGCCCTCTGCACCTCGGCCGGTTCGCGAGCCGCCGTTCGCGCCGTGGCCACCGTCGATCGCGCACTCGTAGCTCGCGACCGATGAGTTCCACACGCGTACTCCGTAGTTGGCGTTCGCCACCTCGGTGCTGGGCGACTCGCACACGGGGTTCGAAAGTCCGTCCCCACCACGCAACGCGCACCCGCTGAACGCCACATCGTTCGACTCCGTGACGTTCGCGCCGCTCCCTGGGAACGTGTTGTCGAACGTCGCCGTCCGCCCTGTGAACTCGCACGCTGTGACGCGCACGGCACCCAAACAATCGTCTACTTGAAGCGTCCCTGCGTCCGGACCCGGCGCCTTCAATCGGGCGAGCGTCACGACCTTCCCGAGCGCGAGATTCTCGACCCTCGAGATGCCTGTGAGATTCGGCAGCGTCCCCACGTCATCCCCGACGATCGTGAGCGCCTTCCCGCTGATCGTGAAACTCGGATAGTTTCCGGGCTTCACGAGGATCGTGTCGCCGTCGACCGCGGCGGTGATCGCCGATTGGATCTCGATGAAGTCCCCGCCACCCGCGGCGTCGACGACGATCACGCCGGCGTGTGCGAGCGCGGGGAGTGCGACGGAAGCGAAAGCGACGACGAGGATCTGCTGAGCGTTCATGTCCACACTCCTTGTCCAACGAGCGGAGCGAGCTTCGTCGACGCTGCGAGCTAGCCGCAGGGCGCGTCGCCCCCTGCCGTGAGAGCATGAATGTAGCATCACCGCGCGGTTAGCGCGTGTAGCCCAGCGCCTCGAGCGCCCGCTGCGTCTCGGGACGCAAATCCTCGCGGCCCGCGCTCGCCGCAAGCTCGACTTCGCACGCCGCGAAGATCGCGCGCACTCGTTCGACGAGCTCGGGACTCGGAGCCGGATCCTCGCCTTCGATCCGCTCGCCGTCGCCGATGTAGAGTCGGCCGTCGCGCACGAGGAAGAACTGCGGCCCGCGCACGGTGACGACGGTGCCGTCGGTGTGCACGTCCTTGAACGGCTTGGGAAACGTACGTCGCATTCCGAGCGTCGGTTTCTGTTCCGGCGCGCGCGAATCAGCGAGGTTGCGACCGAGGCATCGATCGGCGCCCTCCAGCCCCGCGAGCGCGAGCAACGTCGGCATCACGTCGATCGATCCGGCCGCGTCACGGCGCAACGCAGGCGCAACGCGCGGCGAGATCACGATGCCGGGCACGTGAACTTGCGAACGGATGACACGCTTACCGTGGCCGAGCGCGCCGTCCTCGCCGAAGCTCTCGCCGTGGTCGGCGGTCAACAGCACGTGTGTCTCGAAGTGTTCGCTGTCCGCGTCGAGGCGCGCGAGCAACCGATCGAGCGCACGATCGAGATGGCTCACGTCGACGTCGTACGCACTGCGTGCACGGTCGAGAAGCGCCTCGAAGTCGGGCGCTCGATTGCGCGCTCCCGCGGTGAGGTCCTCGAGCTTGATCCCCTCCCCATCGGTGTCGCCGCCCGCATCGCCCCCCGCATCGCCATACGGGGCGTGCGGATCGAAATAGTGGAACCAATAGAACTGTCGCGGTGCACGAGCTGAGTCGATCGCGGCGACCGCCCGCGTCGTGATCGAATCGGCGAGCGAATAGAAGTCCTCCTCGACCTCCACACCGGCCCAGTGCGGATTGGACTTCGCGGTGCCTTGCTGATGGTCGAAGGTGTCGTAGTAGCTGTCGAACCCCTGCGCGAATCCGAATCGCCGTTCGAGCGGAAACGAAGCGACGACCGCGGCCGTCGCGAAGCCCTCGCTCTTGAATCGCTCGGCGATCGTCTCGCGCGCATCGTCGAGCACCGCGCCGTTGAGCGTCACGCCGTGCTGCCACGGCTCGAGCCCCGTGAAGATCGTCGCGTGCGTCGGCTGCGTGCTCGATGTCGACGCGTAGAACTGCTCGAAGACGAGTCCGCGTTTCGCACGAGCCCACAGCAGCGGCATCGTGACCTCGTTGAACCGATCCGCGCGCAGCGTGTCGAGCGTGACGAGGACGACACGGGTCGGCTTTTCGCCCCCGCTGCACGCCACGGGCACGAGTGCGAACGCCAGCGCACCAATCGCGACTCCGACCCGTGCAGAACTCCCTTTCACCGACCCCTTCCCCGGCAGGGAGGCTAACATGCACCCTGACGCAGCGAGCACGGCCTTCGTGCTTCGCGGCCAATTGGCAACCGACCGCAGACGACCAGGAGGATCGCGATGGTTCCGAGACTCAGAATGTGGACGTCAGCTCTTCTCGTCACGTTAACGAGCGGCCTCGCATCCGCGGGCAACGTGATCACGGTCGACGATTCGGGTCCCGCACACTTCGCGCAGATTCAGCCCGCCGTCGATGCGGCGGTCGACGGCGACACGATCCTCGTGAAGCCGGGAAGCTATACAGGCTTCACGATCGACGGAAAGGCGCTGACCGTCGTCGGCGACGACGGCGCGCTGCCCACGGTGTCGGGGCGGATCTGGATCAAGAACATCGCGGTCGGCAGCACGCTATCGGTCGCTCGCCTGAAGGCGCAGGGACTGCAATCTCCAGCGTCCGCGCAGAAGGCGTTGACGATCGCGAGCTCTCCAGGGGCGATCCGAATCGTCGGGTGCGAACTCACCGGCGCGCCCGGGACGGGATCGTTCCCCACAGGCAGGCAAGGCATCGAGTTGACGAACGCGACCGACATCGCGTTCGCTGCGTGCACGATCGCCGGCGGAAACGGATGGTTCGATTTCTCCGTCTGCACCTCTCCGCCGGGGAATGGCGGCGCCGGTTTCCTCTCGCAATCCTCGATGATCGCGCTCTACGACTGTGATGTTCGTGGCGGCCGCGGCGGCACCGGTAACACGGCGATGGGAGCGTACCGAGGCGGCGACGCCATCACTCTGTCGGATGACCTGGAACTCGGGGAGCTCCTGTTCGCCTCTAGGTCGCACATCGAAGGCGGCGGCGGCGGAATCACCAACTGTCTGCTGGAGGATCCGCAAGGCGGAGACGGCGGCCATGGATTGACCATGGGAGGAACGCTCTCGGTCCATCTGCTCGACGACACGGTCCTGGGTGGGTTTCCGAGCACGGGAGGCAATCCATTTCGAGGCGGTATCGTCACGGGAACGTCCGGAACACCGATCGTCGGCGGGCCGCCGTTCCAGTACGTCGTCTCGAGCTTGGAGCTCTCGCTCCCTGCGGTCGCGCGCGCGGGCACGTTCCTCACGCTGACGTTCGCGGGCGACCCTGGCGATCACGTGTACCTGAACGACGAGCTCACCACGACGTTCGCGCTCGTGCCGTCGTGGCGCGGTGTCGTGATCGCGCCGTTCCCGTCGGCGACATCTGGCCCCGCTCGTGCGCGTCGCTGGGGTGTGATCCCGGCGTCCGGTGTGTTGACGCAGGTGTACCGCGCGCCCGCGCTTCCCGCTGGAGTCGAAGCGCAGACGCGCTTCCTGCAGGCTTATCGCATCCGCGCGAATGGGCTCACGCTCGGCAGCTTCGCAACGCTTACGGTGCTCGACTCGTCGCTTTGATCGAAACGGAGACGCTCCATGAGAACGCTGCGCGTGCTCCTCGCTAGTTCGCTGGTGGCTGTCGCGTCGTCGCCCGCGATCGCGGGTGTGATCGTCGTCAACGCCATCGGTCCCGGCGACTTCACCGCGATCCAGCCGGCGATCGACGCGGCGGTGGATGGCGACACGATCTACGTGAAGCGCTCGCAGCTCTACACGAGCTTCATCGTCGACAACAAGTCGCTCACGATCGTCGGCCACGACAATCCGCTATGGCCGGACGTGGTCGGATCGATCCAGATCAAGAACCTCGCTGCCGGCAAGACGCTGACCTTGTCGAGTTTCCGCATCATCGGCACGTCTGGACCTTCCAACCCAGCATGCTTGAAGATCACGTCGTGCAGCGGGGTCGTACGCATCGTCCGTTCCGTGTTCATCGGTCAAGGAGCGAGCGTCCGCGGAGCGCTCGTCGAGGCGTCGCCGAACGTGGCGTTCGGCGGCTGCACGTTCTTCGGCGAGAATTCGACCGCGTGCGCCACCAACATGCCCATGGGGCCCGCGGCACTCGACGTCGGATCGTCGAACGTCGCCCTCTACGAGTGCGGCATGTTCGGCGGCCACGGTTCGATCGAGACGGGGGTGTCCGCGATCGGCGGCCCGGCATTACTCGCGAGCACGGGTAGCATCGCATTCAGCTCTCGCTCGTTGTTCCAGGGCGGCACGGGCGGCTCGGCCAACACCGGAGGGCTTTGCCCCGTCAGCGTCGCGGGTGACGGCGGACCTGGAATCCAGCTGAACGGACCGGTCTTCGTGCAATTGCTCGACGACCAGTTGATCGGTGGATTTCCCGCTCCGCCAGGGATCGGAGCGGACCAGGGACCCCAGTACGCTGCGACCGGCGGCGCGAGCCCGTTCTTCTACAGCGTGTCGAGCCTCGGGCTGCGCCTGCCCTCGATCGCCGAAGAAGGCGACTACTTCCTGATCGAGTTCACGGGCGATCCCGGCGATCACGTGTACTTGAACGACGGGCTCGAGACTTCGGAGTCGTTCGATCTCGTGGCGTCGTGGCGCGGAGTCGTCGTCGCGCCGTTCCCGCCGCCGAGCCCCGCGACGCGAGCTCGCCGCTGGGGAGTCATTCCGGCATCGGGTCTGTTGAAGCAGATCTACCGCGCGCCGACTCTGCCCGCGGGTGTCGAAGCGCAAACGCGCTTCCTGCAGGTCTATCGCATCGGCGCGAACGGGCTCACGCTCGGCAGCTTCACTACGCTCACGGTTCTCGATTCGAGCTTCTGAGCAATCACCTTTCCCTGAGATTCGACGCCGTGATCCTGCGCGCACTCACGCTCTCCATCGCGGCCGCACCGGTCTTCGCGGACGTCCTCGTCGTCAACGCGGCGGGTGGCGCTGACTTCACCGCAATCCAGCCCGCGATCATCGCCGCCGCTGACGGCGACACGATCCTCGTCAAGACTGGAAGCTACGCCGGCTTCATCATCGATGGCAAAGGTGTCATCGTCGTGG
>JANOFY010000307.1:0-2121 GCA_031413895.1 Planctomycetota bacterium | reverse complement strand
CATGGCAATTCTGGCCAGCGTCACCTTCTGCTGTCTGGCGATTCTCATGACGTACTGGGACATCTTGATTCGCGATCCCATCTATTGGGTTCAGAACATCATCGACGGCGTCTTCCACATCAGCATGGGCTTGGTTCTGTTCATCGTCGTGCCCGTGCTCATCGGATACGAAGTCACGCGCTGGGGACTCGGGAGGAGGAACTCGTCGGCGCCACAGCGGGAGTAGAACCCGAGTCTGAGCTGCCAGGCGACTGTGGGCTCAGCTCCACCCGCGCGTGTCGTAATCCGCGAACGTGAACGCGACCAGGATCAAGAACCAGAAGAAGCCCGCCGCGACGAACACCCACGTCAGCTTGCTCGAGTAGCGCACGTGCATGAAGTAGAGGATCACGAGCAGCGCTTTCACGACGGCGATCGACAGCGCGACGACCGTATTCAACGGCCCCATGTCGATGTACGCCGCCCCGACCGTCGCTCCCGTCCCCACGAGCAGCGCGACGAAGATCGCGATGTAGATCTTCAGGGGTACGACGTGCGTGTTCACGCGTGCCTCCCGAGCAGGTACAGCATCGGGAACAGGAAGATCCACACGACGTCGACGAAGTGCCAGTAGAGGCCCGTCATCTCGAGCGCGTTGTGCTGCGCCGGCGTGAAGTCGCCGCGCGCCGCGCGCTTCGTGATCCAGATCATCACGCCGATCCCCACGATCATGTGGAACGCGTGCAGGCCCGTCATCGCGAAGTAGATCGAGAAGAAGATGCGCGCTTGCGGACCGTCCGCGCCGAACGCGGCGATGTCGAACGTCGGGCCGGGCACGAGGTGATGCTCGAACTTGTGGCTGTACTCGACCGCCTTGATGCCGAGGAACGCGAGGCCGAGCACCATCGTCAAGACGAGGTGCATCACCTGGCTCTTCTGCTTGCCGACCTGCGCCGCGCGGATCGCGAGCGCCATCGTCAGGCTCGAGCAGATCAGCACCGCCGTGTTGATTCCGCCGAGCACCACGTCGAGCTCGTGACTCGCGGCGTGGAACGCGGACGGATACATGTTCCTGTACACCGCGTAGACCAAGAAAAGGCCGCCGAAGAACATCACCTCGGACACGAGGAACGCCCACATCCCGAGCTGCGCGGCTTCGTGCTGTTGACCGAGGTCGTCGAAGTGGTGCGCGAGCGGTGCGGAGTCGTGCTCGCGCGCCGCGTCGTGCTTGGTGGCTGCAGCGCTATGGGACAACTTGGGTCTCCTCTGCGCCGTACGCGTACGCTTCCTCGGTCACGACCGGCGTCTCGTCGAAGTTGAACGTCGTCGGCGGCGACGGCGTGGTCCACTCGAGGCCTTTCGCGCCCCACGGATTCTTCCCCGCCACCTTGCCGTACACGAGCGACCAGATGAAGTAGCTCATCGGGATCAAGTAGCCGATGCCGAGGATCGACGCGCCCGCCGTCGACATCACGTTGAGCACTTGGAACTCGTCGGGGTACGCGTGGTAGCGACGCGGCATCCCCATGTATCCCAGGATGAACTGCGGGAAGAACGTCAAGTTGAACCCGATGAAGATGACCACCGCCGCGCACTTGGCGAGCGTCTCCGGATACATCCGCCCGAAGATCTTCGGCCACCAGAAGTGCAGGCCGCCGAGATACGCCATCAGCATTCCGCCGACCATGACGTAGTGGAAGTGCGCGACGATGAAGTACGTGTCGTGCACGTGCACGTCGACCGCGAGCGTCGCGAGGAAGATGCCCGTCAGTCCGCCGATCGTGAAGAGGCCGATGAAGCCCAGGGCATACAGCATCGGCGTGTCGAAGCTGATCGAGCCCTTGTAGAGCGTCGCGGTCCAGTTGAAGACCTTCACCGCCGACGGAACGGCGACCACCATGCTCAAGATCGAGAACACGAGGCCGGCGTACGTCGACTGGCCGCTCACGAACATGTGGTGGCCCCACACGAGGAAGCCCAGCACCGCGATCGCGAGCGAACTCAGCGCGACGAAGCCGTAGCCGAAGATGCGCTTGCGCGCGAAGCACGCGACGATCTCGCTGATCACGCCCATGCCCGGCAGTAAAAGTATTTTCACAATCGAACGGTTCGTCGGGTGGGCAAAGAGCAATATTTGGCTCA
>JANOFY010000306.1:0-1640 GCA_031413895.1 Planctomycetota bacterium | reverse complement strand
GTAGATCGAGAAGTCGCGCGTGTAGCCCGGCAGCACCCCGATCTCGCGCCGCAGGATGCGCGCGCACGTCGCGTGGAACGTGCCGATCCACATGCCCTGCGTCGGGAGCAGCTTCTCGACGCGCTCCTTCATCTCGCGCGCCGCCTTGTTCGTGAACGTGATCGCGAGGACCTCGGACGGCCGCACGCCGCCCTCGGTCAAGAGCCACGCGATGCGGCGCGTGATCACGCGCGTCTTGCCCGAGCCCGGTCCCGCCAGGATCAGGAGCGGACCGTCGCCGGGGGTGACGGCCTCGCGCTGCGGAGCATTCAGACCCGCGAGCAGCGGGTGAATGCGCGGCGCGTTCCCATCGGCAACCTGGTCGTCTCGCGTCTCGCCCGCCACGTGCTCGGTGATCTCCCTCTGAACCCACGCCATGGGGCGAAGATTCTAGCCTGAGCGGAGCCGCGTTCCGACGACGCGTCGAGCGAGATGCGCCGGAGCGTGCTACTGGCGCGCGACCATGAACCGGACCGCGCTACTGGCGCGCGACCATGAACCGCAGCGCGCTACTCGTGAGCGACCATGAAGTCGTAGACCCGCGCGGAGACCGCGACGCCCGTGGTCGCCGTCTGCCAGAACTTGCGTTCGAACGACTCGGCCTTCCAGTTCGAGCTCGGCACGGTCGCTTGGAGCGCGTCGCGGAGCTGATGCCACTGCGCGATGTCGTGGTACGAGCCGTTCGGCATGGACCCGTACGGCGTCGAGCCGTCACCGACGCGCGCATTGAGGATGTACATCGGCGCGTAGTTCACCGGCTGTCCAGATGCGAACAGCAGGATCGCGGAGAGCAGCTCCTTGTTCCCGTCGGCGATCGCGTTCCAGCTCGACTGATTCGGCATGCCGTAGAAACCCTCGGCGACTTGCCACGAGATCAGCGGATCGCGGAAGTCGGGGATCGGACCGTCGACGATCACCGTCTTGACGGGGACCGCGTACTGAAGTCGTGCCAACGTAGCGAGCGCTCCGCCGTGCGACGCGCCCATGAAGTGGAACCGATCCGGGTCCCAGCCATAGTCCGCCGCGTGAGCGATCGCCCATTGAAAGAGGCCGACGAACTGCGCGACGCTCTCCGGATACAGCACGGGGTTCTCGGTCGGAACCCACGGAGCGATGTGCGTGACGGGAGTCGGCAATCGCCAATCGAACTTCTCGTAGTTGACCGAGACGAAATCGAACTTGACCGGCAGCTGTTGGCACGTGTCCTCGGTTAAGTACCACGCCAGCGCGTTGCCGCCGCCGTTGCCGGACAGCGCGGGATGCTTGTGATCGCTCGCGACCCCGCAACCGAGGTGCAGGAAGAAGACGACCGAGCGACCCGGGCTGCCCGAGGGGTGCGCGTAGATGTCGAGCACTTGATTCGGGCCGGAGCCCCACGGCACGTCGACGTGCGTCGGCGTGAGGTTGGGGTAGGCGGTCGGCCAGTGGACGGCGGCGCCGTGTCCACTGGTCCCGCTCACGTGACCGGTCGATGCGGTCGCGTGCATCTGGAGCATGAACAGCAGGACCGCGATGAGCGCCGGACGAAGTGCGATTGATCCCAAGCGCCGTCTCAGCAGCGCGTGCGCATCGGCTCGCGCGCCCGTTCCTGCGCCGCGGGC
>JANOFY010000305.1:0-14928 GCA_031413895.1 Planctomycetota bacterium | reverse complement strand
CGCTTCACCTCCGAGAAGGGCAGATAGGTGCCGGTCGGGTTGTTCGGGTTCGCCAGGAACACGAGCTTCGTCTTCGGCGTCACGGCCGAAAGCAGCGCGTCGACGTCGGCGAGGAAGTCGCGCTCCGGCGCACTGACCATGCGCCCGCCCGCGCCCGCGCGCTGATCTGCGTCGATCCGCCGTCAGCAGCTCGTCCGTGCCGGGGTGTAGTTCGCCGGACGGTTACGATCAGGTCGCAAAGCGATAGCGGAATCGCAGGGCCGAGGTACGCGTGTGGATTCTGTCGGCAGCGAGCGTCACCACACGATCGTGTAGGCGTTGCTGATATTGAACGTCGCCGGAGCGCAGCTCGGTGTCGGATCGCGATACATGACTTGGTAATGTCTCGTCTGGCCCGGTGCTACGTCGTGGACTGACGTAGAGGCGATCGATCCCACTGCCTGAAAGCTCTGCGGCAAGAAGAGAAAGTCACCGTATTGCAGACAGCGCACACCATCGCCGAACACTTGGCCTGCGGGGTTCGCAGTTGCGCTTCGCAGCAGAACGCAGAATGCGTTCTGAGGCAAGAATCGACAGACAAACGTGACCGAGTTTGGAGAAGTCGTGCCAATCGCACTGAGCCAAGCGCCTTCGTTATGCGCGCTGTTACGGCACCCCGCGAATGGCGCGCCCGTGACAGTGGCGTTGCAAGGGCAATGAATGGCTTCCGAATTGTCATCTCCGAAACAGAATGGCGTACCGGGCTGTAGCCTGAGACGGAACGCGAACGCGGAGCCCGACTGCGTCACGCTCGGGATGCCGCCGTCGCCGTGCGCCCCGACGATCAGAGTGTCGCCGGACAAGCCGACGGCACCCATCGTGTCGTCGTCGCTCGCACTCCCGTCCGTCGGGATCAGCTTAGCCGTCTGCGTCCACGTTGCGGCATTGCGCTCGAAGACGTACGCCGCGCCCGATGCATTGCCCATCGCGTCGTTGAAGAGAGCCGTCGCCACGAGGCGGTCACCTTTGACTTCGAGCCCGACGCCGAAGCGATCGTCCGGCTCCGCGTCGGGCGCGTGCAGCGCCGCTTGCTCGGTCCAAGTCGCGCCTGTCCGCGTGAAGACGTACACAGCGCCGATCTCGGAGCTCGCCATCGGATTCGCCGTCGGCGCGCCGATTGCGGCCGTGTCGCCGGAGAGCGAGACGCCTCCGAAGCCGTCGAACGCCGACGCGTCGCTCGCGAAGAGCTTCGTCTGCTGCGTCCACGTCGCGCCGGAACCGGTGAGCACGTACGCGGCGCCCGCGAGCGTCCCGAGGTCCGAGTCGCGCGGCGTCCCGACGAGCAGCGTGTCGCCATCGAGCGCGACGCTCGTGCCGTAGGCGTCGCCCGCGCTCCCGTCCGCCGCAAACAGCTTGACGGCCTCGGTCCAAACACCGCCGGCGTGCGTGAAGACATAGACGCACCCAGTGTTCGCGACGACGCCGTCGCCTCCGCCGGCAGCGACGACGAGTGTGTCGCCGTCGAGCGCGACGGATCCGCCGAACGAATCGTTCGAGTGCGGGTCGCTCGCTAGCAGCTCGGCCTTCTGTGTCCACGTCGTGCCGCTGCGCTCGAAGACGAACACCGCCCCCGCGCCTCCGATCGGCTCGTGGAAGTGAATCGGCGCGCCTACCGCGATGCGGTCGCCCTCGACCGCGACCACGGTGCCGAACTTGCCGCCGGGGTCCGCGGGCGACAACACCGATTGCAGGAACCAGATGCCGGTGGGGCTGCGCGTGAACACATAGGCGAATCCGCCACCGGGTTGCTCCGGCGCACCGATCACACACGTGTCACCGTCGATGTCGACGGCACCCCCGAATCCAGCGAAGGGGACGGGCGTCGGCGCGCGCAGCGTCGCGGTGTGCTGCCACGCTTCCACGTTTCCTGGCGCGGCGCGCGCGACTGCGGTCGTGAGGAAGACCGAAAGAGACACGAAGACGGCGCTAACGCTCACGGACATGCTTTCACCTCGGAATCGGAAGGACCGGACAGGATGTCGTCGCAAGCAACGCTGTGGCACGAAGAAGAAGGTCGCATGGGGGCTCGACTTACCAGATGACCTTGACAGCGTTGGTCGTATTGATCGTGCTTGGAGAGCAGAACGACGCAGAGAAATCTCGATAGATCGCTTGGTAATAGTAACTCGTTCCACTCGAGCCCGTGGGCACGGCGGATGCCGCAATACCTGACGCGGTGATCTGTCCTCCGAACCGACGCCACCTCTTGTCGAGACAGCCGATTCCGTCGCCGAACTGTTCGCCCGACGAAATCGAGACGCGGCTTTCGACGAAGTAACAGTACACGCCGCTGGGCAGATCCGAGGCGGTGAAGAGAACATTGTTCGGACGGATGTCGCCGCTGGCTGCGAGCAACCCACCGGACAGATGTGTCGAGTTCGCGCAGCCGTGACCGGCCGCACCAAGATTCGCGCAGGGACACGATGTCGCGAGCTCGGTATCGAGCCCGTCTCCCGTACAGAACGACGTCACGCGCTGCACGAGCTTGAACACGTATGTGGACCCCGCGAACGAACCGCCATCGTCGTCAAGCCACGCACCGACGAACAGCATCTGATCGGAGAGCGCGCACGGCCAGCCGAGTGAGTCGTTCGGTTCGGAATCTTGGGCGACGATCTTGTGGTCGAACAGCCACGCGCCTGAGCGATAGGAGAATACGTACACAGCACCACCATTCGGTGCGCCTGCGTCCGCGTTGGGGCTCCCAACAACGAGCACAGCTCCATCGACGTCAAGGCCGGTGCCGAACGCGTCGGATGCTGCTCCATCTGGAGCGAGAACTTGAATTGCGTTCGTCCAACTCGAACCGCTGCGCTCGTAAAGATACGCAGCGCCGGCGCCGCTGCCCGCCGTGTGTTCACCTGGAGCGCCGATCGCTAGGCGATTCGCGGTCAACGCGAGCGACTGACCGAACTTTGCGCCGCTCGATCCGCCGAGCCCGTACAGCTTTTGCGCCGGAGACCAAACGCTTCCGACCCGAGTGAATATGTACGCGCTTCCCGAATTTGTTTGACCGTCCTGATCTCCCGGTGCCCCGACTACAAGTTCGTCGCCCAGCAGGTCGATGCCACCGCCCAGCGCGGCATCGGCAGCCGGATCGTTCGCGACCAGCTTGGCCTCGAATTGCCAGACGCCCGCTTGCAGCCGATACACGTACGCCGAACCTGAAGCTTGTCCGCCGTCGTCGTCTCCGGGTGCACCGACGGCGGCCGTGTCCCCGTTGATCGTCACGGTAGTGCCAAACTGGTCGAGTGCGGCACCGTCGAACGCGCCGAACTTTGCCTCTTGAGTCCAGCTCGATCCCGTTCGCACGAAGATGTACGCAGCACCACTTCCGGTGCCGCTGTCGTCGTCGAACGGTGCACCGACGATCGCGCGATTGCCGGAAAGCCCCACGGAGAGACCAAACGCATCGCCGGCCTGCGTGTCGGCTCCGATTAGCGTTGCCTGCTCTGTCCAGCCCCCAGGAAGATTCTCGAACACGTACGCACCCCCGGAATCGGCACCAGCGGTGTCAGCGATCCTCGCCCCGATCACCGCCGTGTCGGACTCAAGCGCGATCGAGAACCCGAACCATGCGTCGGCTTGAGCGTCGCTAGCAAGGAGCTTGGTGACCGGAACTCCGAGCAAAGATGTCGTGGACAGCGATCCGCCCGTGAGCGGCGACGGCGAGTTGATTGTTGTTGGATCGTGGGCGAACGTCGGCGCTGCGAGCAATGCGAGACCCGCCGAGATGAGAGTTCTCCAGGTGACCATCTCCACTCCTTCGTTGTGACCAGGGTGCCACCGCACCAGAAAGTGCGCTACGAGGAAAACCCAACCGGAGTGCAGAGGTTTCGATCGCGCCGTGTGGAGCGCTTCCGCAGGATCAAGAACGTGTTGCGACCGAGGCTCGGACTGTTCCATCTGCGGGATTGCCTTCGCACGACTGCGGCCCGCGGGCCGGTGATTCAGCTTCGGGCTCTTTCAGGATCGAGATGATCTGCGCGGTCGAGAATCGGCTCTTCTTCATGGGGCTCCGGGTTTGTTCTACCCGGCAACGCTCACTCAGGCTGAGTCAGCTTTCAGGGCGGGGATCCATTCGAGACGCGCCGGTCCGCGATCGCGGCGTGCAGATATACTCATGGACCTGCCCTGCGGCTCGCTCCGTCGCATCCAACCCACCGAACGGGATCTCGACATGCATCGACCTCTTTGTCTCGCCGTCTTCGCGAGTGCGTTCGTCCTCATGGCTCGAGCGAGCGCGCAGTGTCCCGAGTGGTCGAACGCGTTCGGTCCGAACGGCGTGATGCAGGACACGGGATCGGCTGGACGCGTGCGCGCGCTCGCGATGTACGACGCCGGTTCCGGTCCTGACCTGTACGTCGCCGGCGCGTTCATCATGGCCGGTGACAAGCTCTTGAACGGCGTCGCGAAGTGGAACGGCGCGACGTGGGAGGACGTCGGTTTCCCGACATTCCCGGGGACGTCGGTCCGCGCACTCTCGGTGTACGACTACGGCTTCGGACCGAAGCTCTACGCGGGTGGCCAGATTGAGGTCAACGGTTCGATCGCGCAATACGATGGGACGTCGTGGCAGCCGCTCGCGGAGTGGCTCTCCGGTTCGGTGATCGCGCTCTCGGTGTACGACCCCGGCACCGGACCGATGTTGTATGCCGCGGGCGGATTCGTCGACGCGGGGAGCACGCCCGACGTGAACGGCATCGCGGCATGGGATGGTTTCTCCTGGCAAGCGCTCGGCACGGGCGTCGGCTCGACGCACCTGAACTCGCGAATTGATTGCATGGCGGTGTACGACGACGGCAACGGCGCGAAGCTGTACGTCGGCGGCAACATGAACACCGCGGACGGCGTGCCGGTGAACGGCATCGCGTGCTGGGACGGGAGCGCGTGGTCCGACGTCGGCGGCGGTTTCACTCACTCGAAGACCGCGTCGCTCGGCGTCGAATGCATGACGGTGCACGACGACGGCAACGGCCCGCAGCTCTACGTGAGCGGACACTTCGAAACGGCCGGTGGCGTGCCCGTTCAATCGCTCGCACGCTGGAACGGGAGCGCCTGGTCGGCGGTCGCCAACGCCTTGCCAGAGGATCCGACCGCGATGACCTCCGTGCCGACGCTCGGCGGAGACATTCTGCTCGTCGGCTACGGCAACCCCACGCCGGGCGGCCCGTATCTGTCGACGCTGCAGCAATGGGACGGCGCGAGCTGGTCGCCGGCCGGAGGGCCGATCTCGGCATCTGTACTAGGGGGCGCGAACATGGGTGTCGATTGCATGCTGGTCAGCACGTTCGCTCCCGGCGCAGCGCAAGGCGTCTTCGTCGGCGGTTACTTCGGGCGTGCGGGCGACGTGGGCGCGAGCAGCATCGCGAAGCTGACCGGCTCGACATGGGCGCCGCTCGGCTCCCACGAAGGCATGTCGTTCGAAGTGCTCACCCTCGAATCGCTCCAATTCGACGGCGTCCCGGTGCTCTACGCCGGCGGACGCTTCAACGCCGCCGGCCCCGTGGCCGCGGACCGTGTCGCGCGTTGGGACGGCACGACGTGGCAGGCAGTCGGCACGAGCGGTCCGAACATCGGCAACGTAGAAGCGCTCGGCGTGCTCGACGTCGGCGGCGTGCCGACCTTGTTCGCCGGCGGTCGCGTCGCCCCCTACCTCAAACAATTCGATGGCTTCGATTGGCAGGAGTTCGGTCCCGGTCTGGGAGCCAACGTGCAATGCATGACGACGTTCCGCGATCCGGTGTCCGGTTCCACCGCGCTGTACGTGGGTGGCGGGGTCGCGGTGGTGGGCGTTCCGAACACCGCCCACATCGCGCGTTGGGACGGTGTGAGCTGGACGGCGGTCGCGAGCGGCATCAACGGCGAGGTGCGCGACCTCCTCGTCCACAACGATGGCACCGGCACGGCGCTCTACGCGGCGGGCTCGTTCAACAATGCGAGTGGTGTCCCCGCGAACGGCATCGCGCGCTGGAACGGTACGGCCTGGTCAGCGCTCGGCACTGGCTCGGCCGGCGCAACGAACGCACTTGCAGGGTACGACGACGGCACCGGCATGGCGCTCTACGCGGCGGGTGAGTTCGTGACCTGCGGCGGGATTCCCGCGCGACGCATCGCACGCTGGAAGAACGGTGCGTGGTCGGCGGTCGGCGCGGGGCTCGGTCCCGCGAGCATGTCTACGCAGGGCGTGAACGCTCTCGCCGTCTTCGACGACGGCAACGGATTCACGAGCCTGTACGCCGGAGGGAACTTCCTCGATGCCGAATTGGTGTCGGCGCTGAACCTCGCGCGCTGGAACGGCACGCTGTGGTCGGAGGTTGGAGACGGCGTCGACGACGAGGTGCACGCGCTCGAGGTGCACTCCGATGGCCCGCAGACGCCGCGTCTGTACATCGGCGGCGAGTTCGTGCTCGCGGGCGGTATGCCGGCCACATTCGTCACGCGGCTCGAGCGCTGCGGCGCGCCGGGTACGCCGTTCTGCTCTGGCGACGGAACGCTCGTGCAGAAGTGTCCGTGCGCGCTACCGAATCAGGTGCCGTTCCCCTCGAGCGCCGCCGGACACGGATGCGCGAACATGTTCGACGTGCGTGGTGCGCGTCTGGCCGCAGGTGGCTCGACTTCTCCGGACACGATCAAGTTCACCACGACGATCGGCGGCAACTCGGCGGCGTTCGGGCTGCTCCTCAAGGGCAACGCGAGCGATGCGAACGGCGTCGCGAACGGGGACGGGGTGCGCTGCGTCGACGGTCAATTGATTCGCTTCGGTGGTCACAACGCGGGGACGAACGGCGCTCCTTTCGGCACGTGGACGTACCCGAACACGACGCAGACGATTCCGGTGTCGATGGCGACGCTCCAGCCGCCCGGTCAAGCGGCGTACTACCAGCTCTACTACCGCAACCTCGCGTCCTCGTTCTGCAACGCCGCGACGACGAACATGTCCAACGGCGTGCGGATCGACTGGCCGTGAGTGCACGGGGGTTACATGACGGCCGATGCCAGCGATCGCGCTTGCGAACCCGGCCAGATCGAGCAATCACATGCCCTTGGATGGGATTGCGCTGACGAAGGACCTCTACTGCGGTCCCGCCCGGCATGGCGCGATTGGGCGGACATGCAGCGGACGCGACGACGTTGACTCGCTGCTTTGCGAGAGTGCTCCGGTGACACGGCGAACGCCCGTGCGTCAGCCCGGATTCCGCGCCGCGGCGCAGAGTTGGTTCAGCGTCGCCAGCTCGCGCTCGACGTCGGCGTGTACGCCCTTGGCACGCGCCGATCGTTCGAGCCGTGCGGCTTGTTCGGTCAGCGCCGGGAAACCGTAGCTTCCAGCGGTACCCTTGAGGCGGTGCGCTAGGCGCGCGACAGATTCCAAATCTTCGGTGACGAACGCCGATTTCATGTCCTCTGTGTCGCGCGCGAGGTCGTCGAGGAACATCTGCACGAGCCGGTTCAGTTCATCGTCCGCCGCGCCGAGGTCGCGAGCAACCCCGGCGAGCGAGCGTTTCATGTCACGTTTCGCGTCCATAGGAGTCTCGTGCTTCACGTGCTTGGCTACGGTTTCGATCAACGCCACCGCATCGACGGGCTTGACGCACACCGCGTTGCAACCTGCGTCGAGCGCGCGGCGCGCGTCGGCGCTCGACGAGTCCGCGGTCAGTGCGATGATCGGCAGCGCGTAGCCGAGAGATCGCAGGCGCTGCGTCGCCACCAAGCCATCGAGCACCGGCATGTTCATGTCCATCAAGATCAGGTCGAACGCCTTGCCCACGACCTTGCCTTGCAGCACGCGCTGCAAGGCCGCGTGTCCGTTCTCCGCGAGCGCGACATCTGCTCCCGCGCGTCCGAGCAAGTAGCTCATGATGCGTCGATGGTCGGGGCTGTCGTCGGCGACGAGCACGCGACACGACAACGTGGGCAGGGCGTGCGCCACGTCGTCGAACGCCTCGCTTCGCGCGAGCCGCTCGAGCTCCTCGCTCGCGATGTAGCTCACGGACTCGGGCGTTCCGATCTCGATCTCCGCGATGAACGTGCTGCCCTCGCCCGGATGGCTCTCCACGGCGATCGTGCCGTTCAAGAGCTCCACCAGAGTCTTCGCGATCGACAGACCGAGTCCCGTGCCGCCGAAGCGACGCGCCGTCGAGCGATCGGCCTGGACGAAGGGTTGGAACACACGCGACATCTCCTCGTCGCTCATGCCAACTCCGGTGTCCGCGACGGCGATTCGGAAATACGCCGGCGAGCCTTCGCTCTCGCACAGCTCGAACGTCACGCGCACACTGCCCGCCTCCGTGAACTTGATCGCGTTGCCGATCAGATTGAGCAGGATCTGCTTGAGCCGAATCGCGTCCGTCACGATCGTCTCTGGCATCGCGCTCGCGAACTGCAGCTCGAAACCCAGCCCCTTTGCGCGCGCACGCACCTCCATCGACGCGCGCACTTCGAACAATAGGTCGAACAGAGGACACGGAGCGCACTCGATCTCCAGTCGACCCGCTTCGATCTTGGAGAGGTCGAGCATGTCGTTGACGAGTTGGAGCAGGTACTCGCCGCTCTGCCTCAGCATTTCGACGGCCTCGGTGCGCTCGCGCTCGGGGATGTCCGCTTCCCGCAAGCGATCGGAGTAGCCCAGGATCGACGTCATCGGCGTGCGGATCTCGTGGCTCATATGGGCGACGAAGTCACTCTTGGCCGCGCTCTTGGCTTCCGCGATTGCGCGCGCAGCCTGCGCTTCGAGCTCCGCGTGTTGGCTGCGGTCGAGCTCCAGCACGAGTTCGGCGCGTTCGACGAGAAGTCGTTTCCTGCGCTCGGAGCTCGGTTGATCCGCGGCCGGCGCGCTCCTCCGCAGCTCGAGACGGATCGCGGAGCACACGAGCGTGAGTAGGATGGTCAGCGCAATCACGATTCCAATGGCGCGCGTGACATCGAAGACGGCCGTGCGAGCGCGGATGTAGTCGCCGCAGGTATGCTCGAGCGCGGAACCGACGGACCCCAGGCGCGCAGTGCGAACGGCGGCCAAATGCTTGCGGGCATCGGCGTCGTGCAGACGGCAGGCAGCCACGTGGATGAGCACGCGATCGAGGGCGTCCCGGCGCTCGGGATCGACGCGGCCGCGCCCGTGACGCAAGACGTCGAGGTCGGCGAGGAACTTCTCGGGCAGTCGGTTCTGAATACCGAGCGCGTAAAGCTCGACTTGGTAGCCCATGCGCTCGAACGCGAGTTGCAGTTTTTCGTCGGACTCCGCGGCGATCGAGCGCGCTCGATACTCCGCGATCGTGTGCGACAAGCGCTCAACGCCTCGCGCGAGACAAGCAGCGCTCATCGCGTACTGCTCCGTCCTGTCGGTCGCATCGTCGAGCGCCGCGTCGAAATCCGACAGATGCCGTTCGAGCTCCTCGTCGCAGTTGCCCGGCAGCGGCTCGAGCGCTGCCGCAAGTCTTGCGTGCACGGCCCGCAGATCGGCGAGGCCGTCGAGCAGCGCTTGACTCACAGGCCGTTCATTGGCGAGCTCGCGGTCGAGGCGCGCGTGCAGCATGGAAAGGCGCGCGCGCGCATCGGCGAGCTCGATCGATGAGCTCCGTTCGGCGGACGATGTCGCGACCGCGAGCGCGATGACGCCGCTCAACGCGAGGGTCGCCACAGCCAGCAGACGTCCGGAACCACCCTTCACGCGAGCTCCTAAGCGGACTCCGAGAGCAACTCGGAGGGACCTTCTCGAATCGTGTTCCGTCCGGCTCGCTTCGCGCCGTACACCGCGTTGTCCGCGGCTTTGATCAACGCTTCTAGATCGAGGATCGAGGTCGATCGTGTCGCGAGTCCCAGGCTGATGGTCACGCGGCCGCGAAAGCCCTCGCAGAAGATCTCGTTGGCCTCGACCGATGCGCGCAGGCGTTCTGCGCAAATGCGCGCGCCGTCGAGGTCACTGTTCACGTTGATCACGACGAACTCCTCGCCGCCCCATCGGCACACGATGTCGCCGCGGCGCGTCTTCTTGCGCAGCACTGCGGCCGTCGCTTGCAGCACCTTGTCGCCGATCGCGTGGCCGTACTCGTCGTTGATCTGCTTGAAGTGATCGATGTCGATCATCACGACGGACAGCGGCCGCTACGCGTTCGTCGACGCGCCCCACTCCTGATCGAGACGCTGCATAGCGGACCGACGATTAGGGAGCTCGGTCAAGATGTCGGTCAGCCCCGCCGCACGCAGCCGGCGCGTCAAGAGGCTCATGTCGGACACCTGCTTCATGCGCACGCGCTTGTCGGCTTCGACTTGGCGCTGCAGGGCGATCAGCCGCTCGCCTGCCTGCACCCGAGCCAACAGGATGCGCGCGTTGAACGGCTTCGTGATGTAGTCGTCGATCCCGGCCTCGAAGGCGTCGACGATTCGATCTTCTTCTTCCTCGCGCGCCGTGAGGAGCAGCACGTACGCGCGGTGACCCGATTGCATGCGCCGGAGCGACTGGCACATCTCGAGCCCCGAGAGCTCGGGCATCACCCAATCGGTGATGACGATGTCCGGACGCTGTTGCAGCGCGAACTGGAGACCGGCCTTGCCGTCCTCCGCGGTCGACACCTGGTAGCCCGCGCGCTCGAGGTGAAACGCAACGAGCCGTAGGAGCCTGACGTCGTCGTCGACGATGAGCACGTGAATCGGGTCGCCGCGCTTGTGTCCCGTTTCGTCGCGAACGGGATCCGCGCTCGCGGCGACGCGCGTTTCATCATCGCCGATCGCGCCGGCGAGCTCATCGCTGATCGCGCCGGCAGACTTACCGGCGAGAGCGACCGGCCGCGATGTCCCGAAGTCCGAGTTTGGCCGAGTCGGTATGCGGAGCTGCTGGCCCCACTCCTGCCATTCGCGCGAGATGTGCGCGCACAGCTCCGCGAGAGCGACTTCGTCGATCGACAAGCGCTCCGCGGATTCGCACAGAGAAGACCAGGCGCTTGCGTGTTCTGCGCTGTCGTGCGAACGGTCGGATATCAGGATCTCGGCGATGCGCGTCGCGACGTCGAGCGTCCAAGCCAAACACTGCTGACTGGATTCATGGATCTCCGCGGTGGATTGCGACGCCCACAGCAACGCCGCACCGGTGATCGAGCGCGATAGCCCCCACTCCGACATCAACCCCGCGCCGATCTCGACATGGTGGACATGGAACGCGCGACTCTCCGCCTCGAGCAGCTCGACGAGCGGACGGCCCACCGTAGCGTCGAGCACGCGCCCGTAGGCGTCGGCGTGCACGCTCGCGAGCGCGAGCATCCCGATCTCGCTCAAGAGCCCGCATGTGAAAGCCTCTGCCGGCTCGAACGAGCGCGCGCGCGCGGCGACGGCGCTCGCCGCCACAGCGCGGGCGAGAGACTTCGACCAGTAGCGGTCGTAGTCGAAACCCGCGCACATGCCCCCCCGATGAGTGGAGACTAGCGTGAACCCGAGCGCGACGTTCCGCACCTCTCGAATTCCAAGTCGCAGCGCAGCTTGCGTGACGGTCTGCGCTGGATCGACGCCCGCGCGGCTGGCGGAGTTCGCAAGGCGCAGCAATCGACCCGTCAGTGCGGGATCGGCTTGGATGCAGCGCGCCAGCTCCTCGATCGAATGATCGGGGTTCTGTGTCAGCCGCAGGATCGCCAGCCCGACACCCGAGGGTGACGCCAAGTTCCCCGCATGCCTCAACTCTTCGAACTTGTGATTCAACAGCGAAGGGTCTGGCTCAAGCGGACTTCGACCGCGCGCTCGGAGGAACCGCCGCCCGGACCACGTTTCGGCCCGCGTCCTTCGCGAGATAGACCGCTTCGTCGGCGCTCTTGATCAGCTCGCTCACGGACGTTGTGCCGGGGCCGCGTTGCGCCACTCCCAGGCTGATCGTGACGTTCTTGTGGAACGTGCCGCACTGGATCGTGTGGGACTCCACGGCAGCACGAATGCGCTCCGCGCACGCCATGCCCTGGTCGAGGTTCGTGTTCGCGCACACGACGATGAACTCCTCGCCACCCAAGCGCGCGGTATCCTCCCCCTGTCGCGTCGTGTTCCGCAGGGTGTTGGCGGTTTCCTTCAGAACGACGTCGCCGACGTCGTGGCCATGCGAGTCGTTGACCTGCTTGAAGTGATCGATGTCGATCATGATCACCGACAACGGCTTGTCCTGGCGCACGGAGGCCTCCCACTCTTGCTCGAGGCGTCGCATCGCGTGTCTGCGGTTCGGCAGCTCGGTGAGCATGTCGGTCATCGCGGCCGTGCGCAGCTTGCGCGTGAGCAGGCCGAGCTCGGCGACTTGGTTCATCATGGTCTGGCGATCGCGCTCGACCTTTTCCTTCAGCTCGATCACACGCTGTCCGCCCTTGATCCGCGCGATCAAGAGCTTCGGGATGAACGGCTTGACCACGTAGTCGTCGACGCCGGCGTCGAAGGCCTCGACGATGCGATCCTCTTCGCCGCGCCCGGTGAGGAGCAGGAAGAACATGTCGCGACCGGACTCGATGCGACGCAGCGCCTTGCAGAGCTCGATGCCGTCGAGGCTCGGCATCATCCAGTCGGCGACGACGACTTGCGGATTGGTGTCGAGCGCGATCTGGAGCGCTTCGTTGCCATCCGAGGCGCACTGCACGTGGTGACCCGCTCGAACGAGATGGCGCTCGAGGAGCTTCAGCGACATCGGATCATCGTCGACCGCGAGGATGCGCAGTCCGCGCCGATCGCCGGAGGCGACGTGTCCATCGGCGCCGGCAGGCACGTGACTCTTGGGTGCGTCGGTCGGAGCGGGCTGGTCCGCGACAATCGCCGTACTCGGATCCGGCACGGTCGCTCGTTGTGCGAGTTCGGCGATCTTCGCAAAGTCGGCCGGCGTCGGAGTCGGCACGTGCATTACCTTCCCCCACTCGAGCCATTCGCGCGTGATGCCGTTCAGGAACTCGAAGAACGCGCCAGGTTCCAAACGCAAGGTGATTCGCATCACCTCGAGTTCCTCGATGTAGCGGCTCCACGGAATGCGCGGGTCGGCCGAACTCGCAGTACACACGTTCGCGAAGAGCGCCGCGAAACGCAGGATGTTCGTGACGAGCGCCAGCTCCCCATTCGACGCGACGTTGATCTGCGGCGGGTTCTCGTACGTCGTCACTGCCTGGCTGTACACCTGCGGCAGTCCCCATTCCTCGAGCAGGTACGAACCGATCTCACCGTGATCGATCTCGAATCGCTCGCGCTCTGAGACTCGTAGCGCGGATTGATCGTGAGTGTCGCAGCTCGCGAGCAGCGTGGAGAATTCGGTCGGATAGACCGTCGCCAACGCGAGTCGGCCGATGTCGCTGAGGAGCCCCACCACGTAGGCCTCGGCCGGGGCGCTGTAGCGCAGCTTCTCGCTGATGCGCTGCGCTGCAACCGCGCGCGCAAGCGACACCGACCAGTAGCGGTCGTAGTCGAATCGCTCGCACTTGCCGATGCGATAGGCGGACACGAGCGAAAGGCCCAATCCCACGTTGCGGACCGTGCGCACGCCCAGGCGCATCGTCGCTTCCGCCACTGTCGTGATGGGCCGCACACCCCCCGACATCGCGGAGTTGGCGATCCGCAGCAGCGTGCCCGTGAGCGCCGCGTCCGCCATGATCGCCTCGCCGATCTCTTGCGCGGAGCAATCCTCCCGCTGCGTGATCTTGAGAATCCGCAGGCCGACGCCGGGCGGCGAAGGGAGCCGACCGGTGAGTCTCAGCTCTTCGAATGTAGTGGGAATCATGTTGCGGCCTCGCACGCGGGTCGAAAGCCCCGAAGTGGCCTCACGACTTGATCGACTTCAACGCGACCTTGACTTCGTCCAATGCATCGCTGGACGCGCGCACGAGCGACTCGACGCCTGCAAGCTCGTTCTTTCGCGCGCTCTCCTCCATTTTCTGACACACGCCGGAAAGCGCGACCGCGCCGATGTTGGCGCTGCTCGACTTGAGCGTGTGGGAGGCGCGCTCGACGACCTTGATGTCGCCGCTCTCGAGGCCTTCGGTGATGCGCTGCATCTGCACCGGCGCATCCGTCAGGAAGATGCCGATCAGTTCGAGGACGAGATTCGGATCTTCGTCCCCGCCGAGGTCCCTCAGTTTCTGGATCACGCTCATGTCGATCACCTCGTTCGTCGGTAGCGCAGGCGGAATCTCGTCCGGGTCTCTGCGTTCTGTCTCGTTCTTCATGGCAACACTCCAGCGTTTCAATACGGCGAACAGTTGCGGGCGGCTGACGGGCTTGGACAGGTAGTCGTCCATGCCCGCTGCGAGGCACTCTTCTCGGTCGCCGCGCATCGCGTTGGCCGTGAGCGCCACGATGGGAACGCGCGACTTGCTCGGATCCGCGAGACCGCGGATGCGCCGCGTCGCGTCGAGTCCGCCGAGCTCGGGCATCTGGCAGTCCATCAGCACGACGTCGTAGTTCCCGGCCTCGACCGCGGAGACCGCTTCGAGTCCGTTCGCCACGACGTCAATCTCTGCCGCGAGCCCTTTGAGAAGCAGCAGCGCAACCCTCTGGTTGATCAGGTTGTCTTCGGCGAGCAGCAGGCGCTGCACCAAGGGAAGCTGCGTCGGAGCCGGTTCGACGGTGGCAGGCAGCGCTGCGCGCGGCTCCAGCGTCGTCGCCCCGAGCTCGCCGCGCAGATCGAGCGCGCGCACGAGCACGTGGCGCAAGTTGGAAGGACGGATGGGCGTCAGGAGGACCGCGTCGAACGCGCCGCTCCCGGTCGCCTCGTTCGAGTGACCTGGCGGGAGCACGGGAATCAGTCGCGTGGCCCCGAGGTCGACGCTCTCTCGAACGTGACGTGCGAAGTCCTCAGCGGAGACGCCGGCGCTCCGCAGGTTGAAAATCACTGCGTCGAACGGATGTCCGTCGCGAGCGGCGTTACGAAGTGTCTCGATCGCCTGCGCAACG
>JANOFY010000304.1:0-1550 GCA_031413895.1 Planctomycetota bacterium | reverse complement strand
GCTCGAACGCGCCCAGCGATCGCATCTCTCCGATGACGAGCTGCGCAGCGAGCTGACCGCGCTCGAAGCGCGCTACGCCGATGCACCCGGTCCCGACCTCATGATTCGCCTCGCGGAGACCCACGAGAAGCTCAAGGATCCGGAGTCCGCGCTCGAGTGGGTCGAGCGCGCGTGGAGCTACCGCAAGGACTCCTTCGAGCTGTGCTGCCTGGCGGGGGATCTGCGCACGAAGATCCACAAGAAGTCGATTTCGAAGGCCAGCAAGGCGGGCGACGAAGCGCTCGCCGAGAAGCTCGAGAACGAGCTCGCGACCCTCGAGATCGAGGATTGGCGCCGGCGCGTCGATCTGCGCCCCGGCGACCCCGCGCTGCGACTGCAGCTCGGCCGCCGGCTGATCCGCAACCGCGACTTCGATCACGCCCTGGCCGAGCTGCAAAAGGCGATCGCCGATCCGCGCAGCCGCCGTGAGGCGCAGTTCGCGATGGCCCAGTGCTTCCAGGGCAAGGGATTCGCCGACCTGGCGCGCAAGGAGTACCTGCACGCGCTCGAAGGACACCCGAGCGTGGACGAACGTGCGAAGGAGATCCTGTACAATCTCGGCGCGCTGGCCGAGGCCGAAGGCAATGCGGCCGACGCGCGCGCTCACTACGCTCGCATCTTCGAAGTCGACATTGGCTACCGCGATGTAGCCGCCAAGATGGAACGGTTCAGATAACGATGGCCCACAGCAAGCAAGCAGCGAAACGCAACCGCCAAAACCAAGAGGCCCGCGCCGCCAACAAGACGACGCGTAGCTCGATGAAGAGCGCGATGAAGCGCGTCATCGGCGCCAAGGATGGGACCGCGGCGAGCGATGGACTCGCCCAAGCGATGAAGAAGGTGGACAAGGCCGCCAAGAACGGCGTGATCCACCGGAACGCGGCGGCGCGCTACAAGAGTCAGTTGTCCCGCGCGGCGACGAAGACCAAGTAGTTCGCCCGCGCCGCGCGCTCGCCGGCGCGCATGCCAACTCCCCCGAGGCTTCGCGGAACGAACGTCATCGATCGATGGGCGGATCCTGCTCCACCAGCAACTCGGACGCGCATTTCCATCTCCGACCGTTGTGCGTACCGATCTCGAAGTCCGGCATCTACGAGGAGGCCAAGACGATGGCCAGCGATCTGCCTCGATGGGAGCTGGTGAACGCGGACGACGAGCGGTTGACGATCACGTGCAAGCGACGGCAAGGGTTCTGGTTCGGCACGTCCACGATCACGATCAGCGTCGAGGGGCCTGATGGCATGCCGTCGTCGACGCTGAACGTGCGCTCCGAGACGACCGGTGGTTGGCCGGGCTGCGCGCGCGACCGCGCGAACGTGCTCGAGTTCATGACGCCGTTTCATCGGCGCGTCTGCTGACGCGCTGCGCGAGTGCTCACACACGCTCTCGTGTTGAACACGGGGCGAGTGTTGGCTGCCTTGCGCGTGTCGTTGAGAGTGGTGGGGTGAAGTCCGGGTGAAGTCCGGTGTCCGGAAGTACGGTGTCGAAGTACGGTGTCGAAGTACGGTGTC
>JANOFY010000303.1:0-4806 GCA_031413895.1 Planctomycetota bacterium | reverse complement strand
TTCCGCGACGTCCAGGGCGCCCGACTCGAATTCGTGCTCTTGGCCTGCGCGTTGTCCCTCCTCCCGCCAATCCAGCGCACCCGTGTAGACGACGACGCCGTCGAGACGCGCGTGCGGCAGGCGCTCCGCGACGCGTTCCGCGAGCTCGCGCGCGGACTCCGATGCGATGCCGCGATTCAGACAGGGCTTTCCTGGAAAGCTCGCGTCGAGCGGGAAACGCTCGATCGTCGACGAGCCGATGAAGACGATCGAGCCCGGTTCTGCGCGCGCGTTTTCGAGCGCGAAGTCGTGCATTCGCTCGGCGGCATGCCGCGCACGCTGCCGAGCCTCGCGCGCGCCGTCCGGTTCGACGAGCTGGCGCAGTCGGAACCCCCCCGGCAGGAAGTCGCCCCACGCCAACGCGAGGAGCGCGAGCGCGAGGAGCCCGAGCGCGGGCAGGGTGCGTGCGATCGCGTCGCCTCGGCGGATCGGAGCGGTCTCGTTCACGCGCTGAGTATCGGCCCGCCGGAGTGCACCGGATAGACTGTGGGGCTCCGCCTCAGCGCATGTCGACCTCGAACAGCCAATCCCAGATCGAGCTGCACCGGAAGCTCGCCCCCCGCTACGCCTTCCGATACAGCTTCGAGTTCTCGCGGCTCTTTCAGCAGGATTGGCACGCCGAGATGATTTCGCACGTCCCGGAGAGCGCGCGGAACGTCCTCGACCTGGGCTGCGGCACCGGGTTCTTCCTCGCCGAGCTCGAAGCGCGCCACCCCGGTGCCGTCGGCCTCGACATCAGCCACGACATGCTGAAGGTGTCCGATCAGTACGTCCCGGGCGCGCGTCTCGTCACCGCCGACGCGGAGAAGCTGCCGTTCAAGCCGGGCGCGTTCGACGCGGTTTTTTGCAAGGGCAGTCTGCACCACACGCGCGACCACGTGCGTTTCCTGTCCAACTGCGCCCAGGCGCTGGGGCAGGGCGGCGTGCTGATCATGAGCGAGCCGTGCAACGACAATCCGCTCATCCGATTTGCGCGCGCGGTGCTGTACCGCCGCAGTCCGCACTTCGACGAAGGTGACCAGGGCTTCACGCGCAAGGGCATCATCGGACTCTGTGAGAAGGCCGGCTTCGAGGTGCGCGTCGCCAAGAAGTACGGCGTATTCGCCTATTGTCTGGCGGGTTTCCCCGACCACGTCGGGATCCTGCGCTACATCCCCGGCAGCGCGTGGATCACGCGCGGCATGATCGCGTTCGACCGCTTCCTGTGCGCGGTGCCCGGGCTCTCGATGCTCGGTTTTCACATCGTGATCGTGGGTCAGCCGCGGAGCACGTGAAGCGCGCGAGCCGGCTCGGATCGGGTCGTGTCGGACCCGATCGGGGCAGCTCGGTCACCGGCCCCGGGCTTCATGCGCGCCGGCCTTCGATCCCGCGCACCGCGATGCCGTTTCGCGCGAGGAGCTCCGCCGTCACGCCGCGCCCATCGACGAGCTTGTTCGCCGCGTGCGTCTGACCCACGCCGCACGACGGTGAGCGTTCCTTGAGGAACGCGCGCGCGATGCCGTGCGCACGACACGTCGCGAGCGCCCCCTCCGCGCCCGCGAGAAACGCCGCGGTCACATCGGCTCCGCCGTCCGTGACGACGCGGCTCGTTCCATCGATCACCGCGGCCGCGTCGTTGGCCTCGATCCACGCCGGTGGGCGTGGGGTTCCGAGGCCTCCATGCTCCTCCGGACAGAACGGAACGGCGCGCAGCCCACGTTCCGCGAGCTCGCGCTCGAGTGCCCGATCCGGATTCGCGCCGCCGTCGTACCGGCAGCGCGTGCCGAGGAGGCAGGCGCTGACGAGAACGGGCTCGCGCGCCTCGTGGCGGTCGGATGCCTCGCGCGCATCGTCGCGGTCGGATGCCGGGTCCATCATGCCGATCATAGGTTCGCGGTCACGACTGAGATCTCCATGCAAACCACAGAACGCATCCTCGTGCCCTTGGCGGACGGATTCGAAGAAATCGAAGCCGTGACGATCGTCGATGTGCTCCGGCGCGCGGACCTCGACGTCACGACCGCCGGTCTCGCGCCGGGCGCGGTGCGCGGATCGCACGGGATCGCCATCGAGCCCGACGCCGCGCTCGGCGATCTCGACCTCGACACCTTCACGATGGTCGTGCTCCCGGGTGGGCAACCCGGGACACGCAACCTCATGAAGGACGAGCGACTTCTAGGACTCGTGCGGCGACTCCACGCGCAGGGTCGTCGCACGGCGGCGATCTGCGCCGCGCCGCTCGTCTTGCACGCCGCCGGCATCGTTCGCGGGGTGGCGGTCACCGCGCATCCCTCGGTTCGCAAGGACCTCCTCGGCGCGGTCGTGCACGACGCGCCGCGCGTGGTGCGCTCGGGCACGGTGACCACGAGCCAGGGCGTCGGGACGGCGCTCGAGTTCGCGCTGGCGCTTGTCGCCGACCTCAACGGCCAGGCGCGCGCGGACGAGCTTGCGCGCGCGATGATCGTGACGCTCCCCAGCTGAAGCGAGCCGCGCCCCGCCCGGGCGCGGTGTGGATTCGCGCGCGTTCATCGAGCTCCCGAATCGAGCCGGCTCGCTGAGGTCGCCGCGCGCGGTGCGCCGGGGGTGCGCGCTCGGTACGGGACGGCGTCCGCGGCCTGCGCCCCCGCCTTTTGGGGAAACCAGCTTGCGCGGCCCCGAGGCTGTGCCGGAGTTCCCCGCCGGCGCTCGCGGAGTTCCGCGCCGGATCCATCCCTGAAAGCACACGCACGCTCCATCGCGCCGAGACCTGGGTCTCCTCCACACCGACCTCGCACCGCTGCGTTCGAAGACGCGCAGCCAAGACCGCGAGGCAACCCAGGAGGAGAAAGTGCCGAACCCCGCCGACGCGTGCGATTGGAATGGACTGGAGTCCCTGCGGCCGGTGCTGCGCCGGTGCCTTGCGAACCGCTGTCGCGACGAGAGCGAAACCGACGACATCATCCAGGAGACGCTCTTGCGTGCCGCGCGCTACCGCAAGAGCCTCACTGATCCCGCGTGCCTGCGGCCGTGGGCGGTGCGCATCGCGCAGAACGTTTTGCGCGATCACCTGCGATCCGAACGGCGCCTCCCGCGCAGCGACGGTCCCGACGACGTCCTCGATCACGTGGAGGGGCGCGAACCCGCGCCCGGCGAAGCGCGCGACGAAGTCCATGTCGCGCTGGTCGGCGACATCGTCGAGCGCGAGCACGTGCTGCAGCACCTCGACGCGGCGGTCGCCGGCTTGCGCCACGAGGACCGCGCGGTGCTCCATTCGTACTACCGCGACACAGGGCGGTGCGCCGACACGGCGCGCGCGTGCGCGATCGCGCCGGCGCTGGTGAAGGTGCGCCTGTTCCGCGCCCGCAAGCGCCTGTTGCGCGTGATCGAGCTGCGGGTCGCAAGCGAGCGAGCTCGCGCGATCCGGCTGTGGCCGGTGGAGGGAGTCGACGAGAGCGCGCACGGCGCGCAAGGGGGATCGCGATGAAGAGGACGGGGTGGTTGTGGTCGGTCTTGTTGTCGGTGGCGGCGGTGCTCTCGACGCCGGGACGCGCTGCGGCGAGCGTCGCTGCAGCGCGCAGTCCGCGTGCGGCGGTCGGCAGCGTCGAGGATCCGCTGCCGAAGCTAGAGAGTGCAGCGGCGGAGCTCGCGCGCGCCTCCGGATTGAAGCTCGCGCTGCGCGGCTCATCCGGTGACGCGCGCCAGGCCGCACGCGACGCGGCGGTGCGTGCCTACCGGGCCATTTGCGAGCACTTCCCCGGCGATGCGCCCGTGTGCGCGGAGGCCGCGTTCCGGGCCGGTGAGCTGCTCCGTGCGGCGGAGGATGTCGCCGGTGCGCGGTCGGAGTTCGTGCTGGCGCGCGAGAGGGGTGCCGGGACTCCATTTCGTGTCCGCGCGATGCTCGAGATCGGGCACGTCGAACGGCGCGCGCGCAATCACGCCGACGCGTTGTCGGCGTACGAGAGCGTGCTCGCCGAAGCCGATGCAACGCGCCGAGCGCGCGATGACGCGTCGCTGTGGATCGGCCGCGTCTACACGGAACTCGATCGGACTGCGGATGCCCGCCGGGCCTGGCAGCGCGTCGCCGACGGCGGCGAGGACCCTCTCGATCGCGTGCGCGCGTACGACTACTTGGCCTGTGCGCGCGTGATCGAGGGGGATCTCGATGGCGCGGCGGGGATCCTGAAGAGCTGTCGCAGCGCCCTCGCGGATGTCGCCGCCGAGGAAACGGCGCTCGGAGAACGCGTGCGCAGCGCGCTGCTCGCGATGCGCGCGACGGACGAACTCGAGCGCGCGATCGCGGTGCGCGACAAACAAAAGGGAAGTGTCACGGGCCCGGGTCGGCAGTGATGCGCGAAAAAAAATCTCGACAATCGCGATGCGACTGTTTTCTTCACGCACCGGTTTGGGTTATGAAGACACCGTCGAAGTGAGCCGGGTCGATGCTCTGAGTGCTGTCACGGTGTCGTGACACGGATCGTTTGCCCGACAACACTTCGTTCTCCACGACATCATCGGGCGATTCGTTTCCTTTCGGAGACGGATCGCCCTGTCGTTTCCGCGCGCGCATGCGCGCGGAAACGACAGGGCGATCATCAATCGGTGGTTCCCGCGACGTGTCAGCGCCCTTCATATGCGCGGTTCACTTCGCGCGCGCCGCCAGCGCTCTAGTCCTCCGCGCCTTTCTTCGCCCGGGCCGTCAGCACGGCCAGCGAACTGCCGCCGGTCAGAACCAGCACCGCGCGCTTACCGGTTGCGAGCACCGCGTTCATCAGTTTTTCCTGCACCGCAGGCAGGCCGATGTCGATGCGA
>JANOFY010000302.1:0-4542 GCA_031413895.1 Planctomycetota bacterium | reverse complement strand
TGGCGCGCGAGCTCGTGGCGGAACTCGAGCGCGCTGCCCGCGTCCCGCAGCACGCCCGCAGCCAGGCAGCCACAGCGCTGCGCGGTTCTCGTTCGTCACCTTGTAGTCGAGCGCGAAGCTCCAACCGTCGCTCGAGTGCGTCAACCAGAACGGATCGGGCCGATGCCGCTTGAACACGCCGAGATACGGAACGATCGACGCGCGTTGGTTCTCCTCGAGCACGGCGCGATACACGTCGTACGCCGTCTCTTTCGGCAAGAACGCCTGGTACTGGATGAGCCCGCAGCGATCCGTTCGGCCGTAGGCCCACTTCCAATTCGGCACGTAGTCGAGCAGGAACGCGAACGCGGCGTGAGCTTGTCGATACGGCCCGCGCATCCCCTCCAGGCGGCCCGCGAAGTACTTCGACGCATTGACGAAGCGCATCCCGGCGTCGTGATTGAAAAGACGCAGCGCACGCCACATCTCCGACTTTGGAATCACGCCCAGGATGCGCGACGGCAGCTCTTGGTGCTCGACGGCGAGCGTCCGCTCGGGGTCGGGATCGACGCCCGGCTCGAGGTAGCGCGCCGCGTGGATCAATCCGCGACCGAGCTCGTCGCCCTGACCGAAGCAGTCGACCCAGGCCACGAGATAGTCGTCCTGCGCCGTGCGCGAATCGATGCCGTCCATCATCTCGCGCAGGTTGCGCGTGCTGATCCCCGTGACATCGAGCTCGCCCGAGTAGACGCGCTTCGTTTCGAGCACGATCCGCGTGAACGTGCCGAGCATCCCGAAACCGCCGATCGCGGCGTGGAAGAGGTCGCTGTGCTGCGCGCGGCTGCACGTTCGCACTTCGCCGTTCGTCAAGAGGATGTCGAACTCGCGCACGGCGTCCCCGATCGTGCCGACGCAGTAGTTGTTCTTGCCGTGGATGTTCATCGCCACGGCGCCGGCCAGCGTCGGGAACATCGTCCCGGGCACGACCTTGGGCCACCATCCGTCGGGCAGGATCCGCTTCCATAGAGTCTGGAACGTCACACCCGGCTCGACGGTCGCGAGGCCCGTGCGCGGATCCCACGACAAGAAACGGTTCATCGACGTGAGATCCAGGACATGCCCGGTCTCGTTCACCGAGGCGTCGCCGTAGCTGCAGCCCGTGCCGCGCAGGCCGAGCGTCGTCTTCTCGCGCCGCGCGCTCTCATATGCGGCGCGGATCTCGTCGACGTCACGCGGGCGCAAGACGCGCGAGCGCGCGCCGACGGCCATCCCCCAGCCTTCGACGTACTCGTACGTCGAAGCAAGCTGTCGCGAGGGTGCAGTGCGCGTCGCGGACAAGCGGGTTGGCACCTCAGACGCTCAGCCGGCGGAACACGAACGAGGGGATCGCACGCAGGATCGTGCCCACGATCCACCAGCGCAGCGGCACGTAGCGCACGTTCACACGGTTGCGAGCCGCGACCAAGATCGCGCGCGCCGCGTCGTCGGCCGAGATCAACCAGAAGAGCTTCTCCATCCCCTGCGTCATCGCCGTGTCGACGTAGCCGGGCTTGATCGTGCACACGTGCACGCCGCTCTCGGCCAGGCGATTGCGCAGCGCCTCGAGATACGTGTTCAGCGCCGCCTTGGTCGTGCAGTACACGGGATTCGCCTTGCGTCCGCGGTCGCCGGCGATCGACGAGATCCCGACGATCGTGCCTTCGCGCTGCGTGCGAAAAAAACGGGCCGCGCAATTGAGCCACGCGATGCCGCCCGACAAGTTCACCGCGATCTGCTCGAGGTCGCTCGCAGTGTCGTACTCCCCCGGTGCGCCGCTCGGCATGATCCCGGCCGCGTACACGACGAGGTCGAGCCCACCGAGCTCGCGCACGGCGTCCTCGAACAGCGCGCCCACTTCGCCCGTCGCTTGCACGTCGTGCGCGTGAACCCACAGGCGTCCGCCGCTCGCGGCGGCGAACGGCGCGCTCTCGCGTTCGAGATCGGCGAGCAGGTCCGCGCGCCGTGCCAGCGCGCCGACGCGGTAGCCCTCGCGCAGCAATCGAATCACGAGCGCGCGGCCGATGCCCGAGCTCGCCCCGACGACGATCGCGCGGCGCTTCTCGGGCGGGACGCCGGCGATCACGGGCGGACAGCTCGGTCGAGCCGCAGGCGTGTCAACGGAATCGGTGTCGTGGGCCAGCGAGGGGGTGCTTGTGCTCGTCATCGGGCGCGGGTTCGACTCCCAAGCACATTGCATTATCGAGCGCTCGACCGCGACATCCAAAGCGTTCCGCCGCGAACGCGCGACAGCAACGGCGAGCTGGCCAGGCCACACTCGTGTGAGCGACCCGGCGTGCAGGCAGGTACCTCTCGCGCGGACGATGCGCCGGACGTGAACGCGGCTCACGCCGCGATCTCGCATGCGCCGCAGATCACGCATGAACCTCGCAAGCGAATTTTGCTTGCGGCCCCGCCGCGGGCCGCTACCTTGGTGCGTACTTGAGACTGACTCTCAATATCGACCATGCAACCCCGCGACATTCACCGCCTCCGGCCCCAGCCACCCGGGCTGCCGTGCGTGCTCGCACTCCTCGCGCTGCCCAGCGGCGAGGCTCCTGTCACGATCGAACGGCGCCTGGGAATCATGGGCACGCAGCTCTCGATGAAGGTCGAGGCCGAGAGCCGTGAGCAGGCGCTGGCGAGCAGCGAGGCCGCCGTGCGCGCGCTCGAGACGGTCGAAGCGCGGCTCTCCACGTGGCGCGAGACCAGCGAACTCTCGCGACTCAACCGCACAGCGGTGGGCCAGGCGTGCGCTATCACACCTGAGCTCGCGCACGACTTGGGCCACGTCCGACGCTGGTGGAGGGACACCGATGGTGCATTCGATCCGTCGATCGGTGCGCTGGCGCGTGTCCTGGGACTGCGCACCGGAGGACGCGTGCCGTCGGCAGCGGAGCTCGCGGACGCACGCGTGCCAGGCGGCTTCGCGTCGCTCGAGCTGAACGCGACGAACGCCACCCGTCGACACGACGCGCTGTACCTGGACGAGGGCGGCTTCGGAAAGGGCATCGGACTCGACGCGGCGATCACCGCCCTGGTGAGCTCGGGTGCATCCGCGGGCGAACTCGACCTGGGGGGACACGTCGCCCTTCACGGCGTCCGCCAGCGGTCGTTCATGCTCGCCGATCCGCGCGATCGAGCGCTGGCGGTGATCGCGATCGACGTGAAACACGGCTCGTTCTCGACGACTGGCAACAGCGAGCACGCAGTGGTTGCCGGAGGTCAGCGCATCGGCCACATCCTCGACCCGCGTACCGGCGCGCCCGCCGAAGACTTCGGTAGCGTGACCGTGTGGGCGCCGGACGCGACGGCAGCGGACTGCCTCTCGACGGGGCTGTTCGTGCTCGGACCGGAGCGCGCTCTTGCCTGGGCCCGCGAACATCCGGACATCGAGGTGCTGATCGTCGAGATCGAAGGCGAGCAGCTCCGTGCGCGCGCCAGCAGCGGCTGGCGCGAACGCGTCCGCGCCCTGGACGCGCGAGTCCGGTTGGACGTCGACGATCGAGCGCACGCGCGGGCGGGCCCCTCAGGCCAGTGATGCTGAGCCATCGCCCCCTACACCCCCACCATTCCTTCGCCATGTTCACGAGGAACACCGTCTCGATTCGGACCCGTTCCGCCATGTTCTCGGTGCCCCTGACTGCAGCGCTCGGCCTGACGCTCATGGCACCCGCGTGGGCAGCTGGCGAACGAGCGGGGGCAGCGCAACAAGACGACCGCCTGGCGACGCTCGAGCGCGAGAACGCGGCGCTGCGCGCGCAAATGGAACGGGTGCTCGCCGAGCTCGCCAACCTGCGCAACGCGCGTGCATCGGTCGACGAGGCTCGTCTGCAGGCGCTGGAGCAAGAGAATCTCGAGTTGGCGCGTCGCATCGACATCGTAGCGACCGAGCTGCAGCGCGCGCAGGCGTCGGAGGTCGTGCCGCAGATCCAGGGAAGCGAGCACGGCCTGGGACCGGCGGCCTCGAAGATCTATCAGGCGCAGTCGGGCGTCTCGATCGGCGGCTACGGCGAACTGATGTACGAGAACCCGGCCGGGGACGCGGCGACGGACGAGTTCGATCTGCTGCGCGCAGTGTTGTACTTCGGCTACAAGTTCGACGAGCACTTCGTGTTCAACTCCGAGATCGAGTTCGAACACGCGGGGGAGGAAGTCGCAGTCGAGTTCGCCTACCTCGACTACCTCCACGATCCGGCGCTCAACTTCCGCGCTGGCAACGTGCTCGTGCCGATGGGCTTCTTGAACGAGATGCACGAGCCCACCACGTTGCTCGGCATCGCAAGCCAAGTCTCCGCCTGCAAGAACCAGCGGTAACCCGTCACGAGGACATACCAGATGATCCAAATACCAGGAGTCGATCAGGACACTACCTCCTCGCATGAGATGGCGGGAATCGAATTGCCCGCATCTCTACCAGCGGCATGTTGCCTAGGATCCTCGTACGGCTTCCACGTAAACGCTTTCGTTCGCCCGCTCATACAGATTCAATGGTCCCGGATCTGGTATTGATGTAGTGCCCGGTGG
>JANOFY010000301.1:0-3733 GCA_031413895.1 Planctomycetota bacterium | reverse complement strand
TGCCGCTCGCGAGCGCGCCGTTCATCATGCGCCAGAGCTATTCGCCGCGCGCGGCGCTCGGGCTGACGCTGGCCGGTGTGCCGGCCGTCCTCGTCGCGGCGTACATCGTCGAGAGCCTGCCGCTCTACTGGGTGAAGTGGCTGATCGCGGTCGTCGTCATCTACACGGCGGTGACGTTGCTTCGCGCGGCAGCGCGTGAAAAGAGCAACGCGGGCGCGCCGTAGCTCGGGAGGCGCCGCGCGGCGAGACGCGGTGAATCTGCGGCCTGACGCGAGTCAGCCGCCCGCGACGCGAGACAAGCCGCTGAGCAGCGCGCGACCGAGAGCTGAGCGTGGGCTCGTGAGAGAGGTGTCGCGCCACCGACCGAGCTTCTCGAGCCAGTAATCGACGACCGTGTCTTCCAGAGCGGCGTGCAACGAATACGCGCCTTGGCCGGCGTCGATGCGACGAAGCAACCGGTAGAAGCCGACGCGCTTGAGCGAGTCCATGCGTGCCGTGACGCGCGCCGACTCCGGATCGCCGCGCGCGAGCTCGATCTCGCTCGCATCGAGCTTCGTCTCGATCGATCCGAGCCGGAAGCCGCGAAGCTCCGTGCCGCGCGCAATCGGTTCGAGAGCCAGCGACATTCGCCGAGTCTGCGCCGGATGATCGGAAGCCGCCGCGCGCTCGCCGATGATCTCGATGTGTCCGACGGCGTAGTCGCGCGGCTCGATGATCGTCGCGTGCGTGCCGTTGTCGAGGTCGAGCTCGCGCACGGCGGTGCCGTCCGTGTCCTTGCGCCGCCGTCCGCGCGTGACGCGCTCCGCGCAGAGCACCGACTTCGCCATCGCGATGCCGTGATACGCGTACGCGGAACGATGGAAGTTGACCCGCGTCAGCTTGCCGAGCACGTCGAGGCGCACGGCTTCGCGCACCGTGTCGAGCCACGGAAGCTCGCTCGTGTCCTCGGCGACCCAGACGTTTCGAAAGCGGCTGAGCAACTCGACGTGACGGAAGTGCTTGAAGCGCACGACCGGCGTGTCGATCAGGAGATCGACGTGCGACACATCTTGCGCAGTGAGCAGCGCGAGCACTGCCGGCACGGCGTCCTTGCTCACGGCGCAGGACACAAGGTCCGTCGCCGCGATCTCGGCCGGCGTGAGCTCGGCAATCGGCACAACGTCGAACTTCTTGCCGCGGACTTCGATCGTCTTGCGCGTGCGCGCGACGACCGCGCGCACGGTGAAGCGATCCTCGAGCTGGAGCAACGCCGGCAGCGCGGCCTCGCGCACGCGCTTGCCCGAGCCGAGGACGAGGACGTTGCGCGGTGCGGTCATCGCGCGGGCTCCCGTGCGAGCACCCGCGTGCGCAGGTGCTCGGCGAGTCGGATCGACAGCGCGACGATCGTGAACGTCGGGTTCGCGCAGCCGCTGGTCGGGAAGACCGACGCGCCAGCGGCGAACACGTTGTCCACGCCGTGCACGCGACTGTTGGAATCGACGACCGAGTTCGCGGGATCGGTGCCCATCCGCGTCGAGCCCATGTGGTGCGACGCGTCTTGGTCGATCGGCCAGGGATCCGCCTTCTCGAGTGACGTTTCGAGTCGACCGACACCGGCGTTCTTGAACTCGTCTACGAGTGCCGCGTGCAGTGCGACGAGCGAGCGCCGATCGAGCTCGCTCGGGCGATGGCGCACGAGCGGAATGCGCTGGCCGTACGCATCGACCTCGTCGGAGAGCGTCACGCGATTCTCGGGCAGCGGCTCCATCTCGATGAAGTTGCGCAGGCGAACGCGCGTGACGTTCGGCTTCGCGCGGCGAACCAACCGGCTGTAGAGGTAGCTCGCGACGCTCGGCGCATTGCGCGCGACTTCGAAGCCGAGGCGCATCCAGTCGCTCGGCAGCTTGCGCTCGTTCTGGAGATCGTTGTCGTCGCCGGTCTCGGAGTAGTCGCGGAGCGAGACGACTTCCTTTTCCTGTCGCCCCTTCACGCGACCACGAAGGAACGCGCTCTTCTTCGCGATGAGCACGAGCGCTTCGACGCCGAGGTTGTCCGACCACGGGAAGAGCGGCTCGAGACGAACGTACGAGTTGAGAAGCGCGCGCTCGCGTTGCACGGCTTCGGGCAAACGCAGTCCCGCGTAACCAGCGAAGCCCTGATGCAAGCAGCCGAAGTAGTACGGCGCGTCCGTCACAGGCCGATCTAGGTGCAGGATGCCGTGGTAGTTCTTCGGATGGTTCATCAAGTAACGACCGACTTGGTCGCGGTCGTTGCCGAGACCCGCCGCGCACAGATCGCGCGAGTTGAGCAGCAAGCGCGCGTTCTCGATGCCACCCGTGGCGAGGATGAACACGCGTGCACGGATTGCGAGCTCACGCCCACCGTGTGTTCTCACGATCGCTTGTCGCACGCGCCGCGTGTTCGGCTCGCATTCGAGCCGCAGCACGGTGGCATCAAGCCACAGATCGACGCGTTCCGAGCCGTAGAGCTGGCGCTGCTCGACGCCGAAGTTCTGCGGCTCGCTGCACGCGAGGAAGATCTTCTCGTCGAGCGCGCGCCACTTCGGCTGGAGGTCACCTCGATTGCGCAGCGTGCCGAAGCCATTCGAAGTGAACGCCGCGAGCGTCGGAAAGCGGTAGCGCTCCGCGGCGGTCGTATAGAACCGAGTGAACTCGGCGCGCGCGATCGGCCAACCCGAGAAGCGCAGGTACGGCCGATTGGAGAAGTCGATCTCGTCGAGCGGACTGGAAAGCCCGGCCCACGTCGTCGAAGCGCCGCCGAGAACGCGCTCACGCGAGTAGTTCTTGATGCGGATGCCGTCGCTCTCGACGCGTCGCAATCGATCGGCGTGCGGCGTCGGCGCGAGGAGCCCGCTCTCGAGCACAGCGATCGCGAGGCCCGAATCTGCGAGCTCGCACGCGAGCGTCGTCCCGGCCGGACCCGAGCCGACGATGCACACGTCGTAGTGGGGACGTGGCGTCGAAGAGGCGTCGTCGAGGTCGGCGATCATCGGGGAAGGTCGCGAAGCCGCGTACCTTAGCGAGCGAGCGAGCGAGAGGTAATGCGGAGCACGGTGAGCGCGTCGACTCGCGCGCCTTCGTACCGGAAAGACGAGCGTATCGGCATACTCAGCGCGTCACGAGAGCTCTGCACGGGATCGCGATCTACCCTCACGAATGAACACATCGGCTCGCGACGCCATCGTCACGGGTTCCTCGACGCGAGGCACCCGCATGAGCGCGACCCGAGTGCTCGCGCTCATCGCCGTCGTCGGTGCGGCACTCGTCTTTCTCCTGGCTCACTCCGGCCATCGCCGCCCGCCCACGCCGGAGGGGATGCTCTTTCGTCTCGAGGCGCGACCGGCACGTCACCCGCTCGATCGCTTCGAAGTGTTTCCGGTCGATCGCAGCGGGCCGGCGCTCGCATTCTTCACGGACGCTGGCGACGACGCGCAGGCGTTACTGCGCGTGTGCCGCTATCCGGAGGGTCACGTGATCGAGGAAGTCGTCGGCCAGGCGGCGCTCAATGCCATGTCGGGACGATCGCCGCCCTCAACACAAATGGGCGCGAGCTTCGACTTCGATGCCGACGGCACGATCGACTCGATCGAATCGGGCGTCGGAGCGAACTGGGGCCTCGTTCGAATCCTTTCAGGTCGCGAGAAACATGTGTTGTTCGAAGACGACGATCCACTCGAGTACGAGTGCAGAGATCGCGCGATCCCGCTCGGCGACATCGACGGCGATGGATACTC
>JANOFY010000300.1:0-2238 GCA_031413895.1 Planctomycetota bacterium | reverse complement strand
CCGAAACGCCGATCGCATCTTTCCCTACATCGGCGGCGATGAAGTGCGACGTGATGCCGGAGCTGCTGCGACGTGATGCCGGAGCTGCTGCGACGTGACGCCGGAGCGGCTGCGACGTGACGCCGGAGCGGCTGCGACGTGACGCCGGAGCGGCTGCGACGTGACGCGGAACCGCTGCGGGACGCCGATCTGCGTAGTCTGCGCGTGCTCCGGGGGATAGTTCGCGGTGCGAGGCTGCGACGGGTCCGGCGCACAGGCTATGCTCCGTCACGTCTCGCGGGCCGCGCGGCAGGCGCGCGAGGCGATCGGTGCGGCCGAATGCGTGCCCTAGGAATCCCCGAGACAACTCGCGCATGACAGGCAGCCAGCGCAACGCACTACTCGCCGCCGCTTTGGCGATCGCGGCGGGTCTCGCGACATGGTTGTGGTGGGCGGTGCAGTCGCCGGCTCCCGCGCGTCCTCCGCCGGCGCCGGCCGCGCAAGTGCCGGAGCCCGTCGCGCCCGCGCCACCCCGCGCGGAGCCGCTCGATGACGAGCCGGAGCGCGCTACCGTCCTCTCGGCGGAGACATCTCCCGCCGCGCCCGAGACCACCGTCGTGTTCCCACTCGAAGTCGAGATCGAGCTCGTTCGATCCGATGTCGTGCTCCGCGCGGAGGGCGAACCTGCGCTGGGTTCCGCGGCGACCGCGCGCCTGCGCGGTTCGGTCAAGAACGCGGCCGGCACCGGCATACGCGCCGAGATCACGTTTCCAACGGGCACCAACAAGGGCCGCGTTCTCTACAGCGATCGCGAGGGCGTGTTCGGCGCGAACGATCTGTATCCGGGGCTCGCGCTCGTCGAAGTGCGCGGTCCCGGGATCGTCTCGCTGCGCGAAGTGCGACTCCGGCAGGACCGCGACTCGCAGCACCACGTCGTATACGGCCGTCCCGCGACCGTGCACGGAGAAGTCCTGGGGAGCGACGGGGCAGCGATCGAGGGCGCGCGCGTCACGATGGATGGACAGGAGACGACGACCGACGAGAAGGGACAATTCAGGTTCGATCACATGACCGCCGGCGAGGTCATCGTCGTCGTCGACAAGCCCGGATACGCGGCCTACCGCGAGAGCATCACGGTGCCCGCGGGTCAGACGATCGAGCCGGGGCGCCTCAAGTACGTGCTGCAGCGCGGAGCTCGACTCGAGATCAGCATCGCGGAAGCCATCAACCCCGGTTTCGAAGCGCAGGTCTTCCTACTTCCGAGCAATCCGAAGGCGCAGCGCCGCTTTCCGTGGTTCACGGTGAGCCCCGTGCGCGTGTACCCCGGTGGAACGACGGTGGTCGAGGACCTGCCGGCCGAAGCGATCGACGTGCGGCTCTTCCACGTCGGTGCCGTCGCGGAACCGCGCGTGCGTTCGGTGTCGTTGCAAGCGGGGGAGAGCGAGAGCCTCGTCATGCACCTCGAGCCCGCGCCGCAACTCATGGGCGTCGTCCGTTCCGGAGCGGTCACGGTCGCGGGCGCGCACGTGCGCATGGAGCCGCCCGATCAAGTGAACGCGACGATGGCCGCGCTCAACGTCCGCGATTACCTCTTGCTCGAGAGCGAGCTCTACCCGGCGCTCCCGACCGCGGTGCAAGAAACGGTGAGCGACGGCAACGGACAGTTCTGGCTCACGGCGTACGAGGATGTTTCGAAGGTGCGTTACTTGGTCGCCACGTCGCCCGACGGCAAGCGCAGCGGCGGCATCGTGCTGCGCGGCGGCGAGAATCAGGTCGTCGTCGAGCTTCATCAGACGCAGACGGGCTCGGCCGAGCTCGTGCTCGAACTCGACGGACGCTATCAGGCGTTGCCGATCAAGCTGACGGTCGACGGCAGCCCGCGCGAAACGTCGGCGCTCCCTGCCGGACAGGATCTGCACATCGGTGACCTCACCCCGGGAACGTGGCGGCTGCGCGTGCGCTGGGCCGAGGAGACGCTCGTTGAAGGTCAATCGCTCGACCTCAAGAGCTTGCTGTCGTGGTCGGTGACGCTTCCTGAAGGCGCGATCCACGGCCAGGAAGAAGACATCCGCAAGCGCGCGCAACGGGTTCGGTAAGCGCATCGCGTCGCGTGCAGAGCCGGCCTCGGAGTCGTCGTTGCGCTCGCGCGTCGGGCTGCGGAAGTGTCGATCGCGGGCGTAATACGGCGTAATACGGTGTCAGACACTTTTTTTGACCATCGACGCAGCGTCGGCGGTGGGAAAAAGGGTCGGGCCCCGG
>JANOFY010000299.1:0-14516 GCA_031413895.1 Planctomycetota bacterium | reverse complement strand
GCTCGTGGCGGTGCCGTCCGGCGCGGGCAGCGCGGCCTTCGGCGATTCGGAGTGCGTCGAAGCGTCCGTCGTGTAGATGAACCAATCGCCGTTCGAACCGCGCACGTCGGGCACGCCCAGGCCCGCGAGCAATTTCAGATCGGGAACCGCGGGCCGATCCCACGCCATCGCCGCGTCCAGCACGACGCTCGGGATGCCGGCGCGGGCGGCGTCCTCCCAGAAGCCTGCCGTGCGCGTGGGGTTGCCGACGACGTCGACGATCTCGCGCGGGATCGCGCGGCTGGCGACGAAGCCGCCGCACGCGGCTGCGATGCCGAGTAGCGCGGCGAGGACGAGCGCCATGCGCGCGCGCAGTCGCAGGAGCACCAGGAACACGATCGCGAAGCCGACGAACATCGCGCCGCCCGTCCAGCTTGCGACGTGGACCGGCTCGCCCGACACGAGCCAACGGAACAGCAAGTTGAGCTCGAACGAATCCGTACGACGCGCGCCGTGCTCTTGGTGACCGAGGGCCGGCGCCGGTCCGCCCGCGCCGAGCTCGCGCATCACGAAACCGGAGATCCCGGTCTTGGCGGGGTTCTGTCCAGAGTTCAGCGCCGCCCACGAAACCGGCGACTCGGCCGGCGTGGTCGTTTTGAGCGGCGCGAACGTCCCTTCGGCGCGCAATCGAGCTAGGTTCGGCAGCTCGCCGCGATCCATCAGCTCCTGCGCGGTCTTCTCGTCGGCGCCATCGAAGCCGAGCACGATCACGCGTCCGGCTTCCGCGGCTCGATTCGATGCCGCGCACGGTGCGACCGACGTGACGGCGAACGCGCCGGCGATCAAGGAGGTGCGCGCGGCGCGTTGAAGAAGGGCCCAGCCTAGTCGAGAGATCATGAGATGTTCACTACCAGCGCGCGTGCGCCAACTATTAGGATCCGCCGGCACGTGAACGATCCGCGAGCAGGACCACGCATGCTGTCTGGCGAGGCTTCGAGAATGGCGCAGGTTAGAGAGGCCGCCCGCGCGCTGTCAATCGACGCGCAGCACGCGCATGCGCGGCGATCGACTGCGCGACGCGGTGCTCTGCGCACGGGCGTGTTGCTCGCGATCGTCTGTGCGGTGTGTCTGGCCGGAGCCGTCGCGCTGGTCGTCGGCCTCTCGTCCGATCGCGTGGAGTTCGCGGACGATCTCGCGCCGAACGAAGCGCGCGCCGCCCCGAGCGAACCGCGCGAGCTCGGCTCGACGGATTCTGGTGCGACAGAGGCTCCGGCGGATTCGGCGGCGCTGCGGGCTCCGATCGAGACGCAGGCTCCACCGCCGAGCTTCGAAGGCCGCGGCATCCTCCGCGGACGGCTCAGCGCGCTTCCCGGACTCAGGGTGCCCGATCAATGGAAGCTGCTCGTCTTCCCGAACACGTTCTTGCGGGGACACGAGCGCGCCGAGTCGCGCACGATCGAGTTCGCGCACGCCGAGACGACGTTCCGACTCGACGACTTGCCGCTCGGCGGTTACGCGGTACGCGCGCAAGCCGGCGGGCTCAACTGCTTGCCGGTCAGCGTGCTGCTCGTGCGCGGCGCCGAGAATCAGTTCGTCTCGCTCGTGCTCGCGCCGTCGGGTTACGTGCAGGGCAGCGTGCTCGACGTGAACGACCGGCCGGCGGAGGGCGTGCCGGTGACGCTCGAGGCGAGCTCGACGCACGCGCGGCGCACGCTCGAGACGGATGTCGCCGGCGGATACAGGTTCGACGACGTGACGGACGGCGAGTACACGCTGTACATCGGCCGGCCCGAAGCGCCGCTCCTCGCGCCCGTTTCGCTCGCCGTCAGCGCGCCCTCGCTGACCGTCACCGAAAGGAGGCTGCCGGCGACGGGCATCGCGGAAGTGTGGACGCGTGATGAAAACGGCGCCCCGCTACCGGAGGCCGTGATCAGCGGCTTCTCTGCGCACGCCGGCGTGATCGATGCGCGCACGGGCCGCGATGGGTCGGTGATCGTGCGCCACTTGCCCGCCGGCCGTTACCGGCTGCACGCTCGACTGGAAGACGGACGCAGCGGCACGGCGCTGGCCAACATCGACGCGGGCAAGACGTCCACCATCGACATCCGCTTGGAGCGCTGATCTGCAGCGCGCGCGCGCGCGAATTCGCTCAGGCCGTTGCGCGCGCGAGCGCCTGCTCGAAGTCCGCGATGAGATCGTCGGAATCTTCGATCCCGACGGAGACGCGCACGAGCCCGGGCAAGATCCCGCTCGCGCGGCGGTCGGCGGGAGAGAGTCGCGCGTGCGACGTATTGAACGGCAGGCTGACGAGCGTCTCGACGCCGCCCAGGCTCGACGCCTCGAGCGCGAGCTCGAGAGCGCGCACGAAGCGCAGCGCGGCTTCGTCTCCGCCGCGGATGGCGAAGGACAGCATCCCGCCCGGTGCCGCGATCAGGTGCGCGCTGCGGCCGAACGACGGATGGCCCGCCAGTCCCGGGTAGAGCACGCTCGCGACGGCGGGATGCGCGGCGAGCCAAGTCGCGAGGCGCAGCGCATTGTCGCAGTGCGCGCGCATGCGCAGCGGCAGCGTCTTGAGCCCGCGGTCCAAGAGAAATGCCGCGTGCGGATCCATGCACCCGCCCGCGAGCTGCAGCCAGCGGTGCACCGGCTGCATGCGCGCCGCCGACCCGCACACGACTCCGCCGATGACGTCCGAGTGGCCGGCGAGGTACTTCGTCGCGCTGTGCACGACGAGGTCCGCGCCGAGTTCGAGCGGACGTTGCAGCACAGGCGTGGCGAACGTCGCGTCGACGACGAAGAGCGCGCCCGCCGCGTGCGCGCTCTCGGCGATCGCCGGCAGATCCGACACGCACATCGTCGGGTTCGAGATGCTCTCGCAGTACACGAGCGCGACGCCGCCGCCCGCGAGCGCCTTCGCGCGCGCATCCCTATCGGAGAGATCGACGAACTGCGTCTCGATCGAAAGGCGCGCGAAAATATTCTGGAGGAGATCCCAGGCCGAGCCGTAGAGCTCGCGGTGCGCGACGACGCGCGAACCCGCAGCCAGAAGGCTCATCAACGCGGCATGCAGCGCCGCCATGCCCGACGCGAAGACGAGCGCGCGCTCCGCGCCCTCGAGCACCGCGAGCCGCTTCTGGACGACGTCGAGCGTCGGATTGCGCAGACGCGTGTAGATCAGCGCCTCGTCGACGCGGCCCTCGAGCATGTCTTCGTACGAGCGGTCGTCGAGCAGGAACGTCGTGCTCTGGACGAGCGGCGAAACGACGGCGCGACTCGCGGGCGTCGCGCGATAGCCGGCGTGCACGCACGCGGTCGCAAGTCGCATCGCGGCGGATCGAGATGGGTCGCTCATGACGGAGTGCTCGGCGCGCGGGATGGACACCCTGTGATGAGGGGCTCGGGGTTGAAACGCACTCGTGGCTGCGTAGACTGCCCGCCCGCGATCGGTGACACAAGCGCGCGAGTGCCCGCGCGCCACCGGCAACCTCACCGCTCGAACTCGCGCCCCCGCGCATGCCCGCGACGCCCCTGATCGATTTCGAAACGCTCGACCTGTCGCGCGTGATCGCAGGTCGCGACGAGCTGCGGCGCGTGCTGAAACAACGCGGCACCTTCGAGTTGCTCGATGGCATCCTCCACGTAGCGCCCGAAGGCAAGTTGATCGTCGGCTACAAGGACATCCGCGCGGACGACTGGTGGTCGAACGACCACATTCCCGGCCGCCCGATCTTTCCCGGCGCCCTCATGATCGAAGCCGCCGCGCAGCTGTGCTCCTACGCGTTCAGCACGCACGCGCCGGGCATGGAGAACGCATTCATCGGCTTCGGCGGACTGGACGGCACGCGTTTCCGTGGCGTGGTCTCACCGCCGTCGCGCATGGTGTTCGTGGGCCGGCTGAAACGCTTCCGCACCCGGATGTTCACCTACGAGACGCAGGGCTTCGTCGAGCGCGGGCTGGTGTTCGAGAGCGAAGTGATCGGCGTCGTCGTCTGACGTGACGCGGCGTCAGAGGTTCTGACCGAACGCGAGCGGCGCGCGGCGCACTTCCTCCGTGCGTCCTTCGACGTCGAGGATCGCGAGCACGTCGAGCTCGATGCACTGGCACGGCAGCCCCACGAGCTCCGACAGGGACGGCGTCGTGCTGCCCGACTCACCGTTGATGACCTCTTTGACGTAGGTCCCGTGCTCGGTGCGCAGGCGCACGCGCCAGTCGACCGCGCCTTCGCGCGCGGCGACCGCACCTTCGCGCGCGGCGACCGCACCGGCGCTCGCGGCGGCCGCGCCGGCGCTCGCGGCGGCAACGCCTTCGCTCGCGGCCGCGCGCTCGACCGGCGAGAAGCTCACGAACTCGATCCAGCGCTCGCGGTCCTTGTCGGCCCGGCGGTGCGCGACGCGCGCGGGCGTCTTCTGCGTGACCTTCAAGCGCTCTCCGACGAAGCGCGCGAAGACCTTGGGATCGACGTCGCCGTCGACGCGGATGCGCGCTTCGTACTCCTTCGCGTGCGGTGTCTCCTTGATGGCGCGGATGCGGCCCTTCTCGGTCCAGTGCAGCCCCGCGAGTTCGAGCCGGCCGGCGTTGCGCCGGTTCACCTCGTCCTCGAGCGCCGCTAGATCCACGTCGAGGTTCTTGGGGTTCACCATCTCCATGATGAACGGGCGGCCCTCGCCGAGCATGCGCACGTCGACGTCTTCACGCCCCGCCCCGTGGAACACGTTCTTCCGCGTCTTGAAGGCCGCGCCGAAGACCCAGCCGACGAGCTCCTGCACCGAATCGCGCGTCAGCTTCCCGAAGCCTTCGCAGCGCGCGCACCCGCGCCGACGACGCGCGTGCCCTTTGCACTCGGGACAGAAGAAGACGGTCTGCGGAAGATCGCGCGTGAGCTTCCGGTACCGGCCTTCGATGTAGACCTTGGCCTGCGGCAGCTCGTTCTTCTTGAGCTCAGTCATCGGCGGTGCGCCTTCTGGAACGAATCGAACGTTCTTGCCCGCGTGCCCGAACGGTCGAAGCCCGCGAAATCGGCGGGCGAGGATAGCCGCACTTCACGCGATCGCAAGTCTGGCCGCGTGAGGTGAGCGCATTCGATCTCTACAATCGCCGCGCTTCGCTCCCGGCCCCGCGCTTCAGCCCCGCACGCTCCGGCGTCCCCCCCCACGATGCACCCGATCCTGTTCCACATCCCGGGGCTCGGTTTCCCCGTCCGCTCGTTCGGAGTGATGGTCGCGGCCGGATTCCTGCTCGGCTCGTACCTCCTCGGCAAGCTCGCCGAGCGCTACGGCGACGATCCGAAGAACGATCCCACGCGCTATTCGCGCGTCACGGTGTGGATCCTCGTCGGCGTCGTGATCGGCGCGCGCTTGATGTACGTCGCCGTCGAGATGGCGCGCGGCTCCGACGTCGGCCAGTCGTACCGCGAGCACCCGCTCCAGATCCTCGCCGTGTGGGAGGGCGGCCTCGTGATGTACGGCGGCATGTTCGGCGCGATCGCTCTCGGCCTGTGGAGCGCGAAACGCGAAGGCGTGCGCCCGTTCCACGCACTCGATCTCGGCCTCGTCGCGGGATTCATCGGACAGGCGGTCGGTCGCGTCGGATGCTTCCTCGTCGGCGACGACTACGGGCGCGTCGTCGACGCGGCCCACGCGAATCTGCCGTGGCCCATCACGATCCGCGTGCCGAACCCGCTGCCGGACGGCAGCCTCTTCGGCGCGGAGAATGCCGGCCAGGTGCTCTACGCGACGCAGAACTGGATGACGATCAAGGCGCTCGTCGTCGCCTTCGTCGGCTGGCAGATCTTGAAGCACCGGCGCTACACGGGGCAGGTCGCGCAGTGGATCGTGCTCCTGTACGCGATCCTGCGCTCGTTCGTCGAAGCGTTCCGCGGCGACGAGATCCGCGGCGTGTGGTTCGACGGACACGTCTCGACGTCGCAGCTCGTTTCGATGGTCGCGGGCAGCATCGCGCTCGCGCTGATCGTGCGCGACCGGCGCAAGCGAGATCCGCTGCCCAGCGCCGCGGCGCGCTGAAAGACCGCGTGGGCTCGCGAGCAGGCACCGACCGTCGCGCCGATCATCGCAGCGGCTCGCTGTGGCGAGCTCCGATCGCGAGCGACGGCTGGCGCGTGCTCGCGGGCGTCGACGAAGCCGGGCTCGGCCCGCTGCTCGGACCGCTGACGATCGGCTACAGCGCGTTTCGCGTTCCGCCCGGCGTGACGGACCTCTGGCGCGCGCTCGAGCAAGTCGTCGACGCGACGCCGCAGCGCAAGGATCCGAAGCTCCTCGTCGCCGATTCCAAAGTCGTCTTCCTACGCAACCCGCGCGGCGCGCGGCGGCTGGAGCGCACGGCTCTCGCGTTCCTCGCGCAGTGTGATCCGGCACGCCGCTGTGTCGCGGACGGAGCCGAGTTGATGAAGCGCGCGACGCACGCCGTCCAGCCTCTCGACACTCTCGAATCCGAAGCCTGGTATCCGCATCTTCCAGCCGCGCTGCCGCACGCCGCGGCAGCGGCGACGCTCGCGGGCGACGTGCATGCGCTCTCCGGCGCGCTCTCGAGCGCGAACGTCACGCTCTGCGCGGCCGGCGTGCGCGTGCTGCCCGTGTGCGAACTGAACGCCTCGTTCGCGCGGACCGACAACAAGAGCATCACGCATTGGGAAACGTGCTCGGCAGTGCTGCGCCGCTTGTGGACGCAGCATGCACACGAACAGCTCGACGTCTTGGTCGATCGCCACGGTGGACGGATGCGGTACGCGCGTCTGCTCCGCGAGACGTTTCCCGAGTGCGCCGTCGACATCGTGAGCGAGGTCTCCGCGCGATCGGAGTACGAGCTCCGCGGTCACGACGACGCCCATGGCCACGCGCCGTGCATGCGCATCGCGTTCGCCGAACGCGCCGAAACCGCGTCGTTCGCAGTCGCGCTCGCTTCGTGTCTCGCGAAGTACCTGCGCGAGACGTGCATGCACGCGTTCAACGCGTACTTCGAGAGCCTGCAGCCGGGCTTGAAGCCGACCGCGGGATACACGACCGACGGGCGGCGCTGGATCGACGACGCAGAGGCCGCGATCGCACGCTCCGGCCTGACGCAGCACGCGCTGGTCCGGTCCAGATGACGCGGGTATCCGCGTTCACGCCCTCGCGCCGGCGCGCGGCGGCGTGATATGTTTTCGGGCTCGACGGTCGGCCGTCTGGCTCGCAGAGAGCCGCCGCGTGCGCGCCCTCGAGCTCTCCCCACCGCGTGAAGATCGCCATCCTCGGTGCCGGCGTGTCCGGCCTGTCGCTCGCTCGGTTCCTCATCGAAGGCGGCGTCCGTCCCGACCAGGTCCACCTCTTCGAGTCGGACTCGCGCATCGGCGGTCTGTGCCAATCGAAAACCGTCGACGGTTACACCTACGACGTCGCCGGCGGGCACATCCTGTACAGCAAGGACCAGCCCGCGATGGATTGGATGAAGCGCTGCGCGGGCGGCGAACCGGCCTTCGTGAAGAAGGACCGGCACACGCGCATCCGCTTCGAGCACCGCTGGGTCAACTACCCGTTCGAGAACGGGCTCGGCGATCTACCGCCCGAGGCGAACTTCGATTGCCTCAGCGGCTACGTCAAGGCGTGGCACCAACGCCTGGTCGACGGCTCGAGCGCGCCGGAAGACTTCGCGTCGTGGATCCGCTGGCGTTTCGGCGACGGGATCGCGCGCCACTTCATGGACCCGTACAACGTGAAGGTCTGGAAGCGCGATCTCGCGCACATGACGAGCGACTGGGTCGCAGGCCGCGTGCCGGATGCGCCGATCGACGACGTGCTGCGTTCCTCGATCGGAATCCGCACCGAGGGCTACACGCACCAGTCGATCTTCTACTACCCGCGCCGCGGCGGCTTCCAAGCGATCACCGACGGCATCGGGTCGACGGTTCTGACGCGCGTGCGCTTGAAGACGCCCGTCACGGACCTCGTGTCGAAGGGCTCGCGCTGGCGCGTCAACGGCGAGGAGTTCGACGTCGTCGTCAGCACGCTGGCGCTCACCGACATGCCGCGCATCGTCAAGGGCCTGCCGGAAGGCGTCGCGCGCGCGATGACGGAGCTCGAATACAACGGCATCGTGTGCATCCTGCTCGCGCTCGATCGGCCGGAGCACCCCGACCTCTCGTGGATCTACCTGCCCCACGACTCGCAGGGCCCGACCAACCGCGTCACGTACATGTCGAACTACTCGCCCGAGAACGCGCCGCGCAGCAAGAGCTCATTCTTGTGCGAAGTGACGCTCCCGGGGGGCGCGCCGTATCCGGGGGCCGAGCTCGAGCGCGAGGTGATCGACGGCCTGGTCCACGCGGGGCTGATGCGGCGTGAAGAGGTCCTCTTCCACGACCGCAGCGAGATCCGGCACGCCTATGTCGTGTTCGATCACCAGTACGGCGCGCGTCGCAAGGTCGCGCTCGACTGGCTCGAGACGAACGGCATCCTGCCCCTCGGCCGGTTCGGGCGGTTCGAATACGACAACTCCGATCAGTGCGTCATCAAGGCGCGCGCGCTGGCGGAGCGGCTCCTCGCGCAGGCCGCGGCCGGCGCCTGACGGAAATCACGCTCCCCCCGGAACCCGAACTGGCCTCCCGCCGTCCTGAGATGGGCCTCCCTCCGGCCACGACTTCGTGGGGTAAACTTCGTCTGAGCACTCGGAGCGAGGGGTTCGGCAGACCCCCTTTGCAGGTACCGAGATCCGCGGCAGGCCAAACGAGAGATCCAAAGTAGACTCAGCGTTCAGGCCGTGTTACGTCTCCGCGGCGATTCTTCTGGGATAGGCAGCGATCCCGCCTAGCTGGGATTGAGAATTCAGGAACTTGTGATGACGACTTCGGGACGCTTCTGGTCGAGCTTGGTCTTGACCCTGGCGGCAGCCTGCGGGGGCGGAGGCGGCGGGGGTGGCAGCGGCGGCGGGACGCCGGTGACGGCCCCGCAGAACCTCCATTATCCGCTCTCGGTCGCGATCTACACGCTCGAGACACCGATCGCGCCGAACGTTCCAACGGTCGATGGCACGGTGGCGACCTACACCTCGACGCCGCCTTTGCCGGCCGGCCTGAGCCTCGATCCCGTGAGTGGCGCGGTCAGCGGTGCTCCGACGGCCCACGCGCCGCGCACGACGCACGCGATCACGGCCGAGAACGCCGGCGGCTCGACCCAGTTCGACATCACGATCTCCGTCGTTTCGCCCGTGCGCTTCGCGTACGCCGTCAGCCGCGAAGACTCGACGATCTCCATCTTCAGCGTGGATACGGCGAGCGGAGTCCTGCAGCGGAAAGGCTACGTACTGGCCGAGTTCGAACAGCTCCAGCCCGAGAAGATGGTCGTCCATCCGGCTGGGCGCTTCGCGTACGTGGTGAACGCCGGCACGAACAACATCTCGATCTACGAGATCGAGCCCGACGCGGGCTGGCTCCGTTCGCGCGGCGCAGTGCCGACCGGCGCCGGTCCGCACGACATCGTGATCGATCCAGCCGGACGATTCCTGTACGTCACGGCCCTGGCCGTCGATCAGATTTGGATCTACTCGATCAACCAGACGACGGGCGCGCTCGCGCCGATCATCTGGCCGTATCCGTCGGGCGTGCAACCGTCTTCGCTGGCGATCGATCCCGCCGGTCGGTTCTTGTTCGTGACCGCATACGGCTGGCCCGATCCGCCGGGCACGGTGAGCCAATTCGGGTATCTCTCGGCGGTGCAGACGTACTTCATCAGCCCCGCCACGGGGGCGATCGCGCCGACCGGTCCGCCCAAGCTGTTGAACGGCGCTCGGCCGCTGTCCATCGCGGTCGATCCCTACCAGGACGTGGTCTACGTCACGCTCGAAGCGATCGACAGCGTGCTTCCGTTGACGTTCCACCCCGTGACGGGCGCTCTCGGATATCTGTCCGGTGATTTCGCCGGCGACCGGCCGCTGGCGGTCAGCGTGCACCCGTCCGGGCGCTACGCCTACGTCGCGAACGAGATCGGCGGATCGATCTCGTGCTACACGGTCGACACGCAGAGCGGAAACCTGGCGGTGCTCGACACGGTCGCCGCGGGGAACTTCCCTTCGTGCATCACGATCGATCCGACCGGCAGCTTCCTCTACGTCGCCAATCGATACACGAACGATCTGCGGCGTTACTTGATCAATCCGGAGAACGGCACGATCACGATGGTCGACGCGATCGAGACGCGCAACGGCCCCACGTCCCTCGCGTTCGCTCCGGGCACGCGTCCCGCGATCTGGAAGCCGCGCTTCGTGCACGTCACGAACAGTGCGTCGGACGACGTGTCGAGCTACACGGTCGACCCGACCACCGGCGCGCTCAGCGAGACCGGGCTCGCCGCACTCGCCGGCGACCGGCCGCTCTCGATCGCGGTCGATCCGCACGTCGAGTACGCATACGTCGCCAATAATCTGGACAAGACGATCAGTCTGTTCACGATCGACGCGACGAGCGGAGCGCTGACGGAAGCCGCTCCCACGACGGCGATCAACGGCAATCCGACCCACGTCGTGATCGAGCCCTCGGGCCGATTCCTGTACGCGGTCGCGCAGAACGTCAACGCTCCCGACGACGGCTTCCTCACGACGTACTCGATCGAGCCGGATACGGGCATCCTCCAGTTCGTGATCACGCAGGAGATCGGCTCACGCCCGACGTGGGTCTCGTGCGACCCCACCGGCCGTTTCCTCTACTGCGCGAACAGCGGCGCGCCGTCCGGAGGCGTGAGCTCGATCTCCGCGTTCCGGATCACACTCGCGCTCGGCATCCCGCAAGTCTCGGCGACCGTCGTCACGAGCGGCGTCTTCGCGCTCGGCTTCCATCCGAGCGGCCGGTACGCGTACGCGACGCTGCAGGGGACGAACAGCCTCGTGCAATACGCGATCAACGGCGCGAACGGCGCGCTCACGTTGCTGCCCGGAGGCGCGACCTCGGGACTCAAGCCCACCGCGATCGCATTCAACCCGGACGGCAGGTTCTGCCACGTCGGATTCTCCGGGGCCGGGGGCGGACACGTGGCCTCGTTCGGGATCGATCAGACGGGCGCTCCGGTCGTCCCGCCCTCGACCACGAGCGGCGGGTTGGGACCGATCGACCTCGTCGCCGAGGCGTCGGGACGCTTCGTCTTTGTCGCGAACAACTTCTCGAACGACGTGTCCATCATGTCGATCGATCCGATCACCGGCGCGCTCACGGTAGCGGGCTCCGTCGCGACCGGCCTCGCGCCGACGTCCGTCGTCGTCTCGAGCGAGACGCGGTAGCGCACCAGCGCTCGAGGCGCTCGCACGTCCGAGGTCGCGCGAGCGCCCGCGGTGCTCGATGCACGCTACGGCGCCGACACGACGGCGATCTGGCTCCGTGCTGCATCGCGTGCGACACTCCCCGGCCCCCCTGGAGGCCGCCCGTGTGGTTCGACTGCGCCGTATTCTCCGTGCTCCTCGCCGTGTGCCCGTCTGATCGCATCACGGGCAAGAGCTTCGCCACCCGCTCGGAGGTCATCGCGAAGAATGGCATGGCGGCGACGAGCCAACCGCTCGCGACGCAAGCCGCGCTCGACATCCTGAAGCAAGGCGGCAGCGCGGTCGACGCGGCGATCGCAGCGAACGCCGTGCAAGCGCTCGTGGAGCCGACGGGCTGCGGCCTCGGCGGCGATCTCTTCGCGATCGTGTGGGACGCGAAGACGAAGAAGCTCTCCGGGCTGAACGCGAGCGGCCGCTCCCCCGCCGCGCTGACGATCGAAGAGTTTCAGCGCCGCAAGATCACGCGCATCCCGTCGCAAGGGCCGCTGCCGGTGAGCGTCCCCGGCTGCGTCGACGGTTGGTTCGAGCTGCACGCGAAGTTCGGCAAGCTCCCGATGACGCAGGTGCTCGCGCCGGCGATCCAGTACGCGCGCGCAGGCGCGCCGATCACGGAGCTCGTCGCGTATTACTGGGAGCGGAGCGCGAAGGTCTTCGCGAAGTTCCCCGGCTTCGCCGAGACGTTCCTGATCGACGGACACGCGCCGCGCACGGGCGAAACGTTCAAGAACCCGCGGCTCGCAGCGACGCTCGAGTCGATCGCATCCGGTGGACGCGACGCGTTCTACAAGGGCGACATCGCGCGACGGATCGACGCGTACATGAAGGAGCAAGGCGGCTTCCTCGCGTACGCCGACCTCGCGGCGCACCGATCGGACTGGATCGATCCGGTCTCGACGAACTACCGCGGCTACGACGTGTGGGAGCTGCCGCCGAACGGACAGGGCATCGCGGCGCTGCAGATGCTCAACATCCTCGAGGGCTTCGACGTGAAGGCGATGGGCTTCGGCAGCGCGGCGTACGTGCACGCGTTCGTCGAAGCGAAGAAGCTCGCGTTCGAGGACCGCGCGCTGTTCTACGCCGATCCGGAGTTCAGCCGCTTGCCGACGCGCGAGCTGATCTCGAAGGAGTACGCGAAGAAGCGGCGCGAGCTGATCTCGCTCGACCGCGCCGGGAGGAGTTATCCCGCGGGCAATCCGGCGCTCGAGCACGGCGACACGATATGCCTCTCGACGGCGGACGGCGCGGGCAACATGGTGTCGCTCATCCAAAGCAACTACCGCGGGATGGGATCGGGGATGACGCCCGACGCGGGGTTCATGTTGCAAGACCGCGGCGAGATGTTCGACCTCACGCCCGACCGGATGAACACCTACGCGCCGCGCAAGCGCCCGTTCCACACGATCATTCCGGCATTCGTGACGAAAGACGGCGAGCCGTTCCTGAGCTTCGGCGTCATGGGCGGCGCGACGCAGCCGCAAGGGCACGTGCAGATCGTCGTGAACATGATCGACTTCGGAATGAACACGCAGGAAGCCGGCGACGCACCGCGCATCTTGCACGATGGTTCATCCGAGCCGACGGGCGAGCGGATGACGGACGGCGGAAAGGTGTCGCTCGAGAGCGGCTACGACGCAGAGGTCAAACGCGAGCTCGTGAAGAAGGGCCACACGATCGGCGTGAACGTCGGCGACTACGGCGGGTACCAAGCGATCCGCTACGACCCGAAGACGAAGACGTACTTCGGTGCGTCGGAGTCGCGCAAGGACGGGCAGGCGGCTGGGTATTGAGCCGCGGGCCTCGTGATTTCCGCGGACGCACGCCCAGTCGATCCGACCAGGCGCTCCCCGTAGGTGCGAACTACCCCGGACATCCCCTATGCTGACCGGCCCGTATCTGAGTTAGCGACGAAGGAGGAGAGAATGAAGAATCTGCTCGGGTGGCTTGTCGCGTTGGTCATGCTCGTCGTGTTGGCTTGGAAGTTCACGCAAGAGCCGACGTATCACATCGATCAGATCGAAGTCGACGCGGACGTTCAATTTCAGGTCCCCGGAAAGTGGCTCAAGGTGAGTTTGAGCATTCCGCAGAAGCAAGTGGACGTGAGCGGACTCGAACACGTGTTCGCAAGTGCAAAATACTCAACCGGGAACACGCCGGGGGAGCGACCTGATCGCAAAGGTAAATACAAGAAGCCAGCGGGTTCCATGGCCCTAACTGACGGAAAGTTCACCGCGGCCAACGTGATCGACGAAACGGACGCTCCGGCGTCGAATTACGTGCGCTGGGTGTTCGTACAGATCGATTGCGACTGCAAGAAGGACCACTACGCCTCGTACGAGTGGATGGCTCCCAATTCAGTGTTCGAGGACGGAGCACACGATTTCTTCGAGGTGCACCGGCGCTGAGCGGTCTCTGTCCTGGAGCACATTAGGCATCGAATCGCGCCGCAGCCCCCCCCTCAACGGCAGATCGAAGGAGTTGGTCAATGAAGACTTGGTCAGGATGGATCGTATCGTTCATTCTGCTGCTTGTCGTTATCTGGCAGGCACGACGACGAAGCATGCAGGCCGGCATCGCGCAGGTCGAAGTAGACGCCGACGTCACATTTGCGGAGAAAGGCGGTCCTTGGCTTCACGTGAATCTCAAAGTTTCGAAGGAGCAAGCAGACAAGGCACACACGATCGAGTCCGCCGGATACTGGACAGGCAACGATCCAACATTGCGACCGGATCGGCTCGACCAGAAAACGGTGGGTGATCCGATCCTCATGGACGAAACCGCGGATCACAAATCGTTCTTTGCCACGAACGTAATGAGCGAATACAGCATTCCTGATCCCAAGAGCGTGCGGTGGATATTCGTTAAGATGAGTTGCTCCTGCGGACAGCCGCACTACGCCGCCTACGAATGGATGGCGCCCGAGTCACGCTTCCAGGGCACACACGATCTGTTCGAGGTGGTACGCCGCTGAGCCTAGACGACAAACTCCGTCAGCGGCTCCAGCCACTGTGGACCACGGGTGCCCAAAAATATGGCGCTTCCGGCTTTCGTGTGGGTAGCCGCTGATTTGTCGAGGTCGGCCACCGGTCGAGCGTAGCGCCCCGGGGGCGCGCGGAGCTCGGCCGGCGGCATGTGTATCTTCTCGTCCATGATGGACAAGGAAGACCTGTACGCGACGATTTTGGGAGTCCGCGAACCCTGGCACGTGACGCAAGTGGACGTGCGCGCGAAGCAGGAGGATGTG
>JANOFY010000298.1:0-4925 GCA_031413895.1 Planctomycetota bacterium | reverse complement strand
CAAGGTCAATCGCTAGCGCACTACACGATCCTTGCCCCGCTCGGCGCGGGGGCGATGGGCGAGGTGTATCGAGCGCGCGACTCGAGGCTCGGGCGCGAGGTGGCGATCAAGGTGTTGCCAGAGCACTTCGCCGACGAGCCGGAGCGTCTGAAACGCTTCGAGCGCGAGGCGACGACCCTCGCGTCGCTCAACCATCCGAACGTCGCGCAGATCTTCGGCGTCGATCAAGTCGGAGACATGTGCTTCCTCGTGCTCGAGCTCGTGCCGGGCGAGTCGCTCGAGGCGCGGTTGAAGCGCGGACCGCTGACGCTCGACGAAGCACTCGACGTCGCGAAGCAGATCGCGGAAGGACTCGAAGCCGCGCACGAGGCCGGTGTGATCCACCGCGACTTGAAGCCCGCGAACGTGCTCATCACGCCCGACGGCCGCGTGAAGGTGCTCGACTTCGGACTCGCGAAGACCGCGATCGAGAGCTTGAAGGGCTCCTCGACCGACAGTGTGCTCTCGACCGAAGCGGGTCGCCTGCTCGGCACGCCGACCTACATGGCGCCCGAGCAAGCGCGCGGGAAATCGATCGACAAGCGCGTCGACATCTGGGCCTTCGGCTGCGTGCTGTACGAATGCCTCACCGCGCAACGCGCGTTCGTCGGCGAGACGCTCACCGACGTGCTCGGCGCGGTGTTGCACACGCAGGCGGATCTTTCGGCGCTGCCGCCGTCCACTCCGCGCCGTGTGCGCGAGCTCATCGAGAGCTGCTTCGTCAAGGATTCGCGCCGCAGGTTGCGCGACATCGGCCAGGCGCGACTCGAAATCGAGCGGGCGATCTCCGAGCCGCGCGAGGGCCCAGCGCGTGTTCCCGCGCACCGCCCCAGTTGGCGCTCGCCGATGGTGCTGCTCGCCGCGTCGCTGCTCGCCGTTGCGATCGCGATCACGGCACTGGTCCTCAAGCCGTCGAGTGTCGCGCCGGAGAAAGAGCATTCCGTCGTTCGCGCGACGCTCGCGCTCCCGAAGGGCATGGTCTTGCCCGTGGGCGACCGATTCGTCGCGGTCTCACCCGACGGGACCCAGGTCGTGGTCTCGATGCGCCTCGATGATGGACCGTCGCCGCCGTCCTTGCACGTGCGCGATCTGTCGCGCCTCGAGTACCGCGCGCTCTCCGGGACCGAGGAGGCCGCGTACCCGTTCTGGTCGCCCGACGGCCAGTCGATCGCTTTCTTCGCCGGACGGAAACTCAAGCGGATCGACCTCGCCGACAGCATCGTGCGCGTGATCTGCGACGCCCCGGCCCCGCGCGGCGGCGCGTGGGGAACAGAAGGCTCCATCGTGTTCGCACCCAGTGCCGTGGGCGGGTTGGCAATCGTCGACGACTCCGGTGGCGCATCGCGGCCGATCACCGAACCCGCGACGCCGGCGGAATCGCATCGCGTCCCGCAGATGCTGCCCGACGGCCGACGGTTCCTGTACTACGCCATGAGCGCCGCCAAACCGGGCGTCTATGTCTTCGATCCCGCGACACGCGAGTCGCGTCTCGTCCTGGCGGGCGAGACCGAGGCGGTGTTCGTCGAGCCCGGTGCGCTGGTCTTCGGTCGCGACGAGAACTTGGTGATCCAGCGGTTCGATTCCGAGCGCCTCGAACTCACGGGGAGCCCGAAGCCCATCGCCGCGGGGGTCCAGTGGGACAGCCGGCGCGCCTCGGTCAGCATGGGCATCTCGTCGCGCGGCACGCTGGTCTACCAGCCCGTCGCTCGCGCGAGCACGTACAAGCTCGCCTGGATGGATCAGAAGGGCGCGCGGACGCCGCTCCCCATCGAGCCCTTCGCGTTCGGTGGCGTGATCTCCCTGTCGCCGGATGGCCGCCGCGCGGGCGTGAACATCGCCGGCGACCGTGGTGAAACCTTCCTCGCCCTTCTCGACCTGGAGCGCGGTGTTCGGACTTCGCTCGGCGATCCGAAGGCGAAGTTCTACTACGGTGCGCTCTGGTCGCACGTCGGACAGCGCCTCCTCACGACGGACTCGGATGCAGAGAGCTTGGTCAGCTTCTCGTTCGGCGGTGGTGCACCGACGCGACTCTTCGAGGGCGATATGGGATTCGAGCTTTCCGCGTCCTCGATCACGCCGGACGGACGCACGCTGCTGTTCACGAAGACGCCGAAGCGCGACAAGGTCGGCGACATCATGACGTTCGATCTCGAAGAGGGCCGGGTCCAGAAGCCGTTCCTGACGACACCCGAGGCCGAGTGGAACCCGCTCATCTCGCCGTCGGGGGATGTCGTGCTGTACTACGTGTCGAACGAGGAGGATCCGCGCGCGCTGCTGCGGGTCGTCGCGTATCCGACGCCGTCCGCTCCGGTGCAGGTGTCCCCGACCCGAACCACATCGACCTACGGCTGGTTGTCCGCTGGCGAACTCTACTGGTTGGACCTGTCGCGAAAGATGTGGAGCGCGACCGTGTCGAGGGTGGGCGGACAACTGGACGTGGGCGCGCAGAAGCCCATGTTCGACGGCCGCGCGATGGACGAGGGGCAGAGCATCGTCGCCTACGACATCCCGCGCGAGCGCTTCCTGATCGCGATCGAGGAGATCGAGCGCGAAGACACGCAATTGATCCTCGTGAGCGATTGGCGGCCCGAGGCCGTCAGCGCGCAGCCTGCGCGGAAGTAGACGTCGGCAGGTCGCGCTCGAAATCATCAAGCTCGGCACGGGCGCGCACCAAGTCATCGCGTGCTTCGAGCAGGAGCGTCACGGGCTGGCGCTGAGGGATCACCCGAACAGAGCGCGCGTGCGGTGATTGCGCAGCCTAATCACCGCACTTCCTGCGGTGATTGCTTTGCGCTTCGACGGCGGCGCGGGCACGCTTTCCTGCGAGTCATGCGACAGGACGCGACCTTTCTCCATGAGCGGCCCCGCTGGCCCGCGTTCACCTGGGATGCGGCGGCGATCGCGCGGGACCTCGCCGCGGTGCGCCACCGGCAGGGGCGGTTGCTCGGGAAGATGGAAGCGCTCGGCTTCGACCTGCGCGCGGAGGCCGGCCTCGAAGTGCTCACCAACGATGTCGTGAAGTCCTCCGCCATCGAGGGCGAAGCGCTGAACCCGAGCGAGGTGCGCTGCTCGCTCGCGCGACGACTCGGGCTCGATATCGCGGGCCTTCCACGACCGAGTCGCGACGTCGAGGGCGTGGTCGAGATGCTGCTCGACGCGACGCGGAACGCTGCCGCGCCGCTCACGTGCGAGCGACTCTTCAGCTGGCACGCGGCACTCTTCCCGACGGGACGCAGCGGACTCTCGCGCATCACGGTCGGCGCCTGGCGCACGCGCGAAGCGGGGCCGATGCAGGTCGTGTCCGGTCCCATCGGAAGCGAGCGCGTGCATTTCGAGGCCCCGGCAGCGGAACGGATCGAGGCAGAGATGCAGCGCTTCCTCCTCGATTTCGAGTCGCGCGCGGCGATCGACCCGGTCCTGCACGCGGGGATCGCGCACCTATGGTTCGTCACGATCCATCCGTTCGAGGACGGAAACGGCCGCATGGCGAGGGCCATCGCCGACCTCGCGCTCGCACGCGCCGACGGGACGAAGGAGCGCTTCTACAGTCTCTCCTCCCAGCTCGAGGTGGAGCGCAAGAACTACTACCTGGAGTTGGAAGCCGCGCAGCGCGGCGACCTCGACATCACGCGCTGGCTGACCTGGTTCCTCGGCTGTCTCGGCCGCGCCATCGACGGCGCCGACGAGACCATGGCGGCCGTGCTCTACAAGGCTCGGCTGTGGGCTCGCATCCAGATTCGGCCGGTCAACGAACGTCAGCGAGCGGTGATCAACCGCCTGCTGGGCGGATTCGAGGGCGCGCTGACGACGTCGAAGTACGCGAAGCTCGCGAAGTGCTCGACGGACACGGCCCTCAGGGACATCCAGGAACTCGCGGCGCGTGGGATCCTGGCGCAGAACGCGGGCGGCGGACGGAGCACGAGTTATCGGCTCGCGGAGCCGGACGCGATTTCCGGGTGAGCGCTACCGAATGAGGTCCATCCCGTGACTCTCTCGCGCCTGCACTTTCGCGTGGACGCGCGTGCCACGGGCTCGCGCGCGCGGGCGACGACGTTCCGCACGTTGCACAACGAAGTGAAGACGCCGCTCTTCATGCCGGTCGGCACGCAGGCCACGGTGAAGTCGCAGCTCACGGAGACGCTGGAGGCTGCGGGTTCGCAGGTCCTGCTCGCGAACACGTATCACTTGCTGCTGCGGCCGGGGCCGGAAGTGTTTCGCCGCGTGGGCGGAATCCACCGGTTCATGAGTTGGAAGAGATCGGTGCTCACGGACTCCGGCGGGTATCAGATCTTCTCGCTGCCGCATGCACGCGCGCTGAGCGAAGAAGGCGCGCGCTTTCGGAGCTACGTCGACGGCAGCATGATTCTGCTCAGCCCCGAGCTCTCCATCGAGACGCAGAAAGCCATCGGCAGCGACATCATGATGGCGCTCGACCAGTGCCTTCCGGCGATCGCGGATGAACCGACGGCGCGGGCAGCGCTCGGCATCACGGAGCGTTGGGCCGCGCGCAGCTTGGCGGCGCGCGCGGATTCGGAGCAGTCGCTCTTCGCCATCGTGCAGGGCGCGCTGTTTCCGAACTTGCGGCGCGAGAGTGCGGCGCGGCTCAGCGCGATGCCCTTCGACGGTTTCGCGATCGGCGGTCTCGCGGTCGGCGAATCGAAGAGCGAGCGCGAGGACGTGTGCGAGTTCACCGCAGAGCTGCTGCCCGAGGACAAGCCGCGCTACCTGATGGGCGTGGGTATGCCGATCGACATGCTCGAGGCGGTTCACCGCGGCGTCGACATGTTCGACTGCATCATCCCGACGCAGTTCGCGCAACGCGGGGCGGCGTTCACGTCGCGCGGCCACCTGCAGATCCGCCGCGGCGTCTACAAGTTCTCCGACGC
>JANOFY010000297.1:0-5828 GCA_031413895.1 Planctomycetota bacterium | reverse complement strand
TGACGGCGCGCTTCGTCCGCACGGTTCGAGTCCACCAGGTTTTGCAGGAGCCCGCTCCAGGCACTCCAGTACCATCCCTCGCCGTCGGGCTCCGGTCGAGCGTCGAGCGCAATGCGGAACGCTTCCACGGCTTCCGTGGCGCGTCCCAGGGCCTGCAGTGCCGTGCCCGCTCCCGCGGCGCAATTGAACCGGAACTCCGGATCCGGCCGAAGCTCGAGTCCGCGCCGGAACGCGCGCAGCCCCTCTTCCAGGAGTCGCGTGGCGTCCTGCGGGGCGTCGTTGGAGCGCGTGAGCTGGTCGGCCTCCGCGCAGCGCACGCGTCCGAGCATGTACTGGGCTTCCGGCGCCGTGGGTTTCGCGCGCGCGGCTCGCTCTGCGACGGCAGCGGCCGCCGCGGGGCCGCGCTCCTCGAGCTCGACATAGAAGAGCCCGCGTAGCGCGGACATGCTTGCCGGATCCAGCTCGAGGGCGCGCTCGAAGCTCTCGCGAGCTTCCGCACGCTGGCCGAGTGCGACGAGCGCCCGTCCCAGATCTTGGTGCGCGAACACGAAGCGCGGGTTGTGCGCGATCGCCTCGCGAAATAGCTCGGCGGCGCGGGTCGGGTTGTCGTGCTGCGCCTCGAAGACGCCGAGTTGCCACAATCCGCTGGCGTCGGAGCGGTCGATCGCAGCCGGAAGATTGCGGACGAAGAACACGCCGGCCAGGCCAAGGAGCGCGATCCACGCGACGCTCGCACGCCGACCCGCACGCCACGCATCGACGGCGTAGATGCACGTGTACGCACCGAACACGAGGAGCACAGGGATCAGCGGTACCCGGTAGCGTGAGCACACGAAGAACGCGATCACGCTCGCGGCATACACCGGCAGGAACCCCCACAGGGGGAAGATGCGGCGCGCGCTTCGCCATGCCAAGACGAACCCGAGCAGTCCGAGCGGCGCCGCAAGGCCGAAGCCGATCGGAAGCCAACGCAACAGCGGGCCAAAGCGGTACGCGAAGAATCGCTCGTCGGCGTTGTTGCCGAGCTCGTAGTCGGTCCAGAACAGCCGCAGCTTCCACAGCCAGAGCTGGAACGCGTGCCCTGGCGAATCGAGCAGGAAACGCAGCGCTCGCCGCGTGTAGTGCCGCGACACCTCCGACGGCTTGAGTGCTCGGCCTTCCGCGACTTCGGCCTGCTGGATCGCATCGTAGTAGCCGCCCCACCAATCCGGGCGCGTACCGGGCACGATCGCGGCGCTGCCGTCGGACTGTGGGTTGTTTCCGATCCACAGGTTCACACCGGCTTGCGAGCTGATCAGCACTCGATCGCCGCCGACGGTCCAGTTGTAGATCGTGACGGGCAAGATCGACGCCGCGATCGCCAGTACGAAGATCGCCGCCGGCGCCAAGGCGCGAGCGCTGCGCGGCCGGCCGGTCCAAACGAGCCAGACCGCGACGAGCGGCACGAAGATCAGCACGTTGGGCCGCACGAGCGCCGCCACGCCCCAAGCGAACCCGGCCAGGGCCGCGGTCGCCGCCGACCGTCGATCGTGGAGTCGAAGCGAGAGGTAGATCGCCGCGAGATACGTCGCCACCTCGAGCGTCGGGAGCTGGAGCTCGCCATCGAAATAGATCAGCAGCCAATAGCAAGACGTGCAGAACGCCGCCAAGAGCCCCACGCGTCTGTCGAACGCGCGCGCACCGACCAAGTACACGAGCGTCACGGACAGCGACCCGAGCAGCGCCTGCACGAGCCTCGGAATCAGAAGGCCCGGTCCGAAGACCTTGAACACGACGCCGAGGAACCACGGATACAGCGGCGCGCGAAAGAACGGTCCGGGTTGGAAGTCCCTACCTTGCGCCCAGGCCTCGGCCCACTGCACGTGGTACAGCGCGTCCATCTGCGGCGCCGCGAAGTAGGGATTCGCGCGCGATTGAAGGACGTATACGATCCGGAGTGTCAGCGCGACGAGGACGATGATCGCGAGGCACACGCGCGCGCGCGCAGGGCTGATGTCGCGCGTCGGGTCGCGCGTCGGCTCCGGGGCCGGCACCGCCGCTGTCGACGAAGTTGTGCGCCTCGTCATCGAGTTGCGCGTCGGAGCAAGGAATCTCCCGGGCGCCGGCACTCATCGTGCGAGCATGGTTGGCCGCGGACCGTTGTCACTTCGGAGGGGCGGGAGTCTCTCCCGACTGGATGTAGCCGAGCCCGCGCAGTCTCTCGAGCTCTTCCGCCGACACGGGCGCGCTCGGAGCGGGCTCGCGTCGGCGTTGCTCCGCGCGCGCGAGTTCCGTGTCGAGCGCAAGCTTGAAAGCGCGCGTGCGGACAAGCTCGGCAGTGCTCAGATCGTGTGCTTCTTCGGCGTCCTGAGCCCATCGATACAGCTCGAGTCGATCGGATACGCCTGCGCGCGGAGGCGTGTGGATCAACTTGAAGTCGCCCGTGCGCAAGCTGCTCAGCGGCGGTCCCCAAAAATTGCCGTAGGCGACGAGTGTCGATGGCTCGAGCGTGGCACCGTGGAGCAGCGGAGACAAGTCGCGACCGCGAAAGCGGCTCGACGGCTCGACGCCAACGAGCGCGCACAACGTGGGCGCGACGTCCATGTGGCCGACGGGGAGCGCGATCGTTCCGGGAGCGATCCGCGAGGTCTGACGCACGATCAGCGGCACCGCGATGAGCTCGTCGTACAGCGCATGGCCGTGCTCGTAGCCGCCGTGGTCGAGGAATTCCTCGCCGTGGTCGGCGGTCAGTACGACGAGCGTCGACGCATCGAGCCCGCGTTCGCGCAGCCCCGCGAGAAGCACGCCGACTTCCGCATCCGTGTACGCGACCTCGCCGTCGTAGAGCGCCTCGGCGCGTTCGATGTCCACGGGGCGAAAGTGAATCTCGCCGCGCCGGTACGCGACGATCTGCTCGCGCGTCCCGAACGTGAACCCGTCGGTGTCCGCGTCCTGAGGCTTGGCGAATTGGCGCCGGAAGGGTTGCGGTGGCGCGTATTCCGCGTGCGGATCGAAGTAGTGCACGAACAAGAAGAAGGGCTTCGCCGGGCGTGAATCGAGCCACCCCAGCGCGGCGCGCGTCGTAGCGCCCGCATTCCGCATGTCGTGGTTGTTGCTGAAGAACTTGTCGTCGACGTGGCGGAATCCTTGCATCAGGCCGAACGTCTTCGAGAGGAAGTCGACGTTGACGATCGCCGCGGTCGAGTAGCCCGCCGAGTCCAAGCGCTCGGCGATCGTCTCGACGGATTCGGGCAGCGCGCGAAATTCATCGGTGAGGCCGCCACCCGCGCCGTGCTCCGGTGGAACGAGCGAGCTGAAGAGCGACGCGAACGCCGGTAGGGTCCAGGGAGCGTGCGAGAAGGCGTGTTCGAAGCGCGCACCCTCGCTCGCGAGTCGATCGATGTTCGGAGTCAGCCCGCGCGTTCCGCCGTAGCAGCCCAGCTTGTCCGCACGCAACGTATCGATCGCGATGACGAGCACGTTCGGCGGGCGGATATCGCCCGACTCGGACGCGCCTGACTCGGCAGCCGGCGAGCATGCATTCAGTGCGATCGAGCCCAGCGCGCAGCCGATCAGCAGTCGACACGGACCGCGCAGTCGTTCGTCGAGGGCCATCGCAAGTCTGGGGACGCTAGCACACGCCCACACGAGGAGCTATCTGGCGGGACTCCGCGGAGCGTGGCGTCAGCGGCGCGGTACGCGCTCCGGCGGTCGTCGTTGGTGTGCGCCATTGCGATTGCACGCGGTCGCGGCCCCGCGCGATGCGGTTCGCGCCGACGACGCGGGATGGAAACGCACGTGGCGCCCACTGGGGCGCCACGTGATCAACGCGCGTCGCATTCAGCGTCGCGCGAAACCGACTTGCGGATCAGTTCCAGGTGATCTGGTAAGCGCTCGACCAGTTCGCCGTCGCAGCGTTGCAGAAGCCGACGATCGAGTTGCGGTAGAAGATCTGGTAGTAGCGCGTCTGTCCGCTGCCGACGGTCGTTCCGCTCACGGTGGACAGCGGAGTCGGCTGCTGAGCGTTCGGATAGGTCGAAACGCCGCTGATCGGGTACTGCGATCCGAAGCGCGTGATCGCGCCATCCAAGCACAAGACACCGTCCGCGTTTGCAACGCCCGACGGGTTGTTGCCCGTGCCGACGACGTACAAGCAAAAGCCAGCCGGAGTCTGACCCGATCCAGTCAAGACCACGGTGTCATTCGGGCTCACGGTTCCTTCACCGGAGATCTTCGCGCCGTTCGCGTTGAACGAGTTCGCGCAACCGGCATCCGCAGCACCGCTGGGATTCGGAACGGTGTTCGGCAGCGCGCACGGGCACGCGGTCGGGAGCGAACCGTCGCCGAAGCAGAACCCGGTGCCCGGCGGATCGGCGTTCTCGATGCGCGACACCTCACCCGTGTTCATCTCGCAGATGTACATCTCGCCGCTCGCGTCCTCGCCGAACGAAGCCACGCCGGACAAGGCGCCGAGCTGGCTCGTGCGCTCGACGAAGCCCGTCACGACGCCGGCCACGAGCTTGAACGACCACGAACGGCCTGTGCAGAAGTCAGCGTAGAAGTAGGTGCCTTGCAGGCCCGGGATCGATGATCCGCGGTAGACGTAGCCGCCGGTGATCGAGCAATTGCCGCCACCGTGGCTGTACTCCTGAACGGGGATCTCGAGCGTCGCGCCCGTCAGGTCGCAGGTGCAGCCGGAAAGTCCGCTGCAGTGATTGCCCTCCATGCAGCGCCAGCCGTAGTTTTCACCACCGGTGCTCGCCGCCGGCGTGAAGTTGATCTCTTCCCAGGCGTTCTGACCGACGTCGGCGATCCACAGGTCTCCGGTCGAACGGTCGAAACTGAACCGCCAAGGATTGCGCGTGCCCATCGCCCACTTGAAGCCACCCAGGGGGTTCGCCGGTTGATACGGTGCGGCGATGTCGACATCGAAGCGCAGCATCTTGCCGAGGTCGGTCGACAGCGACTGGGCATTGCCGCCCGCGGCGTGTCCGCTGCCGGTGTCGTTGGAATTGCCGCCGTCACCGAGGCCGAAGTACAGCTTCCCGTCCGGTCCGAATTGGATGCAGCCGCCGTTGTGGTTCGACTGGGGCTGAGCGAGCGGGCCGTAGATGATCACGGCGCTCGCCGCATCCCCGACGTCCGGGTTGCCGCTGACCGTGTAACGCGCGACGACGGACGAGCCCGAGTTGTCCGTGTAGCTCACGAAGAAGAAGCCGTTCGACGCATAGTTCGGGTGGAAGGCCATCCCGAGGAGTCCGCGTTCCGAGGCGACGCTGTTGACGAGCGGGTCGATGTTCAGGAACGCCGTCCCAAGCGTCGTGCCGTTCTTAATGATCTTGATGATCCCGGCCTTCTCCATGACGAAAAGGCGCTGTGTGTCGCCCGCGGGGGAGCAGACGAACAGCGGCTGCGTGAAACCGCCGGAAACGAGCGTCGATTTGACGGCCTGTGCTGAGGCGTGCTGGCTCAGTGCCAGGGCGCACGAGACCGCGGTCAGGGTGCAGGTTGTGAGGAGGTTCCGACGCATCGGCGTTGCCTTTGAGCTGGGGATTTTGAAAAACGAAACTGCCTACCACTCGGCCCGAGCGAGTCTGCCTTCGCCCGAGAAAAACCCGCACCTAATGATCGACGCAGATTCCAAGCGTGTCAAGGCAGCCTGAGGTTTGTACGGACGTATTCACGCGACCCGGGGTTCCGGTCGAATCGAGCTCTCTAGTCCAGGAACGCAAGCCATACCCGTCCGCGAGTGTGTCCTGGAAAAAGGTTCCGGAACCCAAGAGCACGTCCTAATACCCAGCAATCCGCGTGGACGCTCCGCCGCCTCAGCTGCTGCGTTGCAGCTCCTC
>JANOFY010000296.1:0-10570 GCA_031413895.1 Planctomycetota bacterium | reverse complement strand
TCGCACGCCGGACTTCGCACGCCGGACTTCGCACACCGGACTTCCGGACTTGCCGGTCACCCCCGTACCTTCTCGCACAAGAGCAGCATCTTCTCGCTGAAGAGCGGCGCAAACCACGCGCGGCGCCGCAAGACGAGGCCGCTGGCGCGCAGGTCGGCTTCGATCTCGCGCAGGCTGTAGCGCGGCGTCGGCGCCCGCCTGCGCAAGAGCCACGCGCGCAAGCGCTTCGTGTGGGTCGTCACGCAGTACTTGTGGCGCACGTCGAGGACGAGCCAGCGCCGAGAGACGCGCGCGAGCTCTCTGAGAACCGCCGGCCGCAACGCGGGAGGCACATGGAACAGGAACCGGATCGACAGCACGACGTCGAACGCATCATCGCGGAACGGCAAGCGCGAGACGTCGCACTGGACGCTGCCGCGGAAGTGCTCGGGCGCGGAGCGCGCCACGCGCTCCGCTGCTGCGAGCATCGCGTGCGATAGATCCGCGTTGACGAGCGGAGCGCCCGCGTCGAGGAGCTCGCGCGTGAATCGACCGGTCCCGCAGGGCAGATCGAGCACCGCGCGCGCGCTCTGCAGATCGCGGCCGATGAGCGACTCGATGCGCTGCCACTTGCGGGCGGTCGATCCGCGCTGCCGCCAGCCGCGGAAACGCCGCGCGTCGTACTCGGCCACGACGCGCGGGTCCTGGTAGTGCGCCTGCTTCGCGGTCCAGCGCTCGTGCTCGCCGTTCATGCGTCGCGGCCGCGCTTCACGTCCGCCGTTTGTAATCCGGACACACGAGCGCGTTCGGCCTCTCCGGTCGCGTGCACGCGTTGCCGTAGTCCCACTTGCACGAGTCGCACAAGTAGCGCTTCGATCGCAGCGCGAACATACGGCGCAAACCCTCGGCGAGCCGCCGCCACAGCGGGAGTTGCCGTTGATCGCGCCGAACTTCGCGTGCCATCGAATCGAAGCGTGCGCAGCGCACGCGGCTCGTCAGCGCCCGTCCGCTCGAATCCGCGCGCCCGCGGCGCGCCTCATCGATCGGATCAGCGGCCCGAGATGACCTCGATCCGGGTGGCATCGATCCGCATCGGGTCGGACGAGCCGTCCGCTTGCGCGGCTGCGCCGCGCAACGTGACTCCCGTCAGCCCGACTTCGTAGCGGTCGAACGCGGCGAGATCGTAGCGCCCGCTCGTGCACACGACTTCGGTCACCGTCTTGCCGCCCCAGCGCACGACGTATCGCGCAGCCTGGCCCGGACGTTCCTCGCGCTCGAGCCAACCGCGCGCTTGGAAGCGTCCCCACATGGGATCTTGGCTCACGCTCGCTTCGCGCAGTCGCGCGTCCGCTTTGGCGAGCTCGGCTTGACGCACTCCTTCGGTAGCCTCCACATCGGCGCGGATCCTCACGATCTCCTGGCGCGCGGCGATCTCTTCGAGACGCAGACGCGCGGTATCGGCTGCGGCACCCTTCGGCGACTCTTCCAGCACGCGCTCGTACGCGGCCTTCGCCGCGGAGAAATCGGGCTTCGCGGCAACGCGCGCCTCGACCATGCGCTTCTCGGCTTCTGCGAGCGCGCTCTGCGCCGCGGCCTGTGAAGTCCCGGCAACCGCCGGTGCCGCGGCCGTCGCCGTCGTTGCGGCAGCAGCACCCAGCAGCGCCGGATCGAACGGCTTGGTGGCCGATTGCGCGGTCTTCGCCGCCGCGGCCCACAACGCGCGCGCGTCTTCGTTCGCGGCGAGCGGCGTCGTCTCGGACGCGAGCACCCACGCGCGCGTGCCGGGCGGTGCGGCGATGCGCAGCCAATCCTGGATGATCGGCTTCGAAGTGTCGGCGCGACCGACGAGGCGCACGCGGTCGCCCTTGCTCAGTTTCTGGCCCAGCGGATAGCTCGACTCGTCGCTCGCGGCGCGCGGCCGCATCAGCACGTTGTTGCCGGTGAGCTCGAAGACGCCCGGCATGTCGGTCGGCTTCGCGTACTGACCGAAGACCCACACCTCGAAGCCGCCGGCGGGCTCGACTTCCATGTAGCCCGCGCGCTCGGCGTGCACCGCGAGCTGCGTCGCCGCCGGCAGGTTCGTGATCACGGCCGCGCCGCGATCGGGCAGGTTGTAGAGCGCCGTGCCGGAGCTCTTCGTGCGCACGTACGGTGTCGCTTGCGCGGCCTGCGCAACAGGCGCAACAGGCGCGCCCCGCGCAACAGGCGTCGAAGCCGCGACACCGACGGGCGACAACGACAGCGCACTCACGAGGACGTGCAGCGCGAAAACGATTCTTCGATTCATGATTTCAAGACCCCCCTCGATGGCGCACGGTCGTGAGCAACTTCGACGCTCCACAGGAGCGCGTGCACGCAGCGCCGATGACGGTCGCGATCCTAGCCAGCGCGTCCTCGCCAATCCACACGAGCGAGCGCTCGCGCGAGCGAAACTTGGAGCGCCTCCGCGCCGCCGCTGGCAGACTGTCGGCGCGCGCCGGGACCGGCCGCCTCTCCCCGCGTGACCGCGACCGAGCGACTGCAGTTCCCGTACATGGTTTGGGCCCACACCCACGCCGCGCGCTCTCCGTACAGCCTGTCGCAGTCGGGCATGCCGATGGCCGACCCGCGGATCTTCGCGGGTCTCTCGGCCGTGGACCTCGGCCACCCCTCGGCCGAGGCGCTGCCCGCGTACGAGTCGCGCCTGGCGCAGCTGTTCCGCGTCGATCCGACGCGCGTGATCGGCGCGCTCGGCGCATCGGGCGGGATGCACAGCTGTGCCCTCCGGTATCTGCGCACCGGCGCGCGCGTCGTCGTCGACGTCCCCTCGTACGAGCCGTTCCGCGCGCTGCCGAGCTACCTCGGCGCGGAGCTCCGCCCACTGCGCCGCCGCCCCGAGGACGGTTGGCAGATCGATCCCGCCGACGTGCGCAAGCTGCTCGCGAGCGGGACCGGCCCCGGACACGTCTTCATCGCGAACCCCCACAATCCGACCGGCGCGCTGATCGAGCGCGATCGGATGAAGGACATCGCCGCCGAGGCCGCGCGCGCGGGCGGCAACCTCATCGTGTGCGAGGTGTACATGGAGTACGTCCCGAACGAGCGCCGCGTCCACGCGTTCGAGCTCGCGCCGAACGGCATCTCGATCGGCAGCCTGACGAAGGCCTACGGCCTGGGCCCGCTGCGCCTGGGCTGGATCGTGCTCGGGTCGGCACTGGGCCGCGAGCGCGCGCACCTACTCGACATGGCCTACCTCGCGTACGTCGATCCGCCCACCACCACCCTCGCCGCGGGCTGCGTCGCGCTCGATCGACTGCCTGAACTCCTCGAGCCGCTGCGCCGGATCACGGTCGAGAGCCGCCCGATCTGGGAGAAGTGGCTCCGTGAAACGCCGGGCGTGTCGAGCTTCGTCCCCGAGTTCGGCGTGATCGCGTACCCGCGCATCGCAGACGTCCAGGACACGCTCGGGCTCTCCGACTACCTGGCGCGCGAGCACCAAGTCGACGTCGTCCCGGGCGAGTTCTTCGGACTCCCCGGGCATCTGCGCGTCGGTTGCGCCGTGCCCGCGGCCACGTTGCAGGAAGGCCTCGCGCGGCTCGCGCGAGGCATCGCCGCCTGGCGCAAACGCGCGTGAGCCGGCGGCCGAAGCGGCCCGGCTGTTCCTGCGCGGCGCGCTGGGCTAGTTTCTAGGGATGCGCATCTTCCTCCGTTCCAAGATCCACAAGGCCACGGTCACCGGGGCGGACGTGAACTACATCGGTTCCGTCACGCTCGATCAGTCGCTGATGGAGCGCGCCGGCATCGCCGAGGGGGAGAAGGTGCTGATCGTCGACAACACGAACGGCGCGCGCCTTGAGACGTACGCCATCGCGGGCGAGCCCGGCTCGGGGATCGTGCAGATCAACGGCGGCGCCGCCCATCTGGTAAAGACCGGCGACGAAGTGATCCTCCTGACCTTCGAGATCACCGACGCGCCGGGCCCGCCGACCCAGATCTTGGTGGACGGCCAGAACCGCTTCGTGCGTTACCTCTGACGCAGGATGGCGACGCGCGGCCCGATCACGGTCCTCCATACGCGCATCGTGAGCGGCACTGGCGGCGGGCCGGACAAGACGATCGTCAACTCGCCGCGGCATCTCATCGGGACGCGCTACCGCGCCGTCGCGGCGTTCCTCCACGCGCCCGGTGATCCGGGGATCGGCGAGCTGGAACGGCGCGCGCGCCAAGCCGAGTGTCCGTTCCTCGCGATCCCGGATGCACACCCCGTCGATCTGCGCACGCTCGCGCGCATGGCGGAGCTGTGCCGCGAGCTCGACGTGAAGATCTGGCACGGCCACGACTACAAGTCGAACTTGTTCGGCGTGCTGCTCGAGCGGCTGTGCGACCTGAAGCTCGCGACCACGGTGCACGGCTGGGTGAAGCTGACGCACAAGACGCCGCTGTACTTCGCGATCGATCGGTTCGCTCTGCGTCGCTACCACGACGTGATGGCGGTGTCGCAAGACCTGTTCGATGCGTGCCTCGACGCTGGCGTGCCGCAGGGGCGCCTCTCACTGATCGAGAACGGCATCGACACGCACGCCTTCCGCCGGCGCGGGCCCGCGCGCGATTCGGCGCGTCGAAGCAGCAGCCGCGATCGCGTCGTGATCGGCGCGGTCGGCCGCTTGTCCGAGGAAAAGGGTTTCCACTGGCTCATCGAGGCCGCGGAACGCGCGCTCGAGCGCGGCGTCGCGCTCGAATTGTGGATCGCGGGCGAAGGCGATCAGAAAGAACGGCTCGCTGCGCAAATCGCGGCGTCGCCGCACGCGCGGCATTTTCGACTGCTCGGGTTCGAGCGCGAGCCGGTCGAGCTGTACGAAGCGCTCGATCTCTTCGCGCTCTCGAGCCTGCGCGAGGGCTTGCCGAACGTCGTGCTCGAAGCGATGGCGATGGAGGTGCCCGTGCTCGCCACGCGCTGCGGCGGGATGGAAGCATTCGCGCGTGACACGGAAGACGCGCTGCTCGTCGAAGCGGGCTCGGCCGAAGCGCTCGCGAACGGGATCGTGCGGCTCGCACAGGACGCCGCGCTGCGCACACGTCTCGCGGCGACTGCGCGCGCACGCGTCGAACGCGAGTGCAGCTTCGCCCACCGGATCGCGCGCGAAGTAGAGCGCTACGACCGACTGCTCGAGCGCTGATGCTGCTCGCGCGACCACGCGAGCGCTGTCGCCGCGCGCTCGATGTCGCGCGCTGCGCGGCCGAGCTTCACCGCCGCGCTCGCCACGTCGTCGTGTTCGGGCGAGAGATCGCGCTCCTCGACCGCACGGCCCGGCAGCTCGCGCACCTTCACGCGCACGCGCTGGCCCTCGACGTCGACTTCGACCGTGCGGCGACCGCTCTCGCGCCGTTCACACGGTTGCCAACGCAGACCCAGCGTCGTCGTTTCGGCGAAGACCACGCGCTCGAGTTCGGCGCGATCCCCGGCGCGGCACAGTGCGGACAGCACGACACCCGGCCGGTTCTTCTTCATCTGCACGGGCACGGTCCACACGTCGAGCGCTCCCGCGGCGCGCAGCCGCTCCGCCGCGTGCGCGATCTCCTCGCCGGTCATGTCGTCGAGGTTCACCTCCAGGAGCCAGGCCGCGGCCCGCCCTGCGCTCGCGCAGGAACTCTCGCCGAGCTGTACCCGCAAGATGTTCGGCGGTCCGTCCTTGGGATCGCGCGCGCCGGCGCCGTAGCCGACGCGCTCCGTCACGAAGTCGCCGGGCGGCTCGAACGAGTCGGCCAGCTCGACGAGCAGCGCCGCGCCCGTCGGCGTCAAGCGCTCGCCGCGGCCGCCGCCGATCACGATCGGCTTGCCGCGCAGAAGTTCCAGGGCCGCCGGCGCCGGCACGGGCATCTCGCCGTGCGCGCAGTGCACCGTGCCGGTCCCCGTCACCGGCGGCGACGTGACCACGCGCTCGACCGCCAGTCGCTCGAGCGCGAGCACGGCGCCGCACACGTCGATCAACGTGTCGACTGCGCCGATCTCGTGGAAGTGGATCTGGTCCGGCGTCGTGCCGTGCACGTGCGCTTCGGCGACCGCGATGCGCATCAGTATTGCGCAGGCACGGTCTTGGCCCGCGCGCGAGAGCGGACTGCCGCGCACCATGCGCTCGAGATCGGCGTACGTCCGATGCGGCGGACGCGCCGATTCGGGCGTCTTCACGTCGAGGAGCTTGCCCGAGAGGTTGCCGCGCCACGCCGTCGACAGCTCGAGCGTGCACTCTCCCGGAACGAGCGCGTCGGCGAGCCGCCGCAGATCGTCGAGCCCAAAGCGCGGATCGCCGAGATCCAAGAGCGCCGCGAGCAGCATATCCCCCGCCATCCCGGCGAACGGCTCCAAGTACAGGGTGCGCATGGGAACGGGCGAGCCTAGCGCGCTCATCCGGCGCGCGCCACGGCAAGCACACGCACCGACCGCGCACCGGCGCGCAGCAGCGTGCGCGCGCATTCTTCCGCCGTGGCTCCCGAGGTCACGACGTCGTCGACGAGCCACACGTCCGCAGCGCGCACCGCGCGCGCGGCGAAGCGACGGATACGGAACGCGCCGTGGACGTTGGCGGTGCGCGAACTCGCGCCGAGCGCGCCTTGAACCGACGTGAACCGCGTGCGCGACAGAGCGCACACGACGCGCATGCCCGTCACAACCGAGGCCTCGCGTGCCAGGAGCAGGGCTTGGTCGTAGCCGCGCTCCAGGCGCCGCAGGAAATGCAACGGAACCGGAACGAGCACAGGACGAGACTCGCTTTCCGGACACGCGCTCGCCAGCGCACGCGCACCGAGCGCACGACCCAGCGTGGCCGCGAGGTCCGCGCGCCGGCCGTACTTCAGCGCGAGAATCCATTCGCGCACCGTGGGGCTCTCCCTGTAATCCGCGAGCGCGAGCACGCCGCGAAATGCCGGCGCGCGCTGTCGACACTCCGCGCATCGCTCGCCGTCGGGCAAGGCATCCGAAATCCGCGTCGCGCAGCGTCCACAGCGCGGTCCCGAGAGACCGAGCGGCAAGCGATGCTCGTGGCAACCGAGTCCGTCGTCAGGTCCGGCGTCCGCACGCCCCACACGACACAAGGGACACACCGACGGAAAGACGGCCTCGGCCAGGTCGTGCCAGATCGCAACGAGCAGCGGATCGCGCATCGAATCACCCGACCATTCGGGCGCGCGCCGGTGTCACTCGGCTTCGACTTCTTCCTCGAGCGGCGTGTCGACGCGCCGACGGCGCGTGCGGTCCGGCGGCGCGAGCCCGATCCGCTGCCGCAAGCGCGCGACGTACGACTCGATCGTGTCGTCGGGCTCCGACTCGACGCCGAATACCTCCCCCACGGCGCGCGCGAGGTCCGGGTCGGTCTCGAAGTCCGGCGGGTGCAGCCGGAAGTGCACGCGCAGCGTGCGTTGGATCGACTTGGTCGACCACCACCATCCGAAAACTAGGAGCCCGACCGCGAGGACCGCGATCACGAGCGCCCATGCGACCGGAAACGGCGCGCCTTCAGGAAGCGGCGGTCGCGTGCGTGAAAGGAGCTGGACCGCGAAGCCGGCGATCACGAAGGCGAACCCGACCGACAGCTGGACGCGGTGGAACAGACGCTCGCGGACCACCGCGCGCGAGAGTCGCCGGTCGCCGAACAGCTCGGGGAAGAGTCGCCGCGGCTGGCGCAGGAGCGCTGCGTTTCCGACGAGGAGCATGCCCACGAGGGCGAGCACGAGCCCGACGCTCATCCAGTCGGGCTCGGCGAACAGACGACCCTCCACGCTCGCGAGCAGCCACGCGGACTTGCACATCGGTAGCCACGGTAGTGCTTGCTCCGCGAGGGAGCAATCGCGTCGCGCGAACGCGATGCGATGCGGAAACACGGCCGGCCAGTGCGTAGAATCCCTCGCACCGCGCGCTCACTCGCTCGGCCACTCCATGACACAGCGAGAGATCGACACGGTCCGCAAGATGGCCACGCTCGCGCGCCTTGCGATCGGGGACGAGGAAGCCGCCGCGATCGGCGCTCAGTTCGCGCACATCCTCGAGCACTTCGAGGTCCTCGCGAAGCTCCCGATCGAAGGCGTCGAGCCGACCACCTCAGGCCCGGCGCTCTCGAACGTCCTGCGCGACGATCTGCCGCAGCCGTCTCTTGCCCCCGACGCCGTCCTCGCCGACGCGCCGCAGCGCATCGACGACTTCTACGGCGTGCCGAAGACGGTCGGAGGCGAGGAGTGAGCCGCACGGACGGCCTCGACGCGGTCGGACTGCGCGACGTCCTCGCGCGCGGCGACGAAAGCGTCGAAGCGACGATCGCCGAAACATTCGACCGTATTGACGCCGTCGATCCGCGCCTCCACGTGTTCTTGAACACGGAGCGCGCGTACGCCGAACGTCGCGCAATCGAGCTCGACCGCGCGCGAGCGGCGGGCGAGCCACCCGGTCCCCTGTTCGGCGTGCCGATCGCGCTCAAGGCCAACATGTGCCTCGAAGGCTTCGAGTCGAACTGCGGGAGCAAGATCCTCGCCGGCTACCGCGCACCGTACACCGCGACGTTCGTGCAGCGCTTGCTCGACGCCGGCGCGATCCCGGTCGGCACGACGAACATGGACGAGTTCGCGATGGGCAGCTCGTCGGAGAACTCGGCGTTCGGGCCGACGCGCAATCCCTGGGATCCGTCGCGCATCCCGGGCGGATCGTCGAGCGGGAGCGCGGTGGCCGTAGCGGCGGGACTCGTGCCGATCGCGCTCGGCTCCGACACCGGCGGCTCCGTCTGGCAGCCCGCCGCGCTGTGCGGCATCCACGGCTTCAAGCCGACGTACGGACGCGTGTCGCGCTACGGCTTGATCGCGTTCGGCAGCTCGCTCGATCAAGTCAGCCCGTTCGCGCGCAGCGTGCGCGACATCGAGCTCGTGATGAACGTGATGTCGGGCGCGGACGCGAACGACTCGACGTGCCTCGACGAACCGCCGCTCGAGCCGGAGCACGCGCGCGATCCGTCGAGCCTCGCCGGTCTCTCGGTCGGCGTGCCGCAGGAGTACTTCCCGAGCATTCTAGAAGTGGGCGTGCGCCGCGCCGTCGAGGCCGCGCTCGCCACGCTCGAGAAGCTGGGCGCGAAGCTCGTTCCGGTCACGTTGCCGCACACCGAGTTCGCGATTCCCACCTACTACGTGCTCGCCACCGCCGAAGCGTCGAGCAACCTCGCGCGCTACGACGGCGTGCGCTACGGTTTGCGCGTCGACGGCGACGGCAGCTTGCAGGGCATGTTCGCCGCCACGCGCGCCGCCGGTTTCGGAGCCGAGGTCAAGCGCCGCATCCTGCTCGGAACGTACGTGCTCTCGGCCGGGTACTACGACGCGTGGTATGGACGTGCGCTCCGAGCGCGCGCGCTGCTGCGACAAGATTTCGAACGCGCCTTCGAGTCCGTCGACGTGATCGCCGGTCCGACGTCGCCGCTGGCCGCGTTCAAGATCGGCGAAAAAACGGCCGACCCGCTCGAGATGTATCTCTCCGATGCGCTGACGGTGCCGACGAGTTTGTCCGGCTTGCCCGCGATCAGCGTTCCGTGCGGTGTCGTCGAAGTCGACTCGACGCCGCTCCCCGTCGGGTTGCAATTGATCGGCCCGCACCGCGGCGACGCACGCGTGCTGCGCGTGGCGCGCGCGTTCGAATCCGTCACCGAGTTCGCGCGCGCGAGGCCGCCGCGCATGTTGGACGCTCGCGGCGCGGCGCGCGGAGGTCGCGCATGAGCACGGGCAGCGGCGTCCAGCTCGCACCGTCCGCGGGCACGATCTCGGCGCGCACCGGCGTGCGTTGGATCACCGTGATCGGCCTGGAGGCGCACTGCCAGCTCAAGACGCGCACGAAGCTCTTCTGCGGTTGCGAGTACGTCTTCGGCGCACCGCCGAACACGCTCACCTGCCCGCGTTGCACGGGACAACCGGGCGCGCTGCCCGTCCTCAACCGCGAAGCGCTCGAGCTCGCGGTGCGTACAGGCCTCGCGCTCGGCGCACAGGTCGCGCCCGTCAGCAAGTTCGATCGCAAGAACTACTTCTATTGCGATCTGCCGAAGGGCTACCAGATCTCGCAATTCGATCGGCCGTATTGCAGCGGCGGCGGGATCGCGCTCGCCAGCGGCAAGTTGATCCGCCTGACGCGTATCCACATGGAAGAGGACGCGGGCAAGGCGATCCACGACCGCGGCAGCGCGACGCTCGTCGACTTGAATCGCGCCGGCGTGCCGCTCATCGAGTCGGTGACCGAGGCCGACATCTCGAGCTCGAAGGAAGCACACGAGTACCTCACCGCGCTCAAGGAGATCCTCCAGTATGTCGGCGCGTCCGACTGCGACATGGAGAAGGGCTCGCTGCGCTGCGACGTCAACATCTCGGTGCACCCACAAGGCGAAGGCTGGCGCACGAAGGTCGAGATCAAGAACCTCAACTCGTTCCGTTTCGTCGAGGCGGCGATCGAGTACGAGATCCAGCGCCAGATCGAGGCGTACGAGTCCGGCGATCCGTCGCAGTTCCCGGTGCAGGAGACGCGCCTGTGGGATTCCGCGAAGGGCGTCACGCGCACCATGCGCAGCAAGGAGAGCGCGCACGACTACCGCTACTTCGC
>JANOFY010000295.1:0-18375 GCA_031413895.1 Planctomycetota bacterium | reverse complement strand
GGGACAGCCGACCCGCTGTTCACGTCGATCGCTCCGGCGTACGGGACCGCGAACGGCGGCAACACCGTCGTGATCAGCGGCTCGAACTTCACCGCCGACACGACCGTGCTCTTCGGTGCCGCAGCCGACACGGGCCTGGGTGGCACGGCCGCGACTTCTGTCGTGTTCGTCGACGCGAACACGCTCGAGGTGGTGACACCGGCGCACGCGAGCGGCATGCAGAATGTGCTCCTGCAGGACAGCGTGAGCGGCCAAGCGGTCGTCGCGGCGGCCGCGTTCACGTTCCAGTCGTCGGGCGGCGGGGGAGGGGGCGGCTGTTCGGTCGTGCCCGTCAACGGACCGCGCAATCTCGACGACGTGCTGTCGAACGTCGTCTGGCTCGCGCTGACGTTCGCCGTGCTCGTGTCCGGAGCCTGGCGTCGCAATCGCCGCGTGCCAGTGCCGGTGCGCAAGAACGCGCGGCGTTAGGCCGCGCGTCGCGTCGCTTGCCGTCGCCGAGCGGCACGTCGCCGTCAAACGCGGACACTACCGCAGGCGGCGCTGACGCGTTGATCGCGGTGCGCGCGTGCTACGATGCGCCGGCATGTCGGCGGCGAAGCTCTCCGTAGCGCTCCTACTCGCGGCGGCAGCCTCGGTGGCCGTGTGCGCTGGCCGCGCGGAGCCCGTTCCGCGCCCCGACATCCTGCTCATCTCGATCGACTCGCTGCGGCCCGATCACTTGGGTTGTTACGGCTATGCCAAGCCGACGAGCCCTGTGATCGACAAGCTCGCCGCGGAAGGCGTGCGTTGCGCGAGCGCCATCAGCACGACGTCGTGGACGTTGCCGGCGCACGCGGCGATGTTCACGGGGCTCGTCGATTCGACGCACGGGCTGGTCGACAACGGGCTGCGGCTCGGGGACGAGCACCGCACGCTGGCCGAAGTCCTGAAGGAGAGCGGCTACCGGACCGCGGGCTTCTTCGGCGGACCTTACCTGCACCCGACGTTCGGGCTGGCACAAGGCTTCGATCACTACCAGAGCTGTATGACGGCGCTGCCGGACGCAGCGCCCGAGACCGCGATTCGCGGCCTGTCGCGGTCCGATGTCGACCCGTCGCACACCGACATCACCGGCCCGCGCACCGTCAAGGAGTTCGAGCGCTGGCTCGACCTGCCGGCGGACTCGCGGCCGGCGTTCGCGTTCGTGCACCTGTGGGACGTGCACTACGACTACATCCCGCCGGCGCAGTACGCGAAGCTCTTCGATCCGGACTACGCGGGCAAGCTCGACGTGCGCAACTTCAGCACGAATCCGGCGATCCATCCCAAGATGGATCCCCGTGACCTGCAGCACTTGATCGCAATGTACGACGGCGAGATCCGATCGACCGACGACATCGTGGGACGGTTGCTCGAAGCACTGCGAGCGAAGGGACGTCTCGCGAACACGCTCGTGATCATCACGGCCGACCACGGCGAGGAGTTCTTCGAGCACAACGACAAGGGGCACCAGCATTCGCTCTTCGACGAGCTCGTTCGTGTGCCCCTCGTCTTTCATTGGCCGAACCAGTTGAAGGCCGGACGTGTCGTGCCCGACCAAGTTCGGCTCATCGACTTGATGCCGACGATCCTCACGCTCGTCGGCGTCGAACATCAACCGCGGGTGCAAGGACGCGACATTGGTCCGCTGCTCGCCGGGCGTGCGCTGGACCCCGCGCCGGCCCTGTGCGAGTTGCTCGTCGATCGGAACGACCTCCGCGCGCTGCGCACGAACTCGTTGAAGGTAATCCGGAATCCAAGGAGCAATCCCGCGGGCGGTGGCTTCGATCTGGGGAACGATCCCAGCGAGACCGTCGTCATGATGCCGTCCGAGCACGCGGCCGTGCAGCGCGCGTTGACTGAGCTCGAACTCGAGACGGGGCGCGCGCTCGAAGCGCGCAATCAGATCGGAAAAGGTGTGCTCGACATCCAAGTGGACGTCGAGATGCAGCGCCGGCTGCGCGGGCTCGGTTACACCGGGGACAAGGATGAATAGCCCATGACCACGACGACGATCGCATTCGACATCGAAGTCGCCGGCTTTCCGTGGGACGAGATCGACGAGATCACGCGCGGTTACCTGCTCTCGCGCGAGCACGATCCGCAGCGGCGCGAGGCCGTGCCCGAGCGCACCGGCCTCTATCCGGGCCTCGGCAAGATCATCGCGATCGGCATGTGGCTCGTCGGTGAAGACCGCGGGATGATCCTTCTCGAAGGCGCGAAGCTCGAAGACGCGCGCAACTGGGAGAAGGTGCCCGGCTCGAAGATCTTCCGCGGCGACGAGAAGGCGGTCCTCGAGCGCTTCTGGGAGATGGTGGGGCGCACGAAGACGCAGCGCATGCTGCCGCGCCTCGTCAGCTTCAACGGCCGCGACTACGACGGTCCGATGCTGATGGTGCGCTCGGCGCAGCTGGGCGTGAAGCCTTCGCGCCAGATGGTTCCGAAGCGCTACGACATGTCGGAGCACTGCGATCTCGTCGAGGTCTTCAACTTCATGGGCGCGACGCGCGATCGCTATTCGCTCGAGTACTGGTGCCGCCGGTTCGACATCGAGAGCCCCAAGGGCTCGATCGACGGCAGCCAAGTCGCGCGCGTGTACCGCCAGGGGCGCATCGACGACATCGGCGAGTATTGCCTGCGCGACGTGCGCGCGACGGCGCAGCTCTATCAACGCCTCGAGACCACGCTCCTGCCGCATTTCAACGGCGGCAGCGGTTGAGTCGCGCGGACTTTTCGAGCGTCCACTCGTCCAGTACCCTCTGACGCCCGCGTCGCGCGCGGAGCGTTCCCGTGGACCTCGAACCGCTCAAGATCGAACGAAAAGCGCCAGCGCCGAAGGTGCGTTCCGGCCGGCGGCCGCGCTATGTCGTGCCGCTCGTCCTCTTGGTCGTGCTGATCGGGCTGGGCTGGGTTTTTCAACGCCCCGTGCTCGAGTTCGTCGACCGTTACCGATTGCCCGAAGTGCGCGTGCAGCGCGTGACGAAGTCGAGCGCGGTCGTCGCGGCGACCGCAACCGGTGCCTCGGCGAATGGGTACATCGTGGCGAAGACGCGCGCCGCGCTGTCCGCCGACACTCCCGGACGCATCGTCGAGATGAACGTCGAGGAAGGTTCGGTCGTGAAGCGCGGCGACATCGTCGCGCGGCTCTACTCCGACGAGTACGCGGCACTCTTGCGACGCGCCGAGGCAGACGTCGTGCTCGCCCAAGCGGGACTGGAGCGCGTCGAGGCCCAGGCCGGAGTCGTCGCAGCCGACCTCAATCGCTTGCGTGCGGTCGAGCGCGCGGCGGCCGCGGATGTCGATCAGTACGAGGCGCAGCTCCAGCATGCCCGCCTTTCGTACGATCGAGCCGTGTCGCTCCTCGCGAACCAGGTCGGTACCGTCGACCGGCGCGATCAGACGAAGAGCGACCTCGACGCGGCCTCGGCGCGTGTCACGTGGTCCAAGGCGCAGCTCGACGCGGCGCGCCTGGGCGTCCAGCAAGGCGAGTCGCAGGTCGTCGTCGCGCGCGCGAGCCTGTCGGAGGCGCGCGCCAACATGGACGTGCTGCGCGCGATGCGCGACCAAGCGCAAGCGACGTTCGACAAGACGCAAGTGCGCGCGCCGTTCGACGGCATCGTCGTGCTCAAGGACGCCGAGGTCGGCGAAGTCGTGTCGCCCAATTCGCAAGGTGGCACGAGCGCGCGCGGCTCGGTGGTGACGATGGTCGACTTCGCGTCGCTCGAAGTGCAGGCCGAGGTGCCCGAGACGAGCCTGGCCGCCGTTCGCATCGGCGCACCGGCGCAGATCTATCTCGACGCGTTTCCCGAGAAGCCCTACGCCGGCCGCGTCGATCGCATCTGGCCGACCGCGAATCGCACCAAGGCGACCGTCGAAGTGCGCGTTGCGTTCGACGAACGCGACGACCGGCTGCGACCGGAGATGGGCGTGCGCATCGTGTTCAAGGAGGATGGCGCGACGACTGCGGCGACCTCCGATGGCGAGCAGGCGCCGGTCGTGCTCGTTCCCGTCGGCGCGATCGTCAAAACGGCCGGCAAAACAGGGGTATTCGTGCTCGAACGCGACACGGCGCGCTTGCGTGACGTCTCGCTCGGCGATCAACGCGCGGGGCGAGTCGTGGTGCAGAGCGGCCTCGTCGAAGGCGAGACGATCGTCGCCGATCCGCCGAACTCGCTCCAAGACGGCGACCGCGTGAGAGTGAAAGGACAGTGATGAGCACAGCGATCATTCGACTCCAGGGCATCATGAAGAGCTATTCGCGCGGCGGAGAGACGCTCGCCGTGCTCAACGGGCTCAACCTCGACATGGAAGAGGGCGGCTTCTACGCGTTGATGGGCCCGTCCGGTTCGGGCAAGACGACGCTGCTCAACCTCGTCGGCGGGCTCGATCAACCGGACGGCGGCGACATCGAGGTGTGCGGCGCGGACATCGGGAACATGGACGGTGCCGATCTCGCCGCGTGGCGTGCCGCGAGCGTCGGGTTCGTGTTCCAAGGCTTCAACCTGATCCCGGTGCTGACCGCGGTCGAGAACGTCGAGCTGCCGCTGCTGCTCACGAACCTCTCGCGCAAGGAGCGCCGCGAGCACGCCGAGTACGCGCTGAAGCTCGTCGGCCTCGAGGACCGCGCGCGACACCGCCCGTCGCAATTGTCCGGCGGTCAAGAGCAACGCGTCGCGATTGCGCGAGCGTTCGTCACTGATCCTAAGTTGATCCTCGCCGACGAGCCGACGGGCGACCTCGATCGCGCGTCAGCCGGTCAGGTGCTCGATCTGCTGCAGAAGCTCAACGTCGACTTGAAGAAGACCATCTTGATGGTGACACACGACTCGCACGCGGCAGAGCGCGCGGCGACGATCGTGCACCTCGACAAGGGCAAGCTGCTGAACATCGAGCGGAAGGGCGCCAGCACGGCGTCGAGCCGGACGTGAACGCGCGTTGCGCGCGATTCCGTCACGTGTGCCAGCAGCGGCGCAGCCCGTCCTCGAGCGACACGCTCGGCTTGAACCCGAGCGCCGAGAGCTTCGTCACGTCGGGCACGCGACGCGCAACCGAACCCGGCGGCGCAGGCTTCGCGTCGACGCGCGGATGGTGGCCTGTGACGCCGAAGACGAGCTCTGCGAGATCGCTGATGCGCGTCTCGATGTTCGTGCCGACGTTGTAGATGCCGCCGTTCGTCGTGGGGCCCGCCAGTCCCGCGTCCAGCACGAGCCGCAGCGCGCGCGCCGCGTCCTCGACGTACAGGAACGATCGCGTCTGCTCCGGACCGTACACCGGAAACGGATCGACGCGCTCGCGACAGCGCACCAAGAACTCGGGGATCACGTGCGTCGGCCCCATGCGCGGGCCGTAGATGTTGTGAAAGCGAATGACGAGCGGCGCGAAGCCGCCTAGGCGCGCCGCTCCGAACACGGCCGACTCGCCCGCGATCTTGCTCGCGGCGTACGACCAGCGCGGCAGCGCGATGTCGTCGATCGAAAGCGTCACCGACTCCGGCGTCGGAACGCTCGCGTGTCCCGCATCGACCGTGCTGGCGTAGTTCTCGCTCGACGACGCGAACACGACGGCGCCCGTGCGGTCGGCGATCGCGCGATCGAGCACATTCAGCGTGCTGCGCAGATTGACGTCGAGCGTCTCGTACGGGTGATCGGTCACGTACTTCACACCGACGATCGCCGCCAAGTGGAAGATGGCGTCGAAGCGCGCTTCGTCGGCGATCTTTCCGAGACCGCGCGCGACATCCACGTTGAGCAGCTTGAGCCGACCCGCGTGCTCGCGTGCGAGCTTCTCGAGATCGCCGAGCCCGCCCTTCAGCCCGATGTCGACCGCGACGACCGTGTCGCCGGCTTCGCACAACTGCCGAACGAGTTCGAATCCGATCACGCCGGCGGCGCCGGTGACGAGATGTCTCTGGCTCATGGGGGCGGGAATGCTAGTCGGCCCGTGATCCCGCAACCAGATGTCCTTCCCTTGCTCATCGGTGCGACGACCGAGACCCCGTCGTTCGAGATCATCGGTGCCTGGCTCTCGCGGACGCGCACGACGATCCACTCGCGGCGCATGAGATGACGTGCATGCCGCCGTCGCTGGAGGGTCGGCGCTACTTCGATGAAGAGGCGGACGGCGCCGATCTGTGAGCGCTCGGTGCGAGCACCGATTCAGACGAAACTGCGCACGTCGCGCGCGCCGTGCAGGACCCGCACGATCTGGAGCGGGCGCGAATGGGACAAGTAGACAAGCAGGTAGGCACCCGCCCGCCAGAACCGTACGGGCTCGCCGGTCAGCTCGGACCGTTCTCTACCGACGTGGGGAAGCTCCGCCAGCATTTGGGCCCAGTCTCGAGCTGTTCGATGAGACCATCGGCGGCATCGATGTTGTCGCGGGCGATGAACTCCCAGATCTCGATGAGGTCGCGGCGTGCTGACTGGGTGAAGACGTATCCGCTCATCCCTTTCGGTTGCGGCGCTTCTTGCTCAACTGCCGGACCTCGCGAAAGACCTCCGCGCCGTCCACGACCTGGCCGGCTTTGGCCTGGGCCACGCCTGCGGCGATCTTGCGCCGCACCTCTTCACGCCAACGGCGTTCCTCGACCAGGAGACGAAGACCCTCTCGGATGACCTCGCTCGCCGAGCCGTAGAGTCCTGTCGCCACCTCGTCCTCGACCAGCTTTTTCAGCTCGGGTGTCAGGTGCACGTTCATATTCTCCTCGTACCATGCATGGCCGGTTATGTCCAGATTGGACATATCGACGGGCGCGCCGAGAGTGCTCGATCCCCGGCCCCGACATGCCCGAAGTGGCGGTCTCAGGCCGGCGGCGGTGAGACCGCACCGCGCAGCCTCTCCGCCAACCCGCTCTCGCGCCCAGCGTCTTGACCGCCTGCGCTCGGACGAGCTCCTCGAGGTCGTGCGCACGATGGACCAGGCGATCAACAACACGAGCTTGATCCTCTTGTTCACGATTGGGCGGACGAAGCTCTTGTTCCCCGGCGACGCGCAGATCGAGAACTGGCAGTACGCCTTGAAGCGGCACGAGCACATGTTGCGTGACGTGCGTCTCTCCAAGGTCGGCCACCACGGGAGCCTGAACGCGACGCCGAAGTCCTTGTGGGCGAGCTTTGACCTGCGCTCGGAGGACGCGCCGACCCTCTCGGGATCGACAGGGGCAGGATGCCGGCTCCACGTGCTCGTGCGCTTGAGTGTCCTTCTCTGGCCGCTCGCGCGCCCCTCCGTTAGCCTCTCCGCGCGATGCCCCCGCTCCAGCTGGTCTTCAAGAACCTCTTCAAGCACCAGATCCGCTCGATCCTCACCGTGGCGTCGATCGCGGTGGCGCTCTTCCTCTTGTGCGTGCTGCGTTCGCTCGTCGTCTCGCTCGACGCCGGCGTGCGCGCCTCGGCGATCAATCGCCTGATCGTTCAGTCGTCCGTGAGCCTGTTCGTGTACCTCCCCGAGTCGTACGAGGAGAAGCTGCGGCAAGTCGACGGCGTCGAGAACATCTGCGCGTGGAACTGGTTCGGTGGCTACTACCAGGAGCAGAGCAACTTCTTCGCACAGTTCGCGACGGACGCCGAGACGCTGCTCGACGTCTACCCTGAGATCACGGTCGTCGAGGGGTCGCGTGAGACGTTCGAGACGGAGCGCGGCGCGTGCCTCGTCGGCAAAAGCCTCGTCGATCGCTTCGGCTTCGCCGTCGGCGACACCATCCCGATCGTCGGGACCTTGTTTCCGCGCGCCGACGGCCGCGCGTGGGACTTCAAGGTCGCCGGCATCTACGAATCGAGCAAGCCGAACGTCGACCAGAGCACGATGTTCTTCCACGACGACTACTTGCAGAAGACGCTTGAGTCCGGTGAGGCGTCGGGGCCTCGAGGCGTCGGTCTCTTCGTCTTGAAGACGCGTCCGGGCGTGGAGCAAACCGCGCTCATGTCGGAGGTCGACGCGCTCTTCGAGAACGGCCCGCAGCGCGTGCAGACCACGACGGAGGCGGAGTTCCAAGCGCAGTTCGTCTCGATGATCGGCAATGTGCCGCTGTTCGTCGCTTCCATTGGAAGCGGCGTCATGCTCGCGATCCTGCTCGCGGCGCTCAACACGATGCTGATGGCGGCGCGCGAGCAGACGCGCGACGTCGGCGTCTTGAAGGCGCTGGGCTTCTCCGATGGCCGGGTCTTCGGGGTGATGATGATCCAATCGCTCGTCTTGTGCGGCCTGGGTGGGTTCATCGGCGTCGGCCTTGCGAAGTTCACCGAGCCCTTATTCGTCGGATTGCTCGGCACGTACTTCCCCGGGTATGCCGTGACGGACGACGTGATGCTCGCCGGAGCGCTCGTGACGCTTGCGACAGGGATCGTCGCGGGCATCGTGCCGGCGCTGAACGCCAAGAGGCTTCCCGTGATCCAGGCGCTGCGCGCCACGGCTTGACATGGCACTCGTTCCCTTCTCCTACAACACGCGCAGCCTCTTCGTCCGCCGTTCGGCGACGCTTCTCACGGTGCTCGGCATCGGCGCGACGGTGGCCGTTCTCGCCGGAGTGCTGGCGTTGCAACAGGGCTTCGAGACGCTCTTCAGCGAGAGCGGGCGCGACGACGTCGTCGTGTTCATGCGGCAGGGTTCGACGAACGAAGGCGACAGCGTGTTCTCGCTCGAGCGCGCGCAGATCCTCATGAAGACGCTGCCGGACTTCGCGCTCAACGAGGAAGGCCAGCCGCTCGTGTCGGGGGAGAGCTTTCTCGCTGTGCGACGCTTCAAGCTCGACGGCGGCGAGACGAACGTCCCCATTCGCGGCGTCCAGCCCATGACGTTCCAAATCGTCGGGAGCACGCTGCGCATCGCCGAGGGGCGGAACTTCACGGCCGGCACCGACGAGGTGATCGTGGGGCAGAAGCTCACCGACCGCGTGCAGGACTGCCAGCTCGGCGACGTCATCCACTTCAACACCACGCCGTTCCGCGTCGTCGGGGTGTTCGAGCACGACGGTCCCTTCTCGTCCGAGATCTGGGGCGACCGCGACCGGATGGCCGAAGCGCTCGAGCGGCCGATCTTCAACCGCATCATCGCGAAGTTGAAGCCCACGACGGAGCTCGAAGAGCTCGCTCAGCGGATGGAGAACGATCCTCAGGTGCCGAGCAAGGTCATGACCGAGCGCGAGTACCTCACGTCGCAGACGCGGGCGATGTCGTTCGTGCTGAAGGCCCTGGGATTGTTCCTGGCGGTCATCATGGGCATCGCCGCCGTGTTCACGGCCACGAACACGATGCTCGCCGCGCTCGCCGCGCGCACCTACGAGATCGGGATCCTGCTCGCGGTGGGCTTCCGGCCGTTCGCGATTTTCGTGTCGTTCATGTTCGAGTCGCTGCTGCTCGGTCTTATCGGCGGGCTCGTCGGCTGTCTGATGACGTTGCCGATCGGCGGCGTCGACACCGGCACGATGAACTTCCAGACCTTCACCGAGGTCGCGTTCGCGTTCAAGGTGACGCCCCAGGTGCTCGTGACCGCGGTGTCTTTCGCGCTGATCCTCGGGCTGCTCGGCGGAGCGTGGCCGGCCCTGCGCGCGGCGACGATGCGGCCGACGGTCGCGATGCGGCGGGAGTAGCCGCGCCGATTTTTCTCGAACTTCTTCGGCAACATTTAGGCCGGAAAGTTGAACAGGGGATCGAGCTCCCGGCATGCAGACGGTGCCGATCATGCCCGATTCCAATCTCTCCATGCCGCTCGAGGGTGTCCTCGAGCATTCCGGCTGGCTCCGCGACCTCGCGCGTCGGCTCGTCCGCGATCCGAACGCGGCCGACGACCTTGCGCAATCGACCTGGCTGGCGGCGCTCGAGCACCGGCCCAGGGCCGACCGGCCGCTGCGCCAGTGGCTCGCGAGCGTGCTGCGCAACTTCGCGCGACAAGACGCCCGCGGAGCCGCGCGACGGCGAGCTCGCGAAGAGTGCGTTGCGCGCACGGAAGCGCAGCCGGCGGCGGACGAGCGTCTTCTTCGCGCGGCGCTGCAACGCGAGATCGTCGACGCGGTGCTCACGCTGAACGAGCCGTACCGCACGGTGATCTTGATGCGCTTTCTCGAGGAGCGTTCTCCGCGCGAGATCGCGCGCGAGCTCGACGTGCCCGTCGAAACGGTGCACACGCGGATCGCGCGCGGCATCGAGCGCTTGCGCGTGCGGCTCGACGCGAGTCGTGGGGGAGACCGGCGAGCTTGGTTGGCGCTCTTGTGGCCGCTTGCGGAGCGGCCCTGGGGCATCTCACCGTCCGCGCTCGGAGCGATCCTGATGAGTACCCAATGGAAGTTCACGCTCGCCGTCCTGTCCGTCGTCGGCGCGCTGGCGATCTGGATGGTGATGCAAGAGTCGCCGGTGTCATCGCCGGTGAGCGCGTCGGCGGCAGCAGCGCCGGCGCTGGCGGACTCGCCGCCGGTTCACACGGAGCTCGAGGTCGTCGCGCTCGGCGCGGTCCGCGAGGTCGCGGCGCCGAAGACCGACGAGCACGGCGCTGCGCCATCGTCGGCGAAGGTCGCTGCGGTTCCGGCGCTCGTGCGCGGCAAGGTGCTCGACCAGCGCGGTCAGCCTGCCGCCGGCGTCGCGCTCTCGCTCGTGAGCGACGGCAAGAAGCTCGCGGACGCGCCGCGTTTGACGAGCGGAGTCGGCGGACTGTTCGAGCTCCCTGCGCCGCGGGAACCAGGCCGCATCGTGACGGCCGATCCAGCGCTCACCACGGTGCTCGCGGGCATGATCGGAACGGGTGCGGCGAAGATCGACCCGGTCGTGATCGTCGCGCGACGCATTCCGCTCGCCGGTCGCGTCGTGGATGAGCAGGGCTTTCCGCTCCAAGGCGCGCGCGTCGTCCTGGAGATCGGCGACGGTTTCCGCACGCGTTTCCGCGAAGTGCTCGACCGCTCGATCACCGGACAGTGGAGTGCCGTGACGGATGCAGCGGGTGCCTTCGCCATCGACGAAGCGCCGTCCGTCGATGCCGCGCGATTGCGCGTTTCCTTGGCCGGCTTCGACGACTTCGAGATGCCGGCGCCGGAGACCGGCGATCGCGCGCTGCTCATCACGCTGACCCGTCCGCGCACGACCGACGGTTGGGTGCGCGGTGTCGTGCTCGGCCCCGATGCCAAGCCGCTTCCGGGCACGTACGTCTCGTTCGGCATCGACTCGACGCAGACCGGCGACGACGGTGCGTTCGGATTCGACACGGACGCAGAGCAATCGATGAACCGCCGCATGAACGTCGTGCCGGCTACTCTGATCGCGGTAAAGCGCGGCCTGCAATCGGTGCGCTTCGATGCGCCGCTGAAGGCAGGTCAGCCGGACTGGCCGGCGTTCGTGACGCTGCGACTCACCGCGACGCCGCTCGACATCGCGGGGCGAGTGATCGGCACGGACGGTAAGCCGCTCGCCGGTGCGCGCGTGTGGATTGCCGATGCGACGCTGTTCGGCGCGCTTGGGCAAGGACCCGCGCACGTCGAGAACATCCTGGCCGGCGCCGAGGGCGAGTCCTGGCACTTCGTCGTCAGCGATTCGGACGGACGCTTCCGGATCGAGGGACTCTTGGACCGCGAATACCGCGTGCGCGCGCTCGACGAGGCGACGCTGCTGCGCGTGCAAGTCGGCCCGGTGCACGCAGGCGAACAAGACGTCGAGCTGCGCCTCCCACAAGGCGCATTGCACCTGCGCGTCGCGGGGCGCGTGCTGTCGAACCAGGGCACGCCGATCGCGGGCGTGCGCATCTTCCCGATGTGCGACGCGTTCCAGGCGCGCTTCCAAGGGGAGGTGATCGGCACCAGCCACGACGCGCTCGACGGTGTCGTCACCGACGACGAGGGCCGGTTCGAGCTCGAGGACGTGCCGAAGACGCTCGTGTACCTGCGCATCGAAGGCGAGAGCGTGATCCCGCTCGAATACTGTCGCGAGACCGAAGGCGATCCGAGCGATCCGCAGGCTGCGTTCGCGCAGCTACCCAAAGACAAGATCGAGAACCTGGAGATCGTCGTCGACCAGCGCTGTCACTTGCAGGTCGAGCTCGCCGATCCCACCAGCGCGGACGAGCTGGCCGTGCTCGACAGCGAGGGCGCGGAGCTCACGATCGACGTCTTCGTCGGCAACGGCCGCGAATCGAACCAGCGCACACCGATCGTCGACGGCCGCTCCGCGGCGCTGGCCCTGCCCGACCGCGGCAAGACGCTCGTGCTCTATCTCGCCGGCCAAGAGGTGTCGCGCTCGTCCGTGCAGCTAGTGCCGGGCGCGCTGCAGACCGTGCGGCTGTAAGCGCGTCAGCGCTCTACGGCGCGCGCTGGGCGCAGCCCGATGCTGTCGCTTTGGTTTCCGGCCGGTTCGTTGCCGCGGTGCGCCGAGCGAGCAAGTGCCGCGGCGTCGCCGAATCCGCCGCCGCGGCACGCGCGATTGGACGTGCCAGCAATCGGGGCGACAGGATCGAGCTCAGGACTCCGACCGTAGAAATCTCCGTGGTAACCGTCGAGGCACCACTCCCAGACGTTGCCGTGCACATCGTGCAATCCGTGCGGGTTCGCCGAGTGAGTCCCGACCGGTGCGTGAGCCACCCAGCCGTCGTCCAGCTCCGGCCAGTCGTCGATCCCCGGCCAAGTGGCTCCTGCGCGCCACGCCGTCCGATCCGCCAGATTCACCTGGCCGCGCAGGCTCTCACGATCCGCTCCCGTCCACCACGCCGTCGACGTGTCTGCGCGGCAACCGTTCTCCCATTGGGCCTCGCTCGGCAAAGACAACCCCGACCTGCTCAGCACTTCCACACACTCTGACCAGCTCACCTGCTCGACGGGGTTCATCACCCATCCGTTCCGATGACCGGAAAAGCCGCTCGCCGGTCCGTACTGACTAGGTGTCCCGCCCGTGCAGCGGAGCCACTGGCTCTGCGTCATCTCGTACTTCGAGAGGAAATAGGGCGAGAGGCGCACCTCGTGCACGGGGGACTCCTCGAACCTCGCCTGCAGATCGTAGTTCGGTCCTTTTTGGTTCCGGTGCTGCGCGCCCCTGTGGAACGTTCCACCGGGGATCAGCACGAGCACGAGGCCCATCTCTTCCGCGGGGACGAGCTTGCCGTCAGCTCCCCGTCGCGCCGGCTCGCCGGTCTGAAGATGCGCGAACTCCCACAGGTGCGAGTCCGGATCCTCACCGATCGGCAAGAGGCCGAGCTGCGGCGTGATGGGCGACTTCATGCCGCGGTACTTGTCGCTCGCAGCGATCGACTCGATCACCTCCGACCAGCGTCGGACCGCGTCGGAGCCGCTCACGCTTCGTTCTTGGATCGTAGCCGCGAAGTCCATGCGCCGCGCGACGCCCCAGCCGTGCTGGGCCGATACACCGCGCATCAATCCGGTGCGTTCGTCCGCGAACGATTCGAGGCCGGCCCGCAGTTTCTGCATCTGCGCGTGCCACCATTGATCGTCCTCCTCGGCGAACCGCCATGCGCGTCGCCGCGAGACCTCTGCCTCCAGCGACGCCACGTCGAGCGCAGCCGCTGCACGCTCCTTGATCCGCTCGGCGCGCGCGTCGCTGCGCCAGCGCCTCACGTTCGCTTCGAGCTCGACGACGGATTCCTCGTACTCCGCCGCGGCTGCTTCGCCCGCTTCGTCCAGCGCGCCGATCGCCTCCGGCAAGGCCTCATCGAGACGGCCCGATCGGAACAGCGCCCAAGCCAGTGTGTTGCGGTTCGCCGCGCGGTCGTTGCTCGTCGAAAGTGCGACTGCGCGACGCATCATCAGGAGGGCCTTCACCTCCGACCCGTACACAGGCTTCTCGGGATTCACGAGCCTCCACGCCAGGTTGTTCAAAGCGCGCGCGTTCTCGGGCAACGATTCCGAAGTGAGCTCCGCCTCGATGTCCGCCTCGGAGGGCCAGGCCTCTTCGCCGAGCATGCGCGACAGCCACACACGCCGGGCCCGTCTCTGCTCGAGCTCCGCGAGGCGCGGGTGGCCGTGTAGCTCAGCCTGTCGCTCGTCCTCGGACTGCGGCAGCGCGCGCTGCTCGATCTCCGCGAGCGCGCCGCGAAACTCGGGGATCTTCGCGACGAGCTTCTGCGCCCGCGCCAGCCATGCCCGATAGCGCGGGACCAGGCCCGGCTCCGCTGGCCAGAGCGCATCGGCCTCGCGCGTCAGGTCGTCCAGCGTCTGGAACGCCGAGAGCCGCAAGACGTTCGCCTTCTCGCGCTTCGCGAGCATCTCCTGCTCTTTGGCGACGCGCTCGTTGGATTCGGCTTGGACGCGGCGTTCCTCGGCGAGTGCTGCGTTCGTGTCCGCGCGCTGCTTGAGCGAGCTCATCACGACGAGGCCCGCGCCGAGCGCGAGCACGCCCGCTGCGAACGAAGCCGCGAGCGGCCTGTTGCGTTCGATCCACTTCTTCGTCTCGGCCCAAGTGCCCGTCTCGTACGCGCTGACCACGCGGTGCTCGAGGTACGCGCGCAAGTCTTCCGCCAGGGAGAGCGTGTTCGGATAGCGCTGCGCCGCGTCGCGCGACATGGCTTTCTCGCAGATGGCGACGAGCTCCGCCGGGATCTCCTTGCGCAGCTCGGAGAGCCGCTTGGGCGGTCCTTCCAAGACCCACAGCAGCATCATGCGGTGGCTGACCCGCGCACCCTGCGGCACGTACGGCAGCTTGCGCGCGAGCAGGTGGTACAGCATCGCACCGATCGCGTAGACATCCGAGCGCGCCGAGAGTCGCTCGATCTCGCCGCGCGCCTGCTCGGGCGGCATGTACGCGGGCGTGCCCATGATGTCGCCGTCCATCGTGATGAGCGGCGAGTCCGCGTCGTCGTCGCGTTCCCCGTGCCGCTCGGTCCTCACCGACGTCAGCGACGAAGCGAAGTCGGGCCGGAGTCGCAGGTCGTGTCGGTCCTTGCGGCCGATCACGTGCGCCAAGCCCCAGTCCATGACGAACACCTCGCCGAAGCTCCCGACCATGATGTTCGCGGGCTTGAGGTCGCGATGGATCACACCCTTGCTGTGCGCGTAGGCCATCGCCTCGCACACCTTGAGCATCACCGACAGCGCGCGCGTCTCGTTCCAACCTTCCTCGTCTTCGAAGACGAGGTTGAAGATCTGCTTGAGGTCGCGACCCTTGACGAGCTTCATCGTGAAGTACACGCGCCCGTCCGAGTCGAGACCGAGTTCGTGCACCGGTGCGATGCCGGGGTGGTCGAGTTGCGCGGTCACTTGCGCTTCTTCGAGGAAGCGACCGAGCGTGCGCGTGTCGACGGGCGTCGTGGCGACGTCGTCGTGGTGCGTGTCGTCCTGGCCGAGGATCACCTTCATCGCGAGCGTGCGACGCAGGTCCTCGTCCCAGACCTTCAAGATCGCGCCCATGCCGCCGCGTGCGATCTCGCCCAGCAGTTGATACCGCGACTCCGTGAGGGAGTGATCGGAGAGCCGTCGGAGCAGATCGCTCGACGATCCGCTGGGCGCGCCCGTCGGCGCCTCGTCGTCGCTGCGCTGGAGCGACACCTCGGGATCGGCGTCTTCGCCGTACTTCTGTTTCAGCCGCGTCGCGAAGGAATCGCCTTCCGAGGTCGGGACGAACCTCGGCGGCTTGGGCGAGCTGTCCATGGGCGGGCGGATCCTGTGCAGGACCCACTGGGAGCGCGCATGCTCGCGGAAGCGCGCGTTTTGCGCAACGACGAGCCTGTTCTCTAGCTGCCGCGCTCGGTGCGCGTCATGAGGGCCGGCAATCGCACCGGATCCGAGGTCTCATGGTCGACGAGTCCACCTGGGTCTGCACGCGCTGCACTCCACCGTCGCGGCGCGCCGATCTCAGCGCGCGCGCAGGATGTCTCCCCGCGCCAGCCGGCGCAGGAAATCGACGAGGGGCAGCACGTCGACTCCGTTTTTCTTCAGCGGCTCGCGCCCGAGGTACACACCGTACGCGCGCTGGACGACGCGCTCCGCGCGCATTTCTTCGAGGGCTGTGCCGAACTCGCCGCGCCACACCGCGCTGGCCTTGACCTCGATCCCGACCGACGTACTCCCGCGCGACCAGATGAAGTCGACCTCGCTGCCGGAGGGCGTGCGCCAGTAGGCGAGCGTGCCGCCGACGTTCCCGATCGAGATCGCCGCGCGCAGCTCGTGCAGCACGAGCGTCTCGAGCAAGTGGCCGCGCTCCGCAGCCTCGAGCGGCTCGCGCAGCCGCTGCAGCAGCGCGCGCACGACGCCGGTGTCGAAGAAGTAGAACTTGGGATGCGCGACCTCCTTCACCTTGCGCCGCGGGCGCCAGGCGGGCAGCCACACGCCGATCAGCGTGTCGACCAGCGTCTCGAAGTAGCGCTGCACGGTCGGGCGTGGCACGCCGGCGTCGCGCGCGATTCCCGTCGTGTTCACGACCTGCCCGTTCATGAGCGCGGCGATCTCGAGGAAGCGGGTGAAGGAGTCGAGGTTCTTGACCAGCGCCTCCTGCTGGATTTCTTCCTTGATGTAGTTGGCGACATACGCCTCGAGGATGTCGATCGCGTGCTTGGGCTCCGAGCACACGCTCGGGAGCATGCCGAAGCGCAGCACGTCGTCCACGTCGAAGCGGAATCCCAGCTCGGCGCCGGTCAGGGGGAAGAACGTGCGGTTGATCGCCCGCCCCGCGAGCAGGTTGACGTCGAGACGCCGCAGCTTGCGCGCGCTCGAACCGGAGAGCGCGAAGCGGTAGCGCGCGCCGTGGTCGGCAATCAGGCCGTGCACCTCGTCCAGGAGAGCCGGCAGCTTCTGGACTTCGTCCACGACGACCCAACTTCCCTTGGGGAGGGCCTCGACCGTCTGGCGCAGGAGCCCGGGATCGCGCATCAGGCGCAGGAACTCCTGCGTGCGGACGAGGTCGAACCACGTGGCTTTCGGCAGCTTCGCGCGCAGCCAGGTCGTCTTGCCCGTGCCGCGTGGCCCGAACAGGAAGAACGTGCGTTCGGGGAGCGACAGCAGCCGTGTATACATCGCGAGCAATTTGACGGTAAAAAAGCTCGCAGTCAAGTCGGCGGTCGGGCCACGGGCTCGGCCGGCGTGCAGGACATCGGCGCGAATGAACTCGAGGACCCGCAATCCTGCCCGCGCTCGGCGCCGGTCGCCGTCGGGCGCTCAGATCGCTCGCGAGCCCTCCGAGGGCACGTGACGCGGTATCTCGACTCGGTTTCTCAGCTTCCGCGCTCGGTGCGCGTCATGAGAGCCGGCAAGCGCACGGGATCCGACGTCTCGGCGTAGCTCTCGCGGCCGCGGTGGACGTACGCGCGCGGCGGTTCGGTCGCGCTGCGCGGCGCGGGCAGGCCCGAACGAGTAAGCAACTCGACGTCCTCACCCGGATCGATGAGTTGCACGATCCGGCTCGCGACATAGGGACGCAGCGCGGCCTCGGCGAGCGTGCGCGTCGCTTCGTCCGATCGCGCGCCGACGATGGTGACGTGCACCGGTTCGTGGAAGAGCAAGTCGACCGCGCGCCCGTAGCCCGCGACGAAGTGGCCGTAGCGTTTGTAGTCGGTGACGAACGACGTCAGCGTCTCGCGCGCGGTATCGGCATAGTCGTTGTCGCGCGTGAGGTGCGCCAGGCGCAGCAGCGCTTCGGCCATCACCGAGTTCTCGAGGATCGATCGATTGCGCCGTCGCAGTCCGCCGCGCGCAGCCGGATCGAAGAGCGTGTCGTAGAAGCCCGCGTTCTGGCTCTGCAGATTTTCGATCGAGAGGTCCGCGAGCTGTCGCGCCGGCGCGAGGTAGCGGTTCTCGCCCGCGAACTGCGTTGCGTCGATCAATGCGCGCAGCATGTACGCCTGATCGCTGAGCAAACCCGGGAGGTGATAGCCGCCATCCCAGTAGTGGTACATGCCGCGCGTGTTGTCGAAGAGCTCCTCGACGAGGAAGTCGAGCGTCGCGAGCGCTTGCTCGCGGTGACGCGCATCCTTGAGCACGACCGACGCCTTGAGCAGCGACGACACCGCAATGGCGTTGAAATTGGTGAAGATCGTCGGATCGCACGCCGGAGCGCCGAACTCCTTGCGCGCCAAGCGCGTCGTGAGGTGCGCGTACGCCGGATTCGCGTCCTGGCTGCCCTTGAACGCGCGCGTCTCCTTGTCGAGTAGCGTCTCGTACATCCAGCTCAGGATTCCTTCCGCGGTCTCTTTGAAGGACTCCTCGCCGAGCGTCTGCCACGCTTCGAGATAGGCGTGCAGTCGCTGTGCATTGGAGTCCAGCATCTTCTCGTGGTTCGGCACGCTCCAGTCGGGCTGCGTCGCGTACCGGTAGAAGCCGCCCTCCACCGTGTCGTGGATCTCGCCTTCCTGCATGTGTCGCAGCGTGCGCCGCACGAGCTGCAGCATCGCGGTGTCGCCGGTTTGCGACCAGCGGATCAGCGCGAAGTCGATGGCCTCGACTTGCGG